>JAAWOE010000036.1 GCA_022799315.1 Clostridia bacterium | reverse complement strand
GAAACACCTGTACCCATACCGAACACAGAAGTTAAGCTCTATTGTGCCGAAGATACTTGTGGGTTACCCTGCTGGGAAAATAGGTTGTCGCCAGGTTTTATATTCCTCTTTAGCTCAGTTGGTAGAGCGCTCGGCTGTTAACCGATAGGTCGTTGGTTCGAGTCCAACAAGAGGAGCCAAAGCTAATCGCAATGATTAGCTTTTTTATTTGCAAAAATAAATACGACCTATCGGTTAGGAGAGTGCGAAGCACGGAGCCGAGGTAGGATGCGAACTCGAGCGCTGCCAGTGGCAGAGTAAGCGAGAGTGGAGCATTGTGCAGTAACTGCATTTCTTCGAACTTAAAAAGTGAAGAAGAAATGTTAGTTACAAACTGGACGTTGGTTCGAGTCCAACAAGAGGAGCCACAAGAAAAAAACTTCACGAAAGTGAAGGGCTTTTCTTGTGAAGAATGAATAGTGAAAAGTTAATAATGTGTTGCACTATAATGCTATTTCTTGTATAATTGAATTGAAAATATACAGTATTAAATTATAGGAGATATTATGGATTTAGAATTAATTAAAAAATTAGAACATTTTAACATATATGCAAATATAGGGCTTCAATTTGACAGAATAGATAAATTTGAAAAATATAGCATTGCATATCATAATAAAATTAGAGACTATTGGTCTAATTTTATTACAGACATAAAAGCAGAGAATAAAGAAGAATTTGATAAAATTATATTAGAAGCAAGTAATAAAATAAAAGAAAAAAACAGAGAAGTTGCCATTGCTATATTACCATGTATGGAAGAAACTTATAGTTTTCGTGAAAAGTTTTTTGATAATGGTTACGAATTGGTTTCAAATGAAGTATGGCAAATTTTCGATGATTTTGAAGAACTAGACAAGATAAAAACTAATTGCTCTTTAAATGTAAAATTAGAAAAAACAACAGATATGAAACTTTATAGTGATGAAATGATAAAAGCATATCAAACAGGAGATGAAGATGATCCATATGGAAATTTAGACACTGTATATAAAGAAGTCTATGAAAACTATAAAAATGTAGAAAATGAATACACAGACGAATTTTACTTTACTAAAGTAAATAATGAAATAGTAGGAGTTACAAGTGGAGTATATGATAAAGAAATTTATGGGATATATGGTTTAGCAATAAAAAGAGAATTTAGACGCAAGGGTATTGGGAAAGAAATTATAAAACAACAATTAAAAATGTGTAAAGATAAAAATCTAAAATTAGCATTTTTGCAAACAGAAGATGGCTATTATCCAGCAGATACATATAGGAAATTAGGATTTAAAGATGTATGCACAGAATATTATTATATAAAAAGGAAAGTGTAATAGGAGAAGTTATAATGGAAAAGCATGAATTAGTTGATATAAATGGGAATAAAACAGGTGAAATTTTAACACATGTTGAGGCTCGTGATATTAACAATGTGCCTAATGGACGTTATATATCAGTAGTTGGAGTAGTTATCATTAATGAAAATGACGAAATATTACTTCAAAAACGTAGTAGATTTAAAAGAGCAAATCCTAGTAAATGGGGTATATGTGGAGGAAAAGTAGATTTGGGTGAAACACCACTTGAGGCAGGAATCCGAGAAACTTTAGAAGAAATAGGGATTCTTTTGAATAAAGAAGAACTAAAATTTTTAAGCATGGATGCCAATGAAAAATCACATTTTACAGTATATTATGTTAGAAAGAATGTAGATTTAAAGGAATGCAAATTACAAGAAGAGGAACTTGAAGAAGTAAAATACTTTAGAATAGAAGAATTACAAAAATTAGATAATGAAGGTTTTGAATGGTTAGATAATTTAAAGAAAATTATATAGTGTGAGTGGAGGTATTATATAATGCTTAAATATCCAAGGAATATGCATGGAGGAGAATTATGGGCAAAAATAGAAGTGCTTGAGAATGTAATTACTCCTTTATTAAAACTAAAATTTAATTAATAAAGGAGTAAAAAATATGAATTATGAAGATAAAAAAATTGTAGGAATTATTGCATCAAATGTTGAACCTGCAGTAGCACTTAATGTTATAGGGCATTTAGCAATTTCAATAGGTAAGTATTCAGATGATGAAATTATGGGACAACCAACCATTACAGATAAATCAGGAGTAGAACATTTAGGAATTAGCAAATTCCCATTTATAATAACAAAAGTAAAAGCCGGAAAATTGAAAAATACTATAGACATTGCTAAAAATAATCCAAATCTAATAGTTGCAGATTATCCTAAAGATATGTTAGATACTAGAACAGATAATGAATTAGTAGCATCAATTAGTTCAAAAGAAAATGATAAATTAGAGTATATGGGTGCAGTAATTTATGGAAACACAAAAGATGTAGATGAGATTACAGGAAAATTTCAATTATGGAGAATGGATTAAGAAAGCGCAATTCTAAGTAGTAAAGTTAAAGGGGAAATATAAATGAAAGTATTATTTGCGACAACAAATCCGGCAAAAGTTAGAAGATATAAAGATGCATTAGAAGAAAAAGGAATAGAACTAATAACGTTAAAAGATTTAGATTTTAAACTAAAAATAGAAGAAAATGGAAAAGATGCAATAGAAAATGCTTATATTAAAGCAAAAGCATATTATGATGCAACTAAAATCCCAACAATTGGAATGGATAATAGTTTATTTATAGAAGAACTACCAAAAGAAAAACAACCAGGAACATATGTAAGAAGAGTAAATGGAAAAGAACTAAATGATGATGAAATGATAGAGTATTATACTGATTTAGCACAAGCATATGGCGGAAAATTAACAGCCAAATGGATATTTGGAATGGTTATTTGTGATGAAAATGGAGCGGAAAATTATTCATGGACTAAAGATCACTTTTATTTTGTTGATAACGCATCTAAAGTAAGAAATCCAGGTTATCCATTGGAATCTATTAGTGTTATTCCAGAATTTAATAAATATGCAGTAGAATTAAATGAAGAAGAAAAACAATTTTATAAGAAGAAAGATAATATAGATAATGTTGTAGAATTTATTGTGAACAGCATACATAAGTAAAATCCGCTTATGTAAAGGCATTGCATAAAATAAAAAAGTATGCTATAATTATGTTAATCATTTGTTTTGATTATGAAAAAGGTGGCTTTTGACCTCATATGAGGGAAAGGAGCTATATATGGCAAACAATACTTTTAAGTACTACAAGAACGAAAAAGGAGAGCTTAAGATCGAGATGACACAAAATGCGGCAAAGGAAGTAAAAGCTACGCTTACTGGATTCCGGGCAGGAATTGAAAAATCTGGCTTTTCCGAAAAGACTCAGCTGCTGTTTATGGGACAGTATGTTGCAGATGAATTTCTTAAGGACACTGTTTCGTGGTCGCTTACACAGGAGGACGTTGAAACAGATGGCGGCACCATTTCGGGTCCAACCATGTTCTTACAGATGGTCGAAAAGAAGATCGAAGATCTGCTTGGATAAACAGCAACAAGTAAGTAACCAGTAAACCAAGCCACCTTTTCAAACAAAGAATTCAGACCTCGATTTTCGAGGCCTTTTTTCTTGCTTATAAAGACATTGCATAAAATAGAAAAATATGCTATAATTATGTTAAGAATTTGTTTTGATTGTGAAAAGGTGGCTTTTGAACTCGTGTGAGGGAAAGGAGCTAAAAGGATGAATACAAGCAAGATTCAGTGTAAAGTAAAATCTGGAAATCTGGAAGTTAATGTGCCGCATGAAATTAGCAACAATGTGTTATATGCGCTTAAAGGCTTTTTTGCAGGTGGAAAGCTGACAATACTAGATGAAGCTACCCTGAGGTTCCGTGCAAGCCAATTTGTTGCGGATGCATTTTTAGATGACCCTAAGGTTTTTCTTGAATTCTGCAACAACAAGTTTCACGGCGATAAAAGAAATATCTTAGCTTATGAAATGTTTTTAACGGAGGTTATTGAAAAAGCTAAGGAGAACTTAGAGAACTGAAGGCTGCAAAGAAACTGTTAACCCAACCACCTTTTCAAAAGAAATTTGATCTCAAAGTATTGGGATCTTTTTTCTTGCAAAAATCCTTGCTTTTTTTATTTATATGTTGTATAATAATAATGTTAAAAATTACCTTATTCTTAGCTTAAGGATAAAACTCCTCTTTGGCTCAGTTTAAGGAAAATATATTATTTTATAGGAGGTTGTCACGATATGACAAAAGAAAGAAAAGAAGAAATTATTAAAACTTACAAAAGAGACGAAAAAGACACTGGGTCACCAGAAGTTCAAGTTGCTCTTTTAACAGAAAGAATCACAGAATTAACAGAACACTTAAAAGTACACAAAAAAGATAATCATTCAAGACGTGGACTTTTAAAAATGGTTGGTAAAAGAAGAAATTTATTAAACTACTTAGCTAAAAAAGATGTAGAAAGATACAGAGCTATAGTTGAAAAATTAGGATTAAGAAAATAATCTATATTTGTAGGGCGTTTAAGAAAATATTAAACGTCCTATAATGCTATTATTAATTAGTTATAAACGATAACTGTGAAAATAGTAGGTAGCTTGTATATTGTATAAATATAAATAAATACTATTTATATAATATAGAGGTTACAACTATTTAACTTTTATCGAATTTATATAATAATAAAAAAGAAAAGGAGAAATGAAATTATGTTTAGAACATTTGAAACAGAACTTGCAGGAAGAAAATTAGTTTTAGAAACAGGTAAAATGGCAGGACTAGCTAATGGTAGCGTACTTGTCAGATACGGAGAAACTGTAGTAATTGTTAATGTTACTGCATCAAAAGAACCAAGAGATGGAATAGACTTTTTCCCACTATCAGTAGATTATGAAGAAAAATTATATTCAGTAGGAAAAATACCAGGAAGTTATTTAAAAAGAGAAGGAAAACCAGCAGATAAAGCTATATTAACATCAAGAGCAATAGATAGACCACTTCGTCCACTATTCCCAAAAGATTTTAGAAATGACGTATGTGTTGTTGCAACAGTATTATCAGTAGAACCAGACAATTCACCAGAAGTTGCTGCAATGATTGGTGCATCAGCTGCATTATCAATTTCCGATATACCATTTGGAGGACCAACAGCAGCTGTAGCTGTCGGATATGTTGATGATGAAATAGTTATAAACCCAACATTAGAACAAAGAGAAAAAACAAGATTAACTCTAACAGTAGCAGGAACAAAAGAAAAAATAGCAATGATTGAAGCTGGAGCTGATGAAATACCAGACAATACAATGTTAGAAGCAATTAAAAAAGCACATGTAGAAATTATTAAACTTTGTGACTTTATACAAAGTATGAAAGATGAAATAGGAAAACCAAAATTTGAATACAAATCTTTTGAAGTAGACCATGATGTTTATGCTGAAATTGAAGAAAAATATGCTGAAAGAATGTATAAAGATGTACAAGCAGTTGATAAAGAAGTAAGAGATGCTAATATGGATAAATTAGCAGAAGATGTTAAAGCATATTTTGTAGAAAAATATGGTGAAGAAGTTGCAGAAGAAAAAGCAACAGATATTGGAGAAAGCTTATACAAATTAGAGAAAAAATCAGTACGTAAAATGATACTAGAAGAGCAAAAAAGACCTGATGGTAGAAAAATAGATGAAATTAGACCACTTTCTTGTGAAGTAGGATTACTTCCAAGAGTACATGGTAGTGCTTTATTTACAAGAGGTCAAACACAAGTATTATCAGTAGCAACTTTAGGGATGGTTAGCGAAGAACAAGCGTTAGATGGAATAGATGAAGAAACATCAAAAAGATATATACATCACTATAACTTCCCATCTTACAGTGTTGGTGAAGCAAGACCATCAAGAGGACCAGGTAGACGTGAAGTAGGGCATGGTGCACTTGCAGAAAAAGCATTAGTACCAGTAATACCATCACAAGAAGAATTCCCATATGCTATAAGAGTTGTATCTGAAGTATTAAGTTCAAATGGTTCAACATCTCAAGCAAGTATATGTGGTAGTACACTTGCATTAATGGATGCAGGTGTTCCAATAAAAAGACCAGTAGCAGGTATTTCTACAGGACTTGTAACAGACGAAAATGATCCTAACCACTATATAATGTTAACAGATATTCAAGGATTAGAAGACTTCTTTGGAGATATGGACTTTAAAGTTGGTGGAACAGAAAAAGGTATTACAGCAATACAAGTAGATATTAAAATAGATGGTTTAACATACGACATCATTAAAGAAGCATTTGAAAGAACAAGAGTAGCAAGAAAATATATTTTAGAAGAAATAATGTTAAAACAAATAGATAAACCAAGAGATGAAATATCTAAATATGCTCCAAGTATAATTAATACAACAATTAATGTAGATAAAATAAGAGATGTAATCGGACCTGGTGGAAAAATGATTAATAAAATCATTGGAGAAACAGGAGTAAAAATAGACATCGAAGAAGATGGAAGAGTATTTATTTATTCAACAGATTCAGAAAATGGTAAAAAAGCATTAAAAATGATAGAAGATATTGCAAAAGATGTAGAAGTTGGAGAAATAGTAGAAGGAGCTGTAACAAAAATAATGCCATTTGGAGCATTTATAGAAGTTCCAGGAGGAAAAGAAGGACTACTTCACATTTCTAAAATTTCTAAAGAAAGAATTGAAAAAGTAGAAGACGTATTAAAAGTTGGAGATGTTGTAAGAGTAAAAGTTTATGAAATAGATGACCAAGGTAGAATTAACTTAACAAAACGTGATCTTGAAGAAGAAAACAAAGAAGAAAAAGTAGAGGAATAATCATAATGTAGGGGCGAGCCTTGTGTTCGCCCAGAGTAAAGTATTCTTTATTAAAAAGGTGACTCGTAATACGCGAGAAGTAGGAATTCGATACCTTAAGAAATTATGAATTTTGTCCTAAATATTGAAAAAAATTGTCCAAGATAGTATAATAATATATGGATTAAAATACACTATTATTAATATTATATAAAGAGGAGTAAAAAATGGTATATTTATATGTGCTTCAACAAGCATTAGTATGGATAGTAACAATATTTTGGTTGTATCAACTTATTGTAAGTATATGTTCATTAGTAAAATTAAAAGATAAACCGATAATAGAAGATAAACAAAATAGATTTATGGCAATTATACCAGCACATAATGAAGAATCTGTAGTTGGTAACTTGGTGGAGAGTTTAACAAAGCAAAACTATCCAAAGGAATTATTTGATATTTATGTAATTGCTGATAATTGTACAGATAAAACAGCAGAAATTGCAAAAAAAGCGGGAGCAATTGTATATGAAAGATTTGATGATAAAAATAAAACAAAAGGCCATGCTTTAAAATGGTTTTTAAATAAAAAAATCGAAGAAGATGCTCCATATGATGCATTTTGCGTTTTTGATGCAGACAATATTGTTCATGAAGACTTTATTAAAAATATGAATAAGAAACTTTGCCAAGGTGAAGATGTTGTTCAAGGATATAGGGATATTAAAAACCCAACAGATAGTTGGATTTCTGCAGGATATGCAATATTCTATTGGACAATGAATAGATTCTATCATTTAGCAAGATATAACTTGGGATTATCTCCATTAATAAATGGAACAGGTTTTATGGTTAAATTTGATGTTGTAAAACCAACAGGTTGGGATACACAAACTCTTACAGAAGATATAGAATTCTCACTAAAAAGAATTATTGCAGGAAAAAAACTTGGTTGGGCAACAGATGCAATTGTATATGATGAACAACCAGTAGGGTTTAAACAAAGTTGGTCACAAAGATCAAGATGGACAGTAGGACATATGCAATGTATACAAAATTATACAAAGGATTTAGCGACAGCGACAAAAGAGCATAAAACATTAATGAATTTTGATGGTTTATTATATATAGTCGGAAGTATACCTATGTTTGTTCTAACATTAATTCTTTTAGGAATTAACTTTATATTATATTTAGGTAATGGACTAACAACTTGGGAATTAATAGAAAATATTTTAAGATATCTAATACCAACATTTTTATTACCAATTGGTACAGCAATTATTATAATGTTGTTAGATAAAAAACCAATTAAACCAATGTGGAAGGGACTTTTATGCTATCCATTATTCTTAGGATCATGGTTATTAATTAACTTTAAATGCTTATTCAAAAGAGAAACAAGCTGGGAAAAAATTGAACATGTTCGTGACATTAAAATTAATGATGTAGCATAACAAATTATAGATTGAATAGGGATATATGAAAAGTATATCTCTATTTTAGTATTAAAGGGGAAAATAAATGAAGAAATTAAAAGAGCTATTTTTAAAAAACGAAAACAAGATAGTAATTACCTTGTTAATTATAATTATTTCTCTTGGTGTCATTACAAGAATATATATAGGAAGCAAGAAAGAATATTTACAAATAGATGAGGGATATTCTTATGGTTTAATGAATTATGAACAAATTGACCTTACGAAAAAAGACGATTTATATAACAATTGGCACACTAAAGAATATTATAAAGATTATCTTAGTATCAATAGTGAAGAAGCATTAGATTTTATGCCTGTATATGAAAATCAAAAAAATGATGTTCATCCTCCTTTTTATTATTTGCTATTAAGAATTGCTGCAAGTTTTACAATAGACTCATTTTCAATGTGGACAGGAATTATATTAAACATAATTATTTATGCTATTTCTAGTATTTTTATCTATTTGATTGCAAATAAAATCTTTAACAATAAAGTATACGCTTTGTTAATGGTTTTAATTAATACCTTTTCTTATGCAGCAATAGAGACAACAATATTTATCAGAATGTATGCATTGAATGGTTTAAATTTATTAATGGTTTTGTATTTACATATGTGTTGTTTAAATAAAGAGAACTTATCATTAAAACAATTAATACCAATGTCTATTCTTATTATTATTGGATCATTAACACACTATTATTATCTGGTATTTTTATTCGTTTTATATGTAATATATATGCTTTATAATATTTGTAAGAAGAATTTTAAAAATGCTATAAGATATACCATAATGATGGTGATTTCTGCAATAGTTTCACTTGTAATTTTCCCATATTCATTTGTACATATTTTTATGGGATATAGGGGAACAGGAGCTGTTTCAAAGTTAGAAAGCATAGAACAAATTTGGAATTCACTTGGACGATATCTTGGAATTTTAAATAATAATACTTTTAATGGAATTCTTATATTTCTTGTGATTATATCATTTATAATTATTGTATATAAAATAGTAAAGAACAGAAAATTAGTTATTGAATTTAAAGATAAAAACTTCTGGTTTATGTTTATACCAGCATTTTTCTACTTTATATTGGTAGCCCTTGTTTCACCATATAAAGAGATTAGATATATTATGCCAGTTTGTCCATTTATGATAATAGGGATATTCTATTTAATAAAAGTATTATTAGAGAAGGTTATATCTAGTAAAAACACATTTATAGTATTAAGCATCATATTTATTACTATGCTAATATATCCAAAACTAACAGACATAGAGATAAGTTATTTATATAAAGGTTATGGAGCAACTGTAGAAAGAATAGAAGAACATCATAATATACCAATGTTATATATATTGAATTTAAAAGATAATCGTTTTTTAGATGATGTTTATCTATACTCAAAAGTTGACAACTCATTCATTTTAGATTCAGATATGTTTGAAGAGAATAAAATTGAAGAAATATTTGAAGATATAAATACAACAAATGGAATATATGTTATGATAAGTGAACATATGGATTATGAAAAATATTTAGATACAATAAAACAAACATTAAATTTTTCTTCATATGAACATGTAGCAAGAATGAACGCTTGTGATATATATCAAATGAAAAAATAATAGGAGAATACTAATCATTTTATTAACTAAAAATATTACTAAGAAAGAAGAAAGCAAGAATTAATTCTTGC
>JAAWOE010000009.1 GCA_022799315.1 Clostridia bacterium | reverse complement strand
TCTTTTGTTGGTGTTGGTAGTGTTACTCCTACTCCATACGTATAGCTTGTTACATTTTCTCCTTCTGGAATTGCTCCACCATTTGTGTTTAAGGTTACTGTATATGCATTTGGTTCCCATACTGCATTTACTGTTAAGTCACTTGTTACATTACTAAAGTCTTTGTCCCATCTTGTAAATGTATATCCTTCTTTTGTTGGGTTTGCTGGTGCTGTTGCTGATCCACCAGATGTTACTGTTTGTGTGTCTAATACTTTATCTCCATCTTTAAATGTTACTGTGTATTCATTTAATTTTCCTGTTATTTGTATTGGTGAAGTTTTAACACGCCCATATGCAGTATTATCTGCCAACAATTCTTTAGGTAGTCCCCAACCCCATAAATTGCCATTAGAATCTACAACATGTATACTTCTAGATGCTGTATCATTTAGAAAGTTAACAAATGTTATTCCATCAACTTTTACTCTTACAATTGTTGCAGTATCTGTAGTTGTACCATTTCCTACACATCCTAGTGCATTGTTTCCGCACATCCATACATTATTGTTTTCATCTATAAATCCTGTAAAGTTATATCCTGCTATTACATCTTTAAAAACTATATCTTCTGTGAAAGAAGGTTGTGTTAAAACATGTACTTCACCACTTGAGCTTCCATTTCCTAAAGCTCCTCCGTTACATGAGCCCATTGTATATGCTTTTCCTTCTTCATCAATAAAAGCTGAATGATAAGTTCCAATAGATACATCTATAAATTTTTGAGTTGTACTTATTTTCATAGCATCTTTTATATAGCTACAATCGCTACCAGCTATAGATGCATGCCAGTAGTATATAGTTGAATTAGAAGCATAGTTTCCTACTTGTCCAAAAGTATTATATCCCCATCCCCAAGCATATCCTTCACTATCAATAGCTATAACACTATCTCTAGATGCAATAACCTTACTAAATCTATTCTCTTCTAGTATATTAACAGGAGTTGTTTGAATCTTTACAGTATTGTGCTTTGCTGGACTAGCTGCATTATATGTTTCTGTCATTGTTTCGTTATTTGCTTGTGCTTCTGCATATTTATTAGAACCCCATGCATATAATTTACCATCAAAATCAATAGCAAATGATGCATTATTTGAACAAGCTATGCTCTTAAATGTTTTTGTAGGATATATTGATACGGGTTCTGTTGATGAACTTTTTGTTCCATTTCCTAATTGTCCATACGCATTACTTCCCCATGCCCATAAATATCCTTCTTTATCTAATGCTATTATATGACTTTTTCCAACTGCAATATCTGAAAATCTATATGTCTTTATAATTTGCTTTAATTCTTGCTTATCTTTATCTATTTCCCATAGTCTTCCTTCTGAATCTAAATATATAGATTTACTATTATTAGTTTCTGCATATTGGTCATTATACTCGTTTGTATAGTGTCCTGCTTTTATAATTGATAAATTATATGGAATTTCACTGGCAGTAAATTTTTCATCTTCCACTGCTGCAATACTGTTAATTGGTATAGTTATAATACTATTCATTAGCAGTGTTATTATTAGTGTTATTAATATGCTTTTCTTCTTCATATGTACTCCCCCAAATATATAATATATTAATTATACTTTAAAATATATTAAAAAATATTGCAATATCAGATTTTTCCGGTTTTTCCATATATTACAAAAAACGCCAAAAACCCACTTACGGAAGTAGGGTTTTGGCGTTCTATTATAGCTATTATGACATTTTATTTACATTTTTGTAATTCGCTATTTTTTTATAAAATTTATACATAATGTATTAAAATTTAAGAGTTAAAGTAGCTTCACGTGGATGAAGCAGACTTGGAGAAACTTAAATAAACAAAACTGCTAGCAAAACTAGCAGTTTGTTATAACTATGCATTTCTTTCATATAATTCTTCTAAATTATAATTTTGTCTTTCATTTTCAGTGAATATATGAACTACAATATCTCCATAGTCCATTAATATCCACTCTGTATTATATCCTTCTATTTTATTAGGATATATTTGCTCTTTTTTTAGTTCTACTTCTACATTATCAGCTAAGGCTCTTATATGTGTTGTAGATGTACCACTTGTTATTACAAAATAATCTGCAAGTGTGGTTTTTTCTTTTACATCCATTGTGTTTAAGTCTATTGCCTTTTTATCTTCTAGTAATTTAATAATTTTATTTAATAATTCATTTTCCATTTAACTTTCCTCCTTTTTTGGAAGTTGGAAGTTAGATGTTGGATTTAAAGAAATTTCTTCGAAGAATTCTTTTTTCTAACTTCTAACCTCTAATCTCTAACCTCTATTTATAATCTTTTCCTAATATTATTGTATAATCCACTTTTGAATTGTTTATCTTTTGTGACGTTGTCCCTACTTTTAATAATGTTTTTAATTTTTTTGTTTCTTCTGTTTTTTGGTTTGTTCTATTTATTATTTGTGTTTTTGCTGTAGAATTAGTATTCCCTGTTTTTACAATATCATAACCTTTTTCTTTTAATATTTCAGTAGCTTTCGATAGATTACTATCTTTTCCTGTCCCATTTAACAATTCTATTTTTAGTTGTTTTTGTTGTGTGTCATTACTATTTTGTGATGTAGTAGTGTCTTCATCTGAAGTTTCTTCATCAATAAATAATTCTTGTACTAATTTTTCTGTTTGCTTTTTGTTTACTGTATATATCCAAACTCCATTACATTTTTCTGGTGTTCCTGGTAATGTTCCTGTTTTTAAATTTTCTGTACTAAAGTTTACGGCATATGGTATATAGTCTTTTATTGTATCAAATTCCATATTTGTTTTTATATTGTCGAATGCAATTTGAACTATTTTTGTTATGTTGAATATATTGCTTGGTTTAAGTGTTTGTTTTAAGGTTGCACTTATAAATTCTCTTTGCGTTCTCATTCTTCCTATATCATTGTCGCCATATTCAAATGGATAGCTTGTTCCATCATTATTATGCCTAAATCTTACAAGCCATTCTGCTTGTTGTCCATTTAGTTTTTGATAACCTGCTTTTAAGTCAATGTGTAAATCTTGTGTAGTATCATCATATTTCATGTCTATTGGCACGTCAAATTCTACTCCACCTATTGCATCTACTACTTGTACTAGTGCATCTGTATCTACTATTAAATAATTATTTATTTCTACTCCTGTAATGTCTTCTATGCTTTTTACCATTCCATTTATATTTTCGCCATTTCTATATACTGCATTTATTTTTAAGCTTGCTGTTGCTTTTTCTTTATTTTTTCCAACATAGGTGTCTCTTGGTATTGATAGTAATGATGCTTTTTGCGTTTTAGGGTCATATGAACAAAGCATTATTGTATCTGCTAATTTATAATCTTCTTCACATCCGCTAATTCCTACTACTAAGAAATATATTGGGTCTAAATCTTTTAGAGTGTTTTCATCATGCCCCATTGCTGTTGCAATAAATCCTTGTAAACCTCCACCGTTTTTTATAAATTTATAAGTAAACATTCCTGCAAATACTAATAGTGCTATTAATAGTAATATTAATATTAGCCTAATTATTTTTCTTGCTTTACTTTTCTTTCTTTTTTCTTTTTTCTCTTTTTTTATTCTTTTCTTTTCTTGTTTTTTGGCTTCTTTAGTAGTTATCTTTTTACTTCTTCTATTTAAATCGTTTTCTATATTTTCTTTTGCATTTTCTTTTTTCAACTTTTTCACTCCTATTTTTTAGTTTCTACTAGTATATCAAATATATGTATTTATATCAATATTAGGTAAACTATTTTAATCAAATCTTAATATTTGTGATTTTTCACTATAAAATATAATTAGTTTGAACGGACGAGCAATGCTCGCCCCTACGTTTTTTCTATTATTTAAAAAATATCATTAAAATTATATTATTGTTATATAGTATTTTAGTTAGTACTGAATTGTTTATTGCTGTTAAAATAATTGTCTCATCAATCATCGGAAGTATTAAACTTATTATTGCAAGAATTACATATATTAATAGTATTGCTCTTATTATTCCATATATAATTCCTCCAACCTCATTAAATTGTTTCACTATTGGTATTTCTGAAACTGCATCTAATATGGCTTTTGCAAATAATAGTATTATCCTTGTAATTATAAATATTCCTATCATTACAATAATACTTATAGCAGTTTCAGTAAGATTATGTGCAACTACTTTTACTACATTATCTTTTGCTTGATTTACAGTATCTTTTATTCCTCCGTTGATATAATCTACAACTACATTGGGTAAGTCTGTACTTTCTTCTTTTATTTGTCCTTCTTCTATTTGTGTTGTTGATAGTTTTTCTACTATTGCATTTTCTATATTATTTGCAAGTTCTGTATTTGTTATTATATAGTTTGAAATTGGTTTAAATAGTATTAGAGTTACAATTAGAGCTATTATGAATGATATTATTTTAAACGCTACTCCTATTAATCCTTTTTTGTAACCTAGAAATGTACTTAAAAGTATTATTCCTATTAGTATTAAGTCTATTATAATTGACATATATAAATTCTCCTTTTAAATATTTGCTATTTCTATTTTGTCTTTATATACAATTCCTGCTACACTTTCTGCTATTACGATATCTTTTATTTCTCTTTCTGATACATATTTTTTAATTAACCAACCATTTGTATTTATAAAATCCACTTGACTACCTAAATTTAGTGCAATATTACTAGCATGAGTTTTTATATCTTTTGCTGTTCCATCTGCTGTGTATATGTTTTCTTTTTCTGTTATGTTATTTTTTAATATTACTTGTGTTTTTGAACTAAATAGTCCTGTACTTTTTTCATTTGTATATGCAGAATAGTTATTTAAATCAATACTTGCAAATGTTATTTTATTATCTTTGAATGAAACTATTTGATTTTCTTTTTCTTCATGTAATATACTTATTCCATCATCATATTGTATGGCTAATTTATTTTGATTTCCATATTTAATATCTGTTATTAGTTTATTTGATTCTGCATTGTATGTATATATTACAGAATTTGTTGGATCATTTTGTGCTTTTTCAATAGATATAATCTTGATGTTTGATTGTATTAAAGTTCCTGATGTGTTAATTTCTGCAATTCCCAAATATTTATTATCATTAGATATATCTGCATCTATTGCAGTATTTGATAAATATGTTTTAAATAATTCTTTTCCTGACGGATTATATGTTAAAATTATTGTTTTATGGCTCCCCCCTGATATAGTTACACAAACATATCCATTTTTATTTACATTTACTTTTTGTATTTGCCCCTCTACTTCTGCTTGCCATAATAAATTAGCTTCAGATATTACATATAAGTTTTGTCCACTTTTTTGTGCTACTACTAAAAATCTATTATTAGATGCATATATTGCGTCACTTACTGATATTTCATGTTCATATTCTTTTGAACCAGAATTTGAATATGTAGTTAATTTATTCTTACTTAAAATTGTAATATATTTGCTATATGCATAAATACTTGGATTTTCTAAAGTCGAAATATCTATACCTGCTACATTATTACTTACAATTTCTTTTCTTAGTATATGCCTATCAAAAAATCTTTTAAATTCGTGGTTTCCAATATATAATACTATGCACAGTATTATTACTGTTATAAGTGCTATTATTCCAGTTATAAGTAGTTTCTTTTTGGCTGCTTTATTTAGATTAATTTTTATTTTTTTCATGGTTTTTCTCCTATTATTTTTACTACTTCTTTTATATCAGTTTTAGATGTTTTTTTCAAGATAGATATGGTATTTTTATTGTTTGCTTTTTAATATATAATGTGTATCTTATAAACATACAGTAATATAAGAGTAAAAGCTCCGTTCTCCAAGGCGTTTTAGTATAATTGGTTTAAATAAATAACATGACACACTATACATAGTAAAAGAAATGTCAACGCTTTGCTCCGTATGGTCGAACTCGCTTTTACTCTTATATTACTGTATGTTTATTTAAAATACTATTTAGTAACTGTTGCTCTAATAGTATTTTAAACTAACGTGAATGAAACATCAACATCCCTATTTGCACTGTACCTAGTAAACCAAAAACAGGATAAAGCAAATTAACTAAATTGGAAAATCCTATTCTTGATACGAATATTGCGCTTATACATATTGCTATTGCTATACTTTTATATCTTTTGGGCTTTTGTACATAGTTTTCTAATATGCTATAACCTGCAGATATTGCTGATGTAAATATTGCAAGTATTATTGTTAATCCATATAGATACTTATATATGCTTCCGCTTTGTCCCGCCACATACACAGTTGGTAATTCTACTTGATTCAAATTTATATCTACTTTTAATATTATTCCATATACTGATATTGCCAGTATTATTAATATAATTGTACATATAGTTGATATTTTTATCAATTGTGTTTTGTTTTTTATATGTTTTTTTAAAGTTACTATTATGGGTATTAATGTTATACTGTTATAACTACTGTATATAATTGCACTATATATGCATTTTGCTATGTCTTTTTCTATCATTTTTTGATTTATATTGTTATATGCATCTATATTTTTAACAGATAGTAAAATAATAAATATTATTAATATTGGTACAAGTATTGTATTTACTTTTATAAGACTTTCAATGTTTCCAGTAAACACCATATAGCACAATACTATAATTATACTTGTTCCAATAATATTTGGAATTCCTAATTCTTGTGCAAAGTAGGCACTAAATCCTGCAACCATTACATAAAATGAGATTAGCAAAAATATATTTATAATAATTTTTATTATTTCATTTATTTTATTATTAGTATTTATTTTTTCTATTAATTGACTATAGTTCTTGATATTGTATTTTTTAGTTATAGTGATAGTTTTATATATTATTAATCCTACCAAAACTTGAGCTATTATTATCCCTATTACTCCATTTACTCCATATATTCCGAAAAATAAATATATTTCTTTTCCGTGAAGCAAATCCTGCTCCTATTATTGTTCCTATAATTACAAGTGTCACTTTTAAAATATCTTTCATATAACAATCCCTCATATAAATATATATGAGGGATTTGTTATTTTATTATTTTTTCCTTCTTCTTATAATCCATATTGCTATTCCAACTATTATTATAAGTGCTGGAAATACTGAAATTACCACTTTTATTATTCTATCTTGTGCCTCTGTTGCTGTGTACGTGATTATTCCTGTATCTTTTCTTATTGAAATTGTGTCTTCTCTATTTGTTAATTCTGCAATTGTGTTTAATATATAATCTTTATTGTTATAAAACATTATTGGGTATGTTTGGCTGCTTCCTATCGTTATTGGATAATCTACTGTAAAAAAATTATTTGATAGCATATATAATATTGCCTCTTTATCTTCTATTGTTTTTGTCAGTTTTACGCCAATTGTAAAACTTCCTTGTTCATCTGATGAAATCTTTGAAGTAGATGTATTAGTAGCGTCTTTTCTAAATAGCGCCGTATCTCCTGTTGTTAATATTTCTTCTTTTGATATATTTAGTTCATTTAAAATTTCTTCATCTTCTATTATTATTTTGCTTGCATTTATTAATAAAATTCCACCATCTGTTGCTATATCTTCTGTTGCTTTTGTACTTGCAATATTAGGTATTATATAGTTTGGTGATTGTAATGCCATTTTACTAGCATCTTGTTCTAGTATTATTCCATCTTCAAATTTTGCTCCAAATAATCCTGATAATTTTTCAAAATTTGGAAGACTTTTTCCTGTAAATGTTGGGTCATTTAACCATAATATTTTCCCACCATTATTTATATAATTTGTTATTATTTCTAATTCTGTATCTAATAAATCTTTTTGCGGGCTTGCAATTACTAGTAATTTTATATCTTCTGGAATTTTTCCAGTTACTAATAAATCTAATGTTTCTATTTCATTTACTTCATTTTCTAGATATGCTTTTAACATTGTCATATCTGTATTTATTCCATATTCATTATGTCCCATCAAAAAGTATAATTTTGGTTTTTCTACTATGCTTAAATCTACTATTGCATTTGTTATTTTTTCTTCTGTTACATCTATTTGAGTATAATTTGTGTAATCATATGTATATAAATCATCTATTGTTAATATTTTATTTTTGCTTTTACTTTCTAATATTATTACTTGTGTTTCTTCTGTAATCCCATATTTTGATTTTAAATCTACCCTATCTTGTATGTCTTCTATTAATTCATACGTTATTTTACTGTTTTGTTTTGTATATTGTTTTACTATATCTTCTAAAGAATTTCCTTCTCCCAATCCTATTAAATATATTTTTATTTCTTCATTTACAGCTTTTGCTTGATTTATTGATGCTTCTGATAATGTGAATAATTTATTTTTCGTTACATCTATATCTTGTAAATCTAGTTTTTGTACTAATACATTTATTCCTATAAAAATAGCAAATAGTATTAATATTAATATTGCTGTTTTAGATGTATCTATTAACCATTTCTTTTTTAAGTTTTCAATAAGTTTTTTCATTCTCTTCTCCTTTCTATTTTACAGATTTTTTTCTTTGTAATACTATTATTGTAAGTATTATAAAGAACGCTGTAAATGTTATATATGTTATAATTTCTTCTAATGCTATTAAACCTGATGGAAATTTATCAAACATATTTATTAATGATAACGGAGAAAGTACTGTGCTAAAGTTTGGTAAAAACCATGTTATTATAAAAAATCCTATTGTTAATACTCCTGCAATTATCTGATTTTCTGTAATGCTTGACGCAAACATTCCAAAAGATATATATGCCATACTTAACATTAAAAATCCAAGCAATGTTACTAGGGCTGTTTGTATATGTGGTGTTCCAAAAAAGCACAAAACCCCAAAGTATACTAATGTACATATCTCAGTTATTATTACTACAAAGACTGCTGCAAGAAATTTTCCAATTACTATACTTGTTATGCTTCTTGGCGATGTATATAAAAGTTGTTCTGTGCCTAGTTTTCTTTCTTCTGCAAATGTTCTCATTGTAAGTATTGGCACAATAAATGTTAATATTGTTGATGCTGAATAAAACATATTTTCAAACTGCAAACTGCCATAGTTTATAACATCTAAATAAAAGAACACACTACACATTGCTAGGAATAGTCCTATAAATACATACCCTATTGGTGATAGAAAATAACTTTTTACTTCTTTTTTAAATATTGCCCACATTTTTTTCTTCCCCCTCTTTATTTCCTTCTATTAATTTCATAAATGCATCTTCTAATGTTGCTTCTTGTTTTTTTAGTTCATATATTGTTATATCTTCTTTTGCATATTTTTCAAATATTTCTTTTCTAATGTCTGTGTTTTCTTCTGATATTATTAAATATTCTTTAGTACCATCTTCGTTATCTTTTACGAATTTTATTTGTTTAACTCCTTTTATACTTGTTGTTATTTTTTCTATGTCCTTTTCTTTTTCTTCTATTGTTACTTGAACTGAATTCTCATTTTTTACTTTTTCTTCTAGTTCTTTTGGTGATGCTATTGCTATAATTTTACCTTTATTTATTATTATTACTTTTTCACATATTTGACTTACTTCTGATAATATATGCGAACTTAAAATTATTGTATGAGATTTTCCTAATGATTTTATTAGTGTTCTAATTTCTGTAATTTGTTTTGGATCTAATCCTACTGTTGGTTCATCTAGTATCAGTATTTTAGGAGCTCCTACTAATGCCCCTGCCATGCTAACACGTTGTTTGTATCCTCTTGATAAATTTCTTATTAGTTTGTTTTGTACATCACTTAGATTTGTTTGCTCTATTACTTTTCTTATATTTTCTTTTTTATCTCTTTTTGATATCATTTTTAAATCTGCCATATAACTCACAAATTCTTTTACTGTTAAATCATTGTATAATGGTACTCCTTCTGGCATATAACCTATTTGTTTTTTTGCTTTTTGTGATTTTTTTGTTATATCATAACCATTTATTATAATTTCTCCCTCAGTTGGTTCTATAAATCCTGTTAGCATATTCATTGTTGTGCTCTTTCCAGCCCCATTTGGTCCTAGTAGTCCAACAATTTCCCCTTCTTTTATGTTGAAGTTTATATTTTCTACAGCTGTAAAATCGCCATATTTTTTGACTACATTTTTTACTTCAATCATATTCTTTCCTCCTTCAAAATCTTGTGTAGGGGCGATTTTAATCGCCCGTTATTCGAATGGCATTCTTAAATAGTAGTTGTTTTCATAGCACAATACACTTTGCTGGCGTTCAAGAACGCCCCTACATTGTTACTCTTCATTCTTCACTTTTCACTCTTCAAATTTACCATCCGATATTATCACGTTATTTTTTTGCATACAAGCAAATTTTTAATAAGTTACAGTCTATTCACAAAACTTTCACAATACCTAGGGAGATAAATACTTTTGAATATTTATTTGTTATAGCACATAGTTATTAATTAGGTGATTTTATATATGGATTGTTTATACTTGTTTTTCATAGCCTTTTTTCTTATTTTCTTATCTGAGCTAGGAGATAAGACTCAGCTTTTGGTTTTATCTTTTTCTTCTAAGATGAAAACATATACTATCTTAATTGGTGTTGCTTTAGGTTCACTTTGTAGCCATGGTATAGCAATAGCTTTTGGTAGTGCTTTAGGTTCATTGAATAACGAATTTATTCATACTATTTTAGAATTTATTACATATATTTCTTTTTTATTTTTTGGTATTGTCACTTTAATGAATAAAGAGGATTCATGCGATAGTTCTAAAAAATCTGGGCTTTTAAAGAAAATTTCTAATTTAAGTATTGGTTATATTTTTATTATTGCTACAAGTATTGCTATTGGAGAATTCGGAGATAAGACTTTTCTTGCTTCTTTAGGCCTTGGTATACAATACCCAAACTTTAAGTTATTTTTAATCTTAGGCGCTGTTTTAGGTATGGTGGTTAGTGATTTTATTGCTGTACTGTTTGGCAAATTTTTAAATAGCAAAATTTCTGAAAAAACTATGAATTTATTATCTGGCGGTTTGTTTCTAGCTTTTGGTATATTAGGATTAATTTGCAAGATTTATGTAAATGTGATATAATATTTTTAATTTGGCAAAGATCAATAAAGCACAAAATAAAAAGGAGGGCAATATAATGATTGCTACAATTGTATGTGTTGTTTTACTGGTTTACCTTGCACTTAGTGCTGCACGCCGGTGCTACAAAAAGCATTGGGGTTGGACACTTGTTTATTTAGCTTTGTACTGTGTCATTTTTGTTTTTTTTAGAAATGATACTCTTACTTCGCTAATAAACAATAGGGCAAGCTATGTGTTTGAAACAATTACTGACGGATATAATTCGGTGGTGGTACTGCTTGTTGTACTTTATGCTATTATCACCCTTTTAACATTTCCGTTTGCCAAAAGAGGTCGCCACCAGTCGATGTTTTTGTGCATGTACTTGTTGTATTCTATAGTAAAATTGAGCTTTATTTTATACAATGATGCTTCTCTTTTACTTCTTGGAGTCATAAGTACTGTGGAATTATTGCTTTTAAATCCGCTTTTAGGTTTGGCAGCATATGGCAAGTCGAAATGGTATTATCATTTTGCTCCATATTTGCCTGAGTTTAAAGAAAGCGGCTGGTTTGGTGGAGCTTTACTTATAGCTTCTTGGGGATTAAGTATTATTCCTATGGTTTATATCTTTATTCCCTAGCCTGTTTCATCCTCAGATTTTCAAATGGGTCCCTCGTTATGAGGGACCCATTACCGTTGTAATTAACTGTTAATATACAAATATTACTTCTATATTATTTATAGCTTGCGCCTTTTTGCTTTTCATTGTATAATATTTTTACAAATTTTAAAATTTAAGGAGATTTTTATGACAAGTAAACAAAGAGCTTATTTAAGAAGTTTAGCAAATTCAGTAACTGCTATTTTACAAATCGGTAAAAACGGTATAAATGATAATTTAATAAAACAAGTGGATGATGCACTAGAAGCTCGTGAATTAATTAAGGTTTCTGTTTTAGAAACTGCCCCAGAGGAAAAACGTATTCTTGCAGAAGATCTTGCTTCTTCTACTAATTCTATTTTAGTACAAATAGTAGGAAATAAAATCACTTTATATCGTGCAAGAAAAAAGAATTCTAAAATAGTTATACCTGATTAGGAGTATACTTATGATTTATATTAATGAAAATAAATTGAATAATATTAATCTAGATAGTAATAATTTTTATGTTGTTATGGATTTTGATAAAACAATGACTACAATCGATAGTGATGATTCTTGGACTGTTATACAAAATCCAAATATTTTAGACCCAAAACTAAATACAGAGTCTTTAAAATTAGCCGAAAAATATTGCCCTATAGAAATGGATTATAATTTAGATTTTAATTTAAAAAGTGAATATATGTATGACTGGTATATGTCTGTTATGAAATTATATTATAAATATGATTTAACTTATGACAAGCTTTTAGAATGCATTAAGTGTGGTAATCTTATTTTAAGAAAAGGCTTGAAAGAATTATTACAAAATTTTAATAAGAATAAAATACCTGTCATTATTTTATCTGCTGGAATTGGAAATGTAATTAAAGAATGTTTAATTTTAAATGATTGTTTTTACGGTAATATCCATATAATCAGTAACTTTTTTTCTTTTGATGATAATAAACTTTTACCTTTTAATAATCCAATTATTCATACTTGTAATAAGAAAATGTCTAACTTGCCTAATAACTTTGAAAAAGAGATTTCTAACAAAGAATATATTTTATTGTTTGGTGATTTTATTGAAGATATTAACATGGTTTCTAAAGATGATTTATATAGAACTTTAAGTTTTGGTTTTTTAGAAAAAAATGTAGAGGCTAATCTTGAATCTTACCGAAATTCTTTTGATGTTGTTTTAACTGATAACGCTTCTTTTGATGATGCTATGAATGTATTAAAGAATTCAAGTAAAAAGTAATCAATATATTTTTTATGAATGAGTTCGACCTACTAGCCAAAGGCGTCATATTTCTGTATCGTTAGTATAGTGTGTACGTATTTTATTAAAACCAACTATACAATAAACGCCTTGGAGAACGGAAGAAATAAAAAATATATTAATTACTTTTTTATTATTTAACTACTTTAGCCCGATTCACGTAAATTATTCGTTTTAACAATAAAATGGTAATATATATTTTTATGAATGAGTTCGACCTGCTAGCCAAAGGCGTCATATTTCTGTATGGTTAGTATAGTGTGTATGTATTTTATTAAAACCAACTATACAATAAACGCCTTGGAGAACGGAAGAAATAAAAATATATATTACCATTTTATTGTTAAATTATCCAGGCAAGATGAGGCGGAATAATTATCATAAATATTATATCATGTCTCTTATATAATGTTCTTTACCAGTCTCATCTATATATCTTAAATTTGGAAATGTTTTTTTCATTTTTTCATTTGAAAACAAAGTATTTTCTATATATTGTATTATTTTATTCTTTTTATTTTGTGAATTGTTACTTATAATTCTATTTTGATATGTCTTTACAGCCCATACTGTTGCAATGCTATCTATTAATATAAGTATTATGATAGTTATATTAATTTTTTCGTTGTTTGGAATTTTATTTATTATTTTATCTATAATTGGCTTTACCATTTTAATTAAAATGACTGCAAGTATTCCCCAAAATATTGAGTATGTTATACATATTCTACCATTTAAATTCCAATTTAAATATGAGTAGTCCCAAAATCTTGCTCCATACATTGCTTCTAGAATATAACTTAAGCTATATTCTATTATATTTCCCATTATACTTCCTGCTATAAATAACTGTATAGGTTTTTCATTATATCTATTTAATAGTATTATTAAGATTGTTGCACCTACTCCATACACTGGGCAAAATGGTCCCCATATTAGTCCTTTTCTACTTTCTAAAACGCCTGTTGTTATATAACAAAATATAGTTTCTATTAATAACCCCAATATACTAAATATAATTAAATACCATATAATTTGATTTATAGTTATTTTTTGTACTTTCTTTTCCACATTTTTCTCCATTTCATTTTTTATATTACACATTTTATAATATTTTGTGAATATTTACCATAGTTTTTACTATTTTTTTGTTCTCTATTATTGACATGTCTTGTTTTTTGTGTTAATATAATTATTGCATTAATTCATATGGGTCAGTAGCTCAGTTGGATAGAGCACAGGCCTTCTAAGCCTGGGGTCGGGGGTTCGAATCCCTCCTGGCTCACCAAAACAGTCTTATAACTCTTTTTGTAAGACTGGCGAATTTATGCATATGACTCCGATGGTCATTTGTTTTTCGTATGTGTACCGTGAATACACATACTTTTTTTATGCATAAAAAACAGAGTAGACCGTGAATCTACCCTGTTGACTATTATGTATAGTCTTCATGCTTTTGCTCTTCTTGCTTTTTTTGATTTTCTAAAAGTTCTAGTCTAACTGTTTTTTCTCTTTCAACAAGTAGCTTGTCAACTAAAACAAGAATTGCATCCCCGATGTTCATTGTTTTCCCCCCTTTCCACTTTTTTAAAAAAGTTAACCTTCATAAAGTGTAAGGTTAGCGATATTGTACAACATTTGTTCGCATAATACAAGAGAACGCTGGAAAATATATTGATTAATTTTAAATATTAAAGTATAATAAAAATACTTTAAATATATTATTATAACTCAAAGTTTTTATTTTTATAAAATAGGAGACTATGTCTATGGAATTTAATCTTGCTCCAATAAATATTTTTGATTTTGATGGAACTTTAACTACGGAGACTTGGCCAAAGTTCTGGGTATGGGTTAAAAAGTTTGGTTATAGTGGTGAACAAAGAAACAACGATTTAGAAAATGCTTTGGCTGAATATAGAAAAACACATAGTGGAAATGAACTTGAAACTTTTTTTGGTTTTTTTAACGATTTACTTGCTACAAATAGCCAATCTATTACATATGCAGAACTTATGGAGGGGGAAGAATATATTAATTATAATCCTGGAATAGATGATTTTATTAAAAATTCATCTGTTAAAAATTATATTGTTTCTGGAGGATTAAAAGAATTTCTACAAAATCTTAAAATTTCCAAATATTTTGATGGCATCTATGGTACACCTGTACAACATAATGAAGATGGGATAATTTCTGGAATTGGTGAAGTTATGACAGATGATAAAAAAATATGGGCAATTTGTGATATATTAAGAAGAAATAATAGAAAAGAAAACGATTGTAGTAATGTATATTATGTTGGTGATGGATATAGTGATGCTGATGCAATGCGTTTTGTACATAATAATGGTGGAAAAGCTATTCTAGTTCATCAGCCAAATAAAGATGATTTTTATTATCATCATAATCAAACAATTTATGAAACATTAAATGTAACTGGAATAATAGATTTCTATTGTGTTGCTGATTATAGAGATTGCAGCATGCTTTCGAATATCCTATTAAGAAAAAAGAAAATTCTAAATTTTTAGAATAATATATAAATATATTAATTAAAACAAAGAAGTCAACTATACAGTTGCCTTCTTTATTTTAATAATATTGCTTTTATTTCTTTAATCATTTTTATTTTTAATTGTTTCCAATTACATTCTGCTATGTATTCTAATGAAATATGTGAAAGATAGCCTTCATCTTCTGCAATCTTATTCCATTTTTCTACTGTGGGAAAATCATCTTCTATTATCATTCTCATTAATCTATTTTTTGAATTATGATATGGATTAAAGAGAATATCTCTACTATAATATTTTTCAATTATTATATCTAATTTTTCATCAATATTTTGTATGCGTTTAAGCCTAATACCTATGTTTTGTATTTGATAATATAATATTTCTTTATTCATACCAAAACTATATATTATTTTTTTCGACATTTCAAATCCAATTTCGACATTTTATTCTAATTCATCTATTGCATTTTTAATTGCTATATTTACTAGTTTATAAATAGATAAATTATATTTTTCCCTTAATTGTTCTAATCCATCAAATAATGATTTTCTTATGAGTAATGAACGTTGGTCTGTTATTTCTCCATCAGGTTTTTCATATATTTTTATATTTCTTGTATTAAGTAACTCTTCTATGCAGGCATTTATTAGTTGGTTTGTTGATGTGTGATAAACTGTCTTTGATAGCTCATTTAATTTTTCATATAGTGTATTATCTATATCTATTGTCTTTTTCAATAGTTTATCTCTTTTCCAAAATCTATCAAATGTTCCCATATTATTCTCCTTTAATCTTATATCATTTAGATTATAATAATATGGTATGCATTTTTTAACTGTATATACATATAGTTTTTATATGCATACTATTGCAAGTTAGTAAACTTTAACTTATAATGTTTATAAGGGAGTGATGAAATTGTTTATAACTAAATCCTTAATTGATTTTCTAAATTCATCTTGCTATTTATCTAATTCTAATATTGTTTTAACCGATTTAAAGAGAATTATTTTTACATCTTCTGATGTAGAAAAACATTATTTAAATAGTGAATTAAGTGAATCTATAAAACAAGTTTTAGATTCTCCTTATTTGAATAAATCTGCTTATTTGAATACTACAATAGATTCTATTGTACCTTTAGTTAATAATGATAATATTTCAAAATATAAATCTCAAATTATTTTACCTATTTTTCATAATGATGTAGCCGATGGATTATTAGTTTTCTTTACTGAAGACAGAGAATATTTACCATCTAATTTAAAGTTTGCAGAAACAACTAGACATTTTGCTGAATTGTTTAGCACAAAAGATTATTTATGATTCATTTTTTACCCGCTTACTCATATTATATAGTAGGTGATTATATGAGTATTGTTTCTACTAATGTTTCTTACAATTATGATGTTTTAGTTAATGATATTAATTTATTGAAAAGTACATATCCTTTTTTATATGTTGGTAGTATTGGAAATAGTGTTCTTGGTAATTCTATTTTTTATATTAAAATTGGTAAAGGTAAAAAAGAAGTCTTTTATAACGCTTCATTCCATGCGAATGAATGGATTACTACTCCTGTTTTAATGAAATTTATAGAGGATTTTTGTGTAAGTTATTCTAATAATTCTAATATTTATGAATATAGTGCTAGAAGTATTTTCAATTCTACTTCTATTTATATTGTTCCTATGGTGAATCCAGATGGTGTTAATTTAGTTACTGGAAATCTTACACCTAATTCTAATGGCTATAATTATGCAAAAGATATTGCTGCTAATTATCCTAATATCCCTTTTCCTAGCGGTTGGAAAGCAAACATTGAGGGTGTAGATTTAAATTTACAGTTTCCTGCACGGTTGGGAGGATGCTAAAAGAATAAAATTTGAGCAAGGTTTTACGGCTCCTGCTCCTCGTGATTTTGTTGGTCATTTTCCTCTTTCTACTCCTGAGGCAAAGGCTGTATACGATTTTACTTTAGAACATGATTTCAAATTAGTTATAGCTTATCATACCCAGGGGAAGGAAATTTACTGGAATTTTCAAAATATTAATCCACCACGTGGTTATGAAATAGGAAGACGTTTTGCTTCTACAAGTGGATATTTGCTTACAAATGTTCCTTATAATTCTAGTTTTGCAGGTTATAAAGATTGGTTTATCCAAAATTATAATAGACCCGGATATACAATTGAGGCAGGCTTACGGTGAAAATCCGCTTCCTATTTCTCAATTTAATGAGATTTATAAAAATAATTTAGGAATATTGGTATTGGGGGCTGTGTTATAAGAGCAAAACGAAAGTACAAATTGTTGCAGCAATTTGTACTTTCGTTTTTTATTTAATTTATTAATTTACATTGTTCTTTATACCACGCAGGGCTACATACCATTATTATTTTGCAATTTCCTTCCCAAAAGTATATTTCTTCTTTGTCTATTAAAATAACATCACCTTGTTTAAAATCTATTTTTTCGTCTTTTTTATTTATTGAACCAGAACCTTCTAAAATATAGCATATTTCTTTACATTTTAAATTCTCAGCGTATCCTTTTTCTGGATATCTTCCGCTTATTGTATTTATACAAAAGTCTAAATCTTTATCATTTAATTTCTTTGAGTATTCTTTTAAATAACTTGTATCACTATTTATAATTTTTTCTGAATCCTCTTCTTTTACAAATTTCATAATTCTATCTCATTTCTTGTTAAATTTAAAGAAATAGCTTCTTTTCCTTTATCAATCCAATATTGATTTTCCTTAAAATTTCCACTAGTTGCTTTTATATATGACGCCTGCATTATACTCATAGCTCCCATCACATTTAGTAGTGCATTAAATATATCTAACTCCAACTCCGTTATTTTATTGTATTGATTATACTTACTTAATAAATAGTTTATTCTTTTTATAGAATCCTCTCTATTTTTATGGATACATATTCCATATGCCATTACTACTAATTCTATTATTCTTGGAAGATAGCTTAATACTGAAAAATCAATAATCCATATTTTTTCTCCATCTTTTATTAAATTTGCATTCATAATATCTCCATGAATATATGATTTAGGTAATTTATCTAAGTTTATATTAGCAAATTTTTCATATACTTTTTTTACTATTTCTTTATCTTCTTCACATATATCATTGTATTTTCTCTTATATTCTTTATTAAAATTAGTAATAGTCCATTCGTCATAATATGGATTTACTTTAAAATCTATAGAATTTATTAGGGCTGCTTGGTACACAACTTGCTCAATTTCTTCCAAGCTTAAATTTCTCTCTAATTCATACATATTCGAACCTTTAATATATTCCATTAATAGTATTCTTAATTTATAAGACTGAATACTTATTTCCGTTACTAGTTTATTGTTACTTTTATATATCATTGGAACTCTAATTCCTTTATTTCTTGCAATATCATATATATTAGCAAGTCTATTACATTCTTCATCTGTTCTGTCTTTATTTAGTATTTTAATAAAATATTTGCCATCTGTAGTGTTTAAAATAATATTAAAATCTTCATATCCAATTTCAATTATTTTATGGCTTATATAATTTCCAATATGATAAATGCTACATATGTTTTTACAAACTTCATTTATATTATTTACATTATTAATCCTTTCAAAAACATTTCTATATTCCATTTATATACCTTTCCACTTTTCTTATTATAGGCATACTTCTTATGTATTTTGCCCACTATATTTCTAGTATAAATTTGCTATTCATTATTTTCTCTTTCATTATTGTATAGACTTGTTTCTCCTAACATTTCTTTATATTTTCCTCTATCATCTTGTTTCATTATTTCTTCTTTTAATAAATCTTTTTCTTCTTCTGTTAAATTTGGCACATATTCATATATGTAATACATAAATTTTACCCTACCTGAATCTATTACTGCTTGTATTAAATTTGTTTTATCTTTTACATTAACAGATGCTAAAAATTCATATACTTGCATCGGATCTTTTATTTCTTCTTGTATTTTTGTTAAGTCTTCAATATCATAGTTTCCATTTTTATATTCATTTAGATATGCAATATAGTTTGCTAGCTCTGTTATTAAGTGTGGATTTTTAGTTTGTTTAATTTCACTTTTTAGTTCATTTATATTATCTTTTAAATCCATATATTCTTTTAAAGATTCTGGAAAATAATCAAATTGTTTTGCTTCTTCTATTTTTTCTTCATAGTTTGAATCTATTTTCATAACTTCTTCAAAAACATCTTTGTATTCATCATCTTGCTTTAGCATTTCAATATATTTGGCATTTTTTGTTTGTTCTAATGCACTAAGCATTAATTTTATATCTGTTCCAGGAACAAATCCCATACAATAACACATAAGCTTTGAATTTCTACTTTCTCTAATTATTCTTTCAAATCGTTCTTTGTCAAAGCCTGTTACATTCATATCTACTGCCATAAACATAAACTCGTATATTTGTACTATGTCATTAGTTGCAATTATTGCATCTTCTAATTTTTTTAGATAGATACCATTAGGCCCACCTTTTGTTTCTTCTAATACATCACATATTACATATGGATCCCCACTATTAATTTTTTCTTCAGTTTCAGGATTTGTTATATTTTGTATTCTATTTAAAAATTCATTTCTTGCACTCATTTTAAAACCTCCTTTATGTTTTTAGAATATTTTTTTAGCTCTTGGAAGCAGTTATATGCTTCCATTACTTCTTTTGTATTTTTTGAAACATAACCTCTTTGTTTTGCTCCTTCTGGTAAGTCTACAATTAATGTAACTTTGTCTATTCCATCCCAACCATTATTGACTATTTCTAATAACTCTGGCTGTTTTTTTCTTATTTCATCGTAATCTACAAATAGTGTTTTAATATTACTTTGCATGTATATTTTTAAGGTTTTATTTTGCTTAAATTCTTTGATATTATCTTTACTAAATATAAATATTCTTTCTACATTTACTCCTCTATTTGCAACTTCTAAGTTTAATACTCTAAATTTCATTTCTTGTGGTGATTCTGTCCATTCGTCTTCTAGCATTGTAGATGCACACCATAAATATGATTCTTTATTTAATTTTCTAAAATAATTATTTATTACTTTATAGAATTTTCCTATTTCTAAATTGTTGGTTCTTCCATTTTTATTAAATTCTATTTTGCCACCATCAGTTGTTATTGCTACTCCTGTTGTATTTTTTAATTTAAGTAATAAATCCATTATATCTTGGGCAATTTCTGTATAATTAATTAATACATCTTTATCTTTTGGTATATCTATAACTAATGTATTTATTCTTAAGCCTATTTCATCTTTTAATTTGTTTGCTAATTTTCTTTCTATTTCATTTCTTCTATATGTATTGTAATCTACTATTACGATACTTGTTTCTGAATGTAATTTATTAGAAAAATTTGTTATAAATGTTTCTTCATTTTTAACTACACTATCCCCACGAAAATAAATAAGTCCTTCATAATACCTACTAACATTTTCTAGATTATCTTTTAACCAATTGTAATCTTTAAATTCTGCTATATAACCTTCTTTTTCTATTAGTTCTAATAGGTGGTCTTTTATTTCTTCTTCCACATTTACAACCATTATTCTTTTTTCAATATTTATATATTTGTAAATGTTACTTCTTTTATCTGATGGTTTAAGCGTTTCTTCTGGGATTTCCCATACCATACCATCTTTTATTGCTCCACTTATTCTACCTTCACTACATAATTTTATAATTCTTCTTTCTGTTATTCCCCATATGTTAGAAAATTGTTTCGCAGTTAAATATCCCATTTTTGTTCTCCTTTTTCATATTATTCTTAATTCAGAATAATATCTTATATTTTTATTTTATACCATTTTCAGAATAATGTCAATAGGTTACCATAAAAAGAAGAACTTAGCTTTAAACTAAGTTCTATTTTTATATGATTATTATTTGTTTTAATTAAAAGCTTCTTATTCTACTAAATAATGCTTCTTTGTCGTCTTCTTCTACATAACCTTCTATTTTTCCTATTAATTTTTGATTTCTAAAAAATAATAATGAAGGTAATTCTTTTACATTATACTTTTCTAATAATGTATTATCTTTTACTTCGATTTTTCTATATCTTGTTTCTTCATCAAATGTATCTGCAATTTTTTTAACAGGAATACTTTTTAATAAACACATAATTGAGTCTTCGTTATATAATTCTACTATAAAAGGCCTTGTTGCACCCAAAAGTTTTTCTTCTATTTCTTCTGCAGAACCTATCATTGCTGCATCAATTGGCATTGCTCCATATCTTTCTACTAATAAGTCATTTATTGTTCTAGGATCTTCTTCATATTCTTTTTCTATTTTTTCATATTCTTCTTTTGTTTTAGCAACTTTTATAGCTGAAACCATACAGGATTTTTCACATAATCCACAGTTAATGCATTTACTATTATCTATTACCAATGTATGTTTTTCATCGTCCCAACTAAATACACCTTTAGGACATATGCTCATCCCATTACATGCTTTATCATTATCACATATTTTAAAATTAATTAATACTGCCATATTATCTTTCCTCTCTTTCTTTTATAACTTCTATTTTACCATTCTTATTTTTTCCTTTTCGCTGTCTTCCTTTTATTAGTGTTTCTTTTTCTCCTAATTCTTTTAAATATTGTAATATATACTTATCATTTAATTTTCTTATTTTTACTATTAATGGTGGTAAATCTTTATCTGGAACTTCATCCCACTTAAAACACATATTATTTTCGCTTTCATCAACAATGTCTGCCATTTTCTTAAAAAATTCTATGCACTCTTTTGAAAATTCTACGTTCTTAGGATAATTTAACATATTATGTGCTCTTGTTCTAAAATCGTTCATTAATGCATCTGCTGGGCAATTATCCTCACCATATTCTACGTTTATTATATCTATTTTATTACTCATTTATTTTCCTCTCATCATTTCAGATTTCTTTCTTAACATATTTATAACATTAGTTAGTCTTTGTACAAATATGTCTACTTCTTCTTCTGTGTTATCTTTTGCTAAACTTATTCTAATTGGACTATAATTATCTAAATCAGCTTTACATGCTGTTAACACATGTGATTGTTCAGCTATTTCTGAGTTACATGCTGAACCTGTAGATACATATATGTTAAATGATTCTAGCATTAATAATATTTCTTCTCCATTTACTCCTTTAAAAGCAATATTAGATGTATTTGGAAGTCTATTTTCTAAGTCTCCATATATTATTATATCTTCTATATTGTTTTTAATTTCTTTTTCTAATTTATCTCTTAAACCTTTTATTTTTTCATTTACTTTATAATCATCTTCTAAAATATTTTTGGCAGCTATTCCTAACCCAATTATATATGGTACATTTTCTGTACCACCACGTCTATTTTTTTCTTGGTGCCCAAATATTAATTGATTAAATTGTATTTCTTTATTTACATATAGAACTCCAATCCCTTTAGGCGCATGAATTTTATGTCCAGATAATGATAACATGTCTATATTCATGTCTTTAACATCTATTTTTATCTTTCCAACTGCTTGAACAGCATCACAATGAAATAAAATATTATTTTCTTTTGCAATTTTTCCTATTTCTTTTATTGGATAAATGTTACCTATTTCATTATTTGCCATCATTATGCAAATCAGAATAGTATCTTCTCTAATTGATTGTTTTAATTCTTCTATACTTATTCTACCTTTTTCATCGACTGATAAATAAGTTATTTCATATCCTTTTGTTTCTAAGTTTTTCATGGTTTCCATTATAGATGCATGTTCTACTTTTGTAGTAATAATATGTTTTTTATTAGGATTGTTATTAACTGCATTCATAATTGCTGTTACATTACTTTCACTAGCACAACTTGTAAATATGATTTCATTTTCATCTGCATTTAATAATTTAGCAATATTTTTCCTTGCTTTTGTTATGTCGTCTTTTATTTCTTTTCCAAAACTATAAATGCTACTAGGATTTCCATATTCTTCATTAAAATATGGCAACATTGCATTTACAACATTTTCATCACATTTTGTTGTTGCATTGTTATCAAAATAAATTTTTGAAATCATATTTATACCTCCTATACTTAGCAACTATTAATATTATAACATATTATTTAACCATTTTCTATATATGCTTTATAACTATATATTTAGTATTTTCAGAACAAAAGAAGCTTCGCCACTCGGGCGATTAAAATCGCCCCTACAATAGAACAACTTTCCTATAATATAAAACAAAAAATGGAGTTTCCTCCATTTTTTATAATTGTGCATCTTCTTTATGTCTTGCAGTTGCTTCTTTTTGCATTGTACTTATTTCTTTCCAGTTTTTTTGGTCATATACTTCAGCTTTTAAGTCTGGTATATCTTTATATTTTCTTGTTAAACTCTTATATTGTTCATCATTTATTATTTCTGTATCTTGTATTAATTTCATAAATTCCATATCATTTAAACTTGATATGTAATTTGCAGATATCATCATTGCTATTCTTTCTTCATATGGTAAATAATTTCCGTTATGTTTTCCATTTTTTATATTTCCTACAACTCTTGATGCTTCTCTTTCTAGACTTATTTCATTATAACCTATTAATTTTCCTTCTTCTAATTGTGATTCATAGTATGTAATATATTTTCTAATTCTAGCATTTTTCATACTATAGTCATAACCAAGTTCTTCTTTATCTTCATATGGCTTTCTGTTTTGTACGCACTCTCTTGCTATTGTTAGTTCGTCTTTTGTTGATTGCATTGTTGCTTCATCTACAATTCTAACTGTAAGTGCATAGTCTTCTGGGTTTGTATTGCAAATATAGTTTATAAATCCTTCATCTGGTGTTCCTCTATATTGTTCTAACTCTCCATTTATATCCATATCTTCACTTGCATTTGGTAATTTTGGTAAAAGTCCATTTTCCATTATTATATCTTTACATCTAACCATTAATTTTCTAACTGCTGGTGGATAAGTTTCTTGGTCTTCTACTAACATAACATTATCAACTGCTTTTGCATTATTTAGGTTTAACAGTTCTCCCATTAATACTGTCATTTCTTTTGACATTTTTATTTTTCTTTTTGTACTATTTGCTATTACGTCGTTGATAAATATTTCTCTTATTCTTTCTGCAAGCTTTGTATAATCTTTTTTTGCATTTGCTGTATCGAATTCTTCTTTTGTTATTCCGATTTTCATTAAAACAACTTCGTAGTCGTGATCTAGATAATCAATAACTTTACCTTCTTCATCACGCATTAATCCTTCTCTTAAGCCATCTACCATATCAAGTGGTGTATATGATATTTTATCTGCAAGTCTCATTAAACAAGCTTCTGGTGTTGCTGGCATAATTTTTCTATCATAACCTCTTATTACATAGCATTTAAGCATTTCTTGCTCAAAGTCTTTTTCTGTTTTAGCAGATTGTGGTATAAATTCTTTGTCTGGTGTTTCTCCATTGTGTCCATTTATTGCATCCATTATTAACCATAAGCTACTTCTTATTCTTGCTAATTCTTTAGGTTTTACTTTTGGGTTATGTACTTTTATTTTTTGAATTATTTCATCATATACTTTATCTGTATATATTAATTCTCTTGCACCTAATGTATTGTGACAAAAGTTTCCAATACCATAGTCTTCTAATATGTTTGATATCCACCATTCTCCACCATGTCCCCAGAATGTGTGTCCTTTATCATGATGTTTTCCCATAATCTTAACAATTGCTTCATTTAATCCTAATCCTTTTGCTATTTGCGCTACAGTTTTTTCTAAATCTTCTGCATGTATTTTTCTGTTGGTTGTTTCTCCACAAGATTTTCTTGCACCTTTTACCATCATGGTTTCGTCACAACTTTTTTTGTTGTATTTTGTTAATACCATATCTGTTTCATTTGCATATTTTGCAATTCTTTCTATTTGCACTGCTTTTGATAAATAACCTTTTCCATCAATAAATCTTTCTTTTGTATTTTTTACTTTTTTTATAATATTGGTTTTTACCATTTTTTTACTCCTTTTTACAATATGAAATAATTATACCACAATTATGTTAAGTTGTAAATATGTTTTTGTCTTGTATTTATGTATTTTTTGTATTATAATGTTCTTGTTTAGGAGGGATTTTAATGTCTAATAAAGTATTTGTATCACATGGTGATATTATTTTAGATAAAGTATATGATGGAGATTTAAATTTAATTAAAGAAGACGGTGGTGGCAGTAACTGGAACACTTTGTATAATCTTGCTTATATGGGCGAAGATTGTTATGCTATTGGAAGTTGCGGAGATGACGAAGAAGGCCGTATTGCACTAGATTCTTTAAGAAAATGTGGTGTAAATACCGATTATATACAGGTTGATAATATTAGTACTGATGTTATGAATATTATTATTCCAAATTCTGAATTAGGTGATGATACTATTATTCATAGCTGGTATTCTCCTATTACAAATGAACGTACACTTGAATTTAGAAATAATTTACCTATTAATTTACCAAGTGAACTTTCTTCTAAAGAAGTTTTTGTTCTTTTAGATAAATTTGAAAAGGTAAATTTAAATTTCTTAAATAATATTGAAAATAAAAAAGTATGTTTAGATATTGGACACTATCGTTTTATTGAGCATTTTTCTAAACAATATTTAACTGAGTTTTTTAAAAATGCTAACTTAGTTCAATTAAATAACAATGTTTGTGATTTATTGTTTGAACGTTTACAAGTAAAAAATGAATTTGAACTTTTTGATTTATTAGGTTTAGATTTATTAGTTATTACAAAAGGAAAAAAAGGCGCTGCTTTTATTTTTAAAGAGAATAATGAATTTAAAATGATTAATCAATCTCCTGAAATAATTGCTAAAGTTCTTGATTCTTGTGGTGCAGGTGATGCGTTTTTTGCAACTCTTATAAAAGAGTATGCTTATGCTGAAAAAATAGATTCTGATTTTATTAGTCATACTTTTAGTATTGCAAATAAGGCTTCAAGAGATGTTATTTCTCAATTAGGAAGTAGACGTGTTTAATTAAATTTATGCAGAAAAGTAGCTCCACATGGATGATGTGCTTTACAATAAAACGGTAAAATATATTTTTTCATGAATGAGTTCGACCTTCTAGCCAAAGGCGTCATATTTCTGCATTGTTAGTATAGTGTGTATGTATTTTATTAAAACCAACTATACAATAAACGCCTTGGAGAACGGAAGAAATAAAAAAATATATCTTACCGTTTTATTATTAAATTATCAGTCAAGATGAATCGGACTCACACGACCTTATATAGATAAATAATTTAATAAAATTTACTGACAAATTTCTACATAAATGTTATAATAATTTTAATTTATAGATGGGAGGATTTTTTAATGAAAAATATTGATGTTGCTATTATTATGGGAAGCGATTCAGATTTATCTATTATGAAAGATGCTGCTAAGTTTTTAGAAGATATGGGAATTTCTTATGAAATGAAGATTTTATCTGTTCATAGAACTCCTGAAAAAGCTATGGCTTATGCAGAAAGTTTAAAAGAAAACGGTGTAAAAGTTATTATTGCAGGTGCAGGAGGTGCTGCTCATTTACCTGGTGTTTTTGCTGCTATGGTTCCAACAGTTCCTGTTATTGGTATTCCAATTCATACAAAAACATTATCTGGTGTAGATTCTTTATATTCTATTGTACAAATGCCTTCAGGAATTCCAGTTGCAACAGTTGCAATTAATGGTGCTAAAAATGCAGGAATATTAGCTACTTCTATATTAGCTGTAGGAAATGAAGATATAAAGAAAAAACTTGCAGATTACAAGGCTTCCTTAAAAGATGCTGTAACAAAAAAAGATGAAAAATTACAAGATTTAGGTTATGCTGCTTATTTAGAGCAAATGTAATTTAATAGAGGTTTGAAGTTGGAGGTTAGATGTTAGAAATATATCTTACTTCTATGAAAATATATATGATTTCAACTTTAATCATAAATGAAAGGATTGTGAATTATTATGAAAAAGATTAGTAGTGGTAAAGTTCGTGAGATTTATGAAGTAGATGACGACAAACTTATGCTTGTTGTTTCTGATAGAATTTCTGCTTTTGATTATATCTTACCTGCTATGATTCCAAATAAAGGAAAGGTGTTAAATCAAATATCTGCTTTTTGGTTTGATTTTGTAAAGGATATTATCCCAAATCATGTTATCTCAATTGATAGCAAAGATTTTCCAGCAGAATTTCAAACACCTGAATTTGAAGGAAGAAGTATGTTAGTTAAAAAACTAAAAATGCTTCCTGTTGAATGTATTGTAAGAGGTTACATTACAGGTTCGGGATGGAAAAGCTATAAGGAAGATGGTACTGTTTGTGGTATTAAGTTACCTGAAGGATTACAAGAATCTGAAAAATTAGCTGAACCTATTTTCACTCCATCAACAAAAGCTGAAATTGGTGACCATGATGAAAATATTTCATTTGAAAGAGTATGTGAAATGTTAGGAGAAGAACTTGCTACAAAATTACGTGACAAAACTATTGAAGTTTATTCAAAATGTGCTGAATATGCGGCTTCTCGTGGTGTTATTATTGCTGATACAAAATTTGAATTTGGTTTAGACGAAAATGGTGAACTTGTTTTAGGAGATGAAGTTTTAACTCCAGATTCTAGCCGTTTCTGGCCAGCAAAAGATTATGTTGTAGGACAATCTCAAAAGAGCTTTGATAAACAATATATGCGTGATTGGATTAAATCTTCTGGTTATGATCCAGAAACAAAAGCTCCAATTCCTGAAGAAGTAATTGATACAACTGCTTCAAAATATGTTGAGGCTTATGAGTTAATTACAGGAAAGAAATTTTAGAAAATCTATGAATTTTAAAGAAGGTATAAGTATGAGATAATTCTTACTTATACCTTTTTACTTGTATTCTACTAGAAAAGATTAATAAGTGTAGCCCTGATAATAAAATAAAGGTTCTTTTAAAAATAAAAATCAGTAAATTTAGAAAAGCGCCCTGAAAGTAAATTTTGTATACGTATGTTTTAAAAATTTGTGGGAGAATCTCACATCTTGTGAGAGGGGCCTGCAAATTTTTATTACATACTGTGCAAAATTTAGCTTGAACAAGTTTTTCTATAATTTATGATTTTTATTTAAAAGAACCTTATTTGCAATTTTAATTGAACATACTAGTGTGGCTTCGCCACTTGGGCGATTAAAATCGACCCTACATTTTAAATTAAAGCATCGTACCTATTTGTAAAAACTCCAGAAAATTAATTTTCTGGAGTTTTATTTTTATACATTTACTTCTACGTTTATTCCTTTAATTAAATCACCATATTGTTCAAGTACTGGATTTACAGCTGTAACTATAAAATCTTCTACTTGTTTTGGTGCTCTTCCACAAAGGTTATCTGGATTTAGTGCATGCATTATTTCTTCTTTAGTTAATCCAAATGATGCATCGTTTGCAATTCTTTCTACTAAATCATTTGGTCTTCCAAATTCTTTTACTTCTCTTCCTGCTTCCATTGAGTATACTCTTATTTTTTCATGTAATTCCTGTCTGTCTCCACCTTTTAGAACAGCATTCATTATTATTTCTTCTGTTCCCATAAATGGTAATTCTTGCATCATGTTAGTCTTTATTACATTTTCATATACTACTATGTTTGAAGAGATATTTGCATATAGTATTAAAATTGCATCTACTGCTAAGAAACTTTCTGGTACACATATTCTTTTATTTGCAGAATCGTCTAATGTTCTTTCTAACCATTGTGTTGCAGCTGTAATTGCTGGGTCTTGGCTAAGTATCATTACATGTCTTGCAAGTGAGTTTATTCTTTCACTTCTCATTGGGTTTCTTTTGTATGCCATTGCTGATGAACCTATTTGTGATTTTTCAAATGGTTCTTCTAATTCTTTTTCGTGTTGTAATAATCTCATATCATTTGCAAATTTTGATGCACTTTGTGCTATGCTTGATAATACGTTTAATACTCTTGAATCTAGTTTTCTTGTATATGTTTGTCCAGATACATGGTATACTTTATCAAATCCCATTTTTTCAGCAATTTTTCCGTCTATTTGTTTTACTTTTTCTTCATCTTTAAATAATTTCATAAAGCTTTCTTGTGTTCCTGTTGTTCCTTTACATCCAAGTAGTTTCATATTATCTATTACAAAGTTTAATTCTTCTAAGTCTTCTAATAAATCTTGTAACCATAGTGTTGCTCTTTTTCCAACTGTTGTAAGTTGTGCTGGTTGGAAGTGTGTATAACCAAGACATGTTATATTTTTATTTTTTAGTGCAAATTCTTTTAAGTTGTTTATTACTAATACTAATTTTTGTCTTATTAATTTTAATGCTTCACGCATTAGGATTACATCTGTATTATCTGTTACATAACAAGATGTTGCACCTAAATGTATAATTGGTTTTGCACTTGGGCATTTTATTCCAAATTCATATACGTGGCTCATAACATCATGTCTACATTCTGCTTCACGTTTTGCAACCACATCATAATCAATGTTTTCTACATTTTGTTTCATTTCGCTTATTTGCTCATCTGTAATATTTATTCCTAGTTCTTTTTCTGTTTCAGCAAGTGCTATCCATAGTTTTCTCCATGTGCTATATTTGCTGTCACTTGCCCATATTTTGTTCATTTCTTTACTTGCATATCTTCCTGCAAGTGGTGTTACATACACGTTATTTTCCATTTTCTACTCCTTTATATTTTCTTTTTGACATTTTTATTTGACTTTTTGTGTGTATTGTGCTATCATATTTTTGTTGTTGGATATCACCAATTCTTCTTTGTTGTATAAACTAGCAGTTGCTAGTTTTCAACTGTTAGTATGATGCATCATGGGAGGTGATAAAGTGGTTTATACATATTTAGGTTTAGGATTTCTAGTTCTTTGTATTTGTGTTGGCATTGCCTTGATATTAGGTTTTGCAAGTATTACAAATTATTATGTACATCTTACAAAGAAAAAACTAGAGGTCTCTCCACCACACATGAATGAGACCTCCAACAACCACGAGCAGGGCTAACCCCTTGCTCTTTTATTATATCTACATTGTATCACTCATATTACAATTTGTCAAATATTATCTATAATATTCTACACCAGATTCAAATAGCTTTTGGTCTTTGTTTCCTGGTACATTTTTTAATATGTCAGATTTGTAACTTCTTTCTGAATGTCCCATTTTCCCTAATATTCTTCCGTCTGGACTTGTGATTCCTTCTACTGCACATACAGAACCGTTTGGGTTGTATGCTATATCCATAGTTGCATTTCCATTTAGGTCTACGTATTGTGTTGCGACTTGTCCGTTTTTTATTAGTTCGTCCATTACTTCCTTGCTTGCTACAAATTTTCCTTCACCATGTGAAATTGGTATAATGAATTCTTCTCCTAAGTCTACTTTATTAAACCATGGTGATAATTTTGATACTACTTTTGTATTTACTAGTTTTGATTGGTGTCTTGCTATATCATTAAATGTTAATGTTGGCATAGTATCATCCATATCTGCGATTTTTCCATATGGTAATAATCCTAGTTTTATTAATGCTTGGAATCCATTACATATACCTAACATTAGTCCATCTTGTTCGTTTAAGTGTTTATGTATTGCATCCATCAATCTTGGATTTCTAAATACTGATGCTATGAATTTTCCAGAACCATCTGGCTCATCTCCAGCGCTAAATCCACCTGGTAGCATTATTATTTGTGCTTCATTTATTTGTTTTTCAAATTCTTTTATTGATTCTTCAATGTATTCTGGTTTTAGGTTTCTAAATACTGATGTATTTACTACTGCTCCTGCATCTTGGAAAGCTTTTGTTAAATCATATTCACAGTTTGTTCCTGGGAATACTGGTATAAATACACGTGGTTTTGCTATTTTAATTTTTGAAGATACATTACATGTTTTATCACTTAAAATATTTGTAACTTCTTTTTGTGTATTATTGCTTACTTTTGTTGGGAATACTTTTTCTAGTGGTTCTTCCCATAGTTTTATTAATTCTTCTAGGTCTAACTTTTCGTTTTCATTTATTACTATTTCTTTTTGTTCTATTGTGTAACCTAATTCTTCTAATTTTTCATTTTGCACTTCTTCTTTTAATTCTATTATAAAGCTTCCATACATTGGTTTAAATAAGTCTTCTTTTTTAGTAAATTTAAATCCTATTTTATTTCCTATTGCACTTTTTGTAATACTATCTGAAATTCCACCATGTTTTATTGAACTTATTGATAATACTTTTCCTTCATTTATTAGGTTAAATATAATTTCATAGTTTTCTTTTAAGTCTTCAAAATCTGGTAGATTGTTTTCATCCATTTTTGTTTTCAGTATTACTAATTTTGAATTTGTGTTTTTAAATTCGTTTGTTACTACTTTGTTTACATCTACTGTTCCTACGCAGAATGATGTTAATGTTGGTGGTACATCTAGTTCGTTATATGAACCTGACATACTATCTTTTCCTCCAATTGCTGCAATTCCTAATTTTTCTTGTACTAAGTATGCACCAAGTAATGCTGCAAATGGTTTTCCCCATCTTGATGGTTCGTTTCTTAATTTTTCAAAGTATTCTTGGAATGTTAACCAAGCTTTTTTGTAGTCTCCACCCATTGCTACATATTTTGTTACTGATTCTACTACTGCATATACTGCTCCATGGAATGGACTCCATGTTGATAGATATGGATTGTAACCATATGTCATTATTGTTCCAGTGTTTGTGTAGCCTTCTAATGTTGGTATTCTTGCTGCCATTCCTTCTGCTGGTGTTAATTGATATTTACCACCAAATGGCATTACTACTGTTCCTGCTCCGATGCTTGAGTCAAATCTTTCTACTAATCCTTTTTGTGAACAACAATTTAAGTCTGATATATTTTTCTTCCATTCTTCTACATTGTTTGCTACTTCTTTTTTATTGAAGTAATTGTTTGCTTCATTTGGTTTATTGATTTCTAAATTTGCTTTTTTAGTATCTCCGTTTGTATCTAAGAACTTACGGCTTATATCTACTATTAAGTTTCCTCTCCAGTACATTTTTACTCTTGGTTCTTCTACAACGTCTGCTACAATACTTGTTTCTATGTTTTCTAGCTTTGCTAATTTTTCGAATTTTTCTACATTCTCACTTGCTACAACTACTGCCATTCTTTCTTGTGATTCTGAAATTGCAAGTTCTGTTCCATCTAATCCTTCATATTTCTTTGGAACTTTATCTAGGTTTATTACTAATCCATCTGCTAATTCTCCTACTGCTACTGATACTCCACCTGCTCCAAAGTCGTTACATCTTTTTATTAGTTTTGTAGCTTCTTCATTTCTGAATAGTCTTTGTATTTTTCTTTCTTCTGGTGCATTTCCTTTTTGTACTTCTGCTCCACATGTTGTTAGAGATCTACTTGTATGCGCTTTTGATGAACCTGTTGCTCCTCCACAACCATCTCTTCCTGTTCTTCCTCCAAGTAGGATTACTTTATCTCCTGGTTCTGGTCTTACTCTTACTACATTTTTTGCAGGTGCTGCTCCTACTAATGCTCCAATTTCTAGACGTTTTGCAACATATCCTGGGTGATATATTTCTGCTACTTGTCCTGTTGCAAGTCCTATTTGGTTTCCATATGAACTATAACCACGTGCTGCTTCATTTGTTAGTTTTCTTTGTGGTAATTTATTTTCTAAAGTTTCTTGTATTGTTTGTCTTGGGTCTCCACATCCTGTAACACGCATTGCTTGGTATACATATACACGTCCAGATAATGGATCTCTTATTGCTCCACCAAGACATGTTGCAGCTCCTCCAAATGGTTCTATTTCTGTTGGGTGGTTATGTGTTTCGTTTTTAAACATTATTAAGTATTCTTCTGGTTTTCCATCTACTAATATGTCTGCTTTTATGCTACATGCATTTATTTCTTCTGATTCATCTAAGTCTTTTAATAGTCCTTTTTTCTTTAATTCTTTAGCAGCTATTGTCGCAACATCCATTAAACATATATCTTTTTTTCTATCTTCGTATACAAATTTTCTAGATGCTATATAATCTTCATATATTTGTTTTAATAAATCCCATTTGATGTCTATTACTTCTAACTTTGTAAGGAATGTTGTATGTCTACAGTGGTCTGACCAATATGTATCTATCATTTTCATTTCTGTCATTGTTGGATTTCTTTTTTCTGTATCTCTAAAATATTTTTGACAGAATTTTAAGTCAGCTATGTCCATTGCAAATCCATATTTTTCATAGAATTTTACAGCATCTTCGTCTGTCATATCTATAAATCCTTCGATTACTGCTACGTCTTTTGGTTCTTCCATTTGTTCTTCTAGAGTATCTAGTTTTTCTAGACTTGCTTCTTGTGAGTCTACTGAATTTATTAGGTATTTTTTAATTTTTGCAACTTCTTCATCTGTTATTGTTCCTTTTAAAACATATACTTTTGCAGATTTTGCAATTGGTCTTTTACTTCCACTAATTATTTGTAAACATTCTGCAAGAGAGTTTGCTCTTTGGTCGAATTGTCCTGGTAGAAATTCTACTGCAAATACTTTATCTTCTTTTTCAAAATTATAGTCTTCGTCAAAACATACATCTACTTGTGGTTCTGAAAATACTGTGTTTTTTGCTTTTTCATATGTTTCGTCATCAATTCCAGATACATCATATCTGTTTAGTATTACTACGTCTTGTAATCCTTTTATTTGTAGATTTTCTTGTAAATCGCTTAACACTCCTTTTGCTTCTACATCAAACCCTGGCTTTTTTTGCACATAAATTCTTTTTACCATTAATTTTTCACTCCTTCTTTTGGAAGTTGGATGTTAGATGTTGGATGTTAGATTTAAAGAAATTTCTTCCAAGAATTCTTTTTTCTAACTTCTAACTTCTAACCTCTAACCTCTAATATTTTATATTTATCTCTTTATTTCCTTCTACTACTTCTCCAATTACGTATGCTGTTTCTCCAGCTTCTTTTAATATTTCTAATGCTTTTTCTTGTTCATTTTTAGGAACTATAATTGCCATTCCTATTCCCATATTGAAAGTATTGTACATATCTCTTAAAGGAATGTTTCCTTCTTTTTGGATTAATTTGAAAATTGCTGGAACTTCATATGAGTCTTTATTAATGTTTAATGCTACTTTTTCATTTAGCATTCTTGGCATGTTTTCATAGAAGCCTCCACCTGTTATATGTGATATGCCTTTTACATTTACTTGTTCTAGTAGTTTTAGTACTGGTTTTACATATATTTTGGTAGGTTCTATTAATGCTTCACCTAAAGTTTTACCTAATTCTTCCCTATATTCTTTTAGGTTTTCTTCATTTACATTAAATATTTTTCGAACTAACGAAAATCCATTAGAATGTACTCCTGATGATGCAAGTCCTATTACTACATCTCCTACTTCTATACTTTCAGAGTTTATCATTTTTTCTTGGTCTACAATTCCCACACTAAATCCTGCTAAATCGTATTCATTTTCTGAATATAGACCTGGCATTTCTGCTGTTTCTCCACCTACTAATGCACATCCTGCCATTTTACATCCATCTGTTACACCTTTTACTATTGTTGCTACCATTTCTGGTATGTTTTTCCATAGTGACATGTAATCTAGGAAGAATATTGGTCTTGCACCACAACATACTATATCATTTACACACATTGCTACACAGTCTTGTCCTATTGTATCGTGTTTATTCATTAAAAAAGCCAATTTTAGTTTTGTTCCTACTCCATCTGTACCAGAAACTAAAATTGGTTTTTTCATATCTTTTATATCAGGCGCAAAAAGTCCACCAAACCCTCCTAGGTCTGATTCAACTCCTGGAATGTATGTACTTTGTACATATTTTTTCATTAATTCTACTGATTTGTAACCTGCTGTTACATCTACTCCCGCTTCTTTATAACTATTACTAAAACTTTTTTCCATAAAGGCATCTCCTTTTCTTTTTTATACATTAATATCATACTATATTCTACCTTTTTTTACAAGTTTTTTTGTAATATTTTCTTAGGGAAATCGCGGATTTAACAAAAAATGATGTCTACCTTTTAGACATCATTTTAATATTATATAAAAATCTTGTTTCTGTGTAGCTTCACGATGGTGTAGCACTTTTCGTCTGCGAGCCTGACGAGCAACGAAAATGTCCTACACCATGCAAGATGAAGCGGACTATTTGATTTGTTAGTTCATTTGTACTGTTCCAACAATATTATTTATATCATCTATACCATATTTTTTCATGTACTCTTCAATTCCATCTACTACTTTTATACTTACATCTGGTGCAACGAAGTTTCCTGTTCCAACAGATACTGCGCTTGCTCCTGCTAGCATAAATTCTATTGCGTCATTTGCAGTTACAATTCCACCTAATCCTAATATTGGAATATTAACTGCTTGTGCTACTTGGTATACCATTCTTACTGCTACTGGTTTTACTGCAGGTCCTGATAATCCTCCCATGTTGTTTGCAAGATGTGGTCTTCTTGTATGTGTATCTATGCTCATTCCTAATAGTGTATTTATTAATGATACTCCGTCTGCGCCAGCATCTTGGGCTCCTTTTGCAGGTAAAGTAATATCTGTCACGTTTGGTGTTAATTTTACTATTAATGGTTTATCTAATACTTTTCTTACTTGAGATGTTACTTCTTTAACCCCTTCATAAGTTGTTCCAAATGCCATACATCCTGCTTTTACGTTTGGGCAAGATAGGTTTAATTCTACACCATCAATATCTAATGTATTTAATACTTTTGCAAGTTCTACATATTCATCTATTGAACTTCCACATGCATTTACTATTATAGCTGTGTCAAATTTCTTTAAGTATGGTAAGTCATTATTCATAAAATATTCTACTCCAGGATTTTGTAATCCTATAGAGTTTAGCATTCCTGCTATTGTTTCATATACACGTGGTGGTTTGTTTCCTGGTCTTGGTTTTAACGATGTTCCTTTTGTGCATATTCCACCTAATTTGTTTAGGTCTATAAATTCTTCAAATTCTCTTCCATAACCGAATGTTCCTGATGCTACTGTTACAGGATTTTTCATTTTTATTCCTGCTAAATTAACACTTGTATTCATATATTTCTCCTTTTCTTATACTTTATATTCTTCAAAATAATTAAGTCCATAATGTTCAAATATTGCTTCTGTTCCCATTCTTACTACTTCATTATTTTCTAATCCTAATTCTTTTAATAATTTCTTCTCATCTTCAACATTTTCTAAGTCAATTTCTAAAAATGGCGGAATTTTATAAAAATCATCAATATCAAAATCTATATCTCCTAATTCATAAGAAATTCTACGTGCATTTGCTTTTGCTATTGGTTTTAATCCTATTGCTGAAAAGAAGTCTAATTGTTCTTTTACTCTACTTGCTTTATATTTTATCGCTTCTTTTATTTCTGGTTTACTATTATGAATATGTATCGAAACTTTTACATTTCCTTCTTCTGTTACTCTAATTAGTTTGTCTTGTCTTAAATAATCTCCATTTTCATTATCTAAAACTGTAAATTTTCTCTCATCATCGTAAACTTTTTTAGCTCCCATTTCTTCTAATTTTGATTGTACTTGTTCTATGTTTACATTTAAAACTTTTATTTCATGTTCTATATATTCTGATTGCATAAGCATTTCCTTTCTTATTATTAGATTTCTACGTCGTTTGCGTTAAATACTGGTCCTGCTTTACATACATGCCAATAAACTGGTGCATCAGCTGGGCTAGCTGCTGTTTTTACAGCACATCCTAAGCACACTCCCAAACCACATGCCATTTTTTCTTCTAAAGATATTTCGCATGGTATGTTATTTTCTTTTGCAAAAGCTTGTACTGCCTTTAACATTGGTAATGGTCCACATGCAAATATTTTATCTGGTATTTCTTTTTCGCAATCTTTTTTTAGTTCATTTATTGCAAAGCCTTGTACTCCATAACTTCCGTCATCTGTTGTTATTGTTAATTCATCTGAAACGCTTTTAAATTCTTCCTCTAATGTGATTAATTCTTTATTTCTAAATCCCATGTAAATATGTACATTTGTAGAAGTTTGTTGTTTTAGTTGTTTTGCAAGTTCATATAGTGGGAACATTCCAATTCCTCCACCTATTATTGCAACTTTTTTATATTCTTTTACTCCAAATGTTCCATAACCAATTGGTCCTATAATGTCTAATTCTTCTCCTACTTTACGCTTACTAAGTAAATTTGTTCCTTTTCCTTTTACTTGAAATATAAACTCTAATATTCCATTTTCTTTATCTAAGTTGTATATACTAATTGGTCTTCTTAGTAATGGCTCTATTCCATCTACTACACGTATTTCAATAAATTGACCAGGTTTGGCAGAACTTACTATTTTGTCTGCTTTTATACTAAATTTGTATAAGTCTTCTTTTAATTTTTCAATTTTTAATATTTCTGCTTTGCAATTTACTTTCATTTTTATTCTCCTTTTTTATTTTTATATTCTTATTTTTATTTAGCTTTAATTACGCTATTTAATTCGTCTCTCATTCTTATTGCTTCTGCTCTTGTTGCCTTAGCAAATTCTTCTTCACCAAACCTGTCTTTCCACATATCTTTTTTGTATGCACACATTAAACTTCTTGATGCATTTACTATTCCACCTATTCCGTTTTCATCAAATCCTAATGCAATATCTTCTGCTTTTCCACCTTGTGCACCGTATCCTGGTATTAAGAAGAATGTATGTGGTGCTAATTTTCTAAGGCTTTCTAATTGTTCTGGGTATGTTGCTCCTACAACAGATGATATGCTACTGTAACCATATTCTCCACGTAAGTCTTCTCCCCATTTTTCAATTAATGTTGCAACTTCTTCATATATTGTTCTTCCGTTTTCTAATTTTAAATCTTGTAATTCACCTGATGATGGATTTGAAGTTTTGTCTATTATAAATACTCCTTTTCCATATTTTTTACAGTCTTCTATAAATGGTTTTACACCATCTATTCCCAAATATGGATTAATTGTTACAAAATCTACATCAAATATTGCTTCTTCAACATCTAATAATGGTGTTTTTCCAAGATAAGCGTTTGAGTAACCAGCTGCTGTTGAACCAATGTCTCCTCTTTTTATATCCGCTATTATAATCATACCTTTTTCATGTGCATATTCACATGTAAGTTTAAATACTTCTATTCCTTTTGTTCCAAACATTTCATAAAATGCTATTTGTGGTTTTACTGATGGGATTATATCGTATGTAGCATCTATTAATGCTTTATTAAATTCTAGTATTGCGTCACATGCTCCATCTATTGTTTTTGGGTATTTATTTGCTATGCATGATGGTATCATGTCGTATCTTGGGTCTAATCCCATTACTGTAGGGTTGTCCATTTCTTTTATTTTGTCTATTAATCTGTCCATTGCATTTTTCATAATTTTATTTCTCCTTTATATAAATAACTCTTACATAATCCGCTTTATCTTGCTGGATGATGGGCATTTTCTTTTTAGGCTTAAAAAGAAAAGCACATCATCCATGTAAAGCTACTGTGTTAACAGTAGCATATTTTATTTTTCGTATACTATTCTTCCACCTACGATTGTATACATTACTTTTCCTTTTAGTTTTTTACCTATAAATGGTGTATTTTTAGATTTTGATACTATACTTTCTTTTTGATATACATATTCAATGTTTGAATCAAATATTGTTATGTCTGCATCATAACCTTCTTTTATTTGTCCTTTTGTTTCTAATTTTAATAGTTTTGCAGGTGTATATGATGTTAAACGTACTAAGTCTAAATAGCTAATATGTTTTGGTTCTATTAGGTTTGTTATGCTTGCAGCTAGTGCTGTTTCAAATCCTATTATTCCATTTGGTGCACTTGCTAGTGGTTTTTGTTTTTCTTCTTCTGAATGTGGCGCGTGATCTGTTATTATTGCATCTATTGTTCCATCTTGTAATCCTTTTATTATTGCAAGTCTATCTTCTTCTTCTCTTAATGGTGGATTCATTTTTGCGTTTGTTCCAGATTGCAATACTTCTTTTACTGTAAAGCTATAGTAGTGTGGACATGTTTCACATGTTATTTTTACTCCACGTTTTTTTGCATCTCTAATCATTGCCACTGATGTTTTTGTACTTATATGACATATATGACCTCTTACTTTGTTTGTTTCTGATATAACAATTTCTCTTGCTGCCATTATTTCTTCTGCTTCTGGTAAAACCCCATCTACTCCTAGCTGCTCTGCTACTTCTCCCGCATTTATTGCACCAGCTGCAACTGATTTTTCTTCACAGTGTGATGCAACAAATGTATCTTGTTTATCTGCATTAATCATAGCTTGTCTCATGGTTTTACTATTTACTACTGGCATTCCATCATCTGAAAAAGCAATTGCACCTGCTTTTTTCATTTCTTCAAAGTCTACTAGTTCTTCTCCTTTTTCCCCTTTTGTTACACTAGAGTATGGTAGAACATTACATAGGTTAACACGTTTTGCTTCATCTATTATTTCTTGCAAAACAATAGCGCTATCTGGGGTTGGTTTTGTATTTGGCATAGGGCAAATTGTTGTAAAACCACCTTTAACAGCACTTTTTGAACCTGTTTCTATTGTTTCTTTGTATTCAAATCCTGGTTGTCTTAAATGACAGTGCATATCTATCATTCCTGGTATAATAGATAGACCTGTACAGTCAATTACTTGGTCTGCACTTTCGTTTATTTCTTTTTTAATTGTTTTGATTTTTTTGTCTTCAATTAATACATCCATTTTTTCGTTTAATCTTGATGCATAATCTATTACATTTCCGTTTTTTAGTAAAATTGTCATATATATTTTACCTCCTAATAATAATTTTTCTAATTTTATCATTTTCCGTAAGGTTTTGCAAGATTTTTTACACGATTTATTGGAGTAATTTTGTAATATATTATCATCTTATTTTTGATTAGATTTTTAGTAGGGGGCGATACCCTCATCGACCCATTTGTTAGAATTTTTTTGATATTATTTATTTCCCTAAAAAAAGACATACTAGGGTTTAATACCCTAGTACAATTGAAAAAATATATTGGGGGCTGTAGGGGATGTGATTGTTCAATATAAGGGAAGTACTTGAACATATTGGAACCTATAAAGAATACTGTTGGGCTATCAAAAATATTTTTATTTTACTTTTTTCATCCCCTACAAGATTAATAACTTTTTTGTACACTAATAAAACACACACTTTTATCGTTGTGACCAATTTTTAATTGTTTCCTAATTTTTTGGATTTTTTAAGAATTTTTAGATTGAATTTTCTTGATAATTTTTCTGATAGAAAAAATATGAAAAGAAATACTCTTGTTTTTAAAATTGCTTTGCGTTTTTTTGAACTTAATCTATTTATATGTTACTACATTTTTCCTTATATGTCAACAAAAATATTACGACATAATTCGACAAATAGCTACAGACGTAAGCATTCCGGCCACATCTGCTATTAATGCTGCTACTAGTACAAACCTAATTTTTTTAATTCCTACTGCACTTGTATATAGTGCAATTGTATAAAATGTCGTTTCTGTTGACCCCATAATTGTTGAAGCTATTATTCCTATTATATTATCTACTCCATATTTTGCCATTATATCTGTTGCTACTGCCATAGATGCACTTCCTGAAATTGGCCTTAATATTGCAAGTGGCATTATTTCTGCTGGTATCTTAAGTATATTTATTATTGGTTTTATTATATTTACTATTAAGTCTAATATTCCAGATGCTCTTAATGCTCCTACTGCTAAAAATATTCCTATTAGGGTAGGAAATATATTTATTACTACTTCTAGTCCTTCCTTTGCTCCATCTAAAAATGTATCATATACTTTGTTTTTTTCTATTAACGCATATATTACTATAATTAGTATTACTAATGGTACAGCTGCTGCCGATAAGTAGTTTATTATGTTCATATTAATCTCCTTCAATATTTTTTCATTAATATTTTTTCATTAATATTTTTGCAGCAATTATTCCTGCAAATGCCGCACATATTGTAGCAATCCATACTGGTATTATAATTGATGTTGGATTAGTAGAGCCCAGTGAACTTCTTATTGCTATTACTGTTGTTGGTATTATTTGAATTGATGCTGTATTTATTATTATAAACATTGCCATTGAATTAGTTAGTGTGTCTTTTTTAGGATTTTCTTTTTGCATTGTTTTCATTGCTTTTAACCCTAAAGGCGTTGCAGCATTTCCAAGTCCTAATATATTTGCTACCATATTCATCGAAATTTCTTTATGTACAGGGTTTTGTTTTTGTATTTCTGGGAATAATATTTTCATAATAGGATTTAGGAAGTTTGTTAATTTATCTATTAATGTCGTTTTTTTAGCTATTTGCATTATTCCACTCCACAAACACATCGTGCCTAAAAATGTAATTGTTAATTTTACTGCACTTTCGCAAGATTCAAATACTGAATTGTTGATTTCGTTTACTCTCCCTGTAAGTATTGCATATATGTATGATATTATAATGAAAATTGGCCATATTATATTTAACATTATTTTCTCCTATTGTTTTTATTAATTTTATTCTTCTGTTTTAAAAAAAGAACTTGTTTTTATATTATGCTTGCGCATAGTATGTTTTTGGGTTTTTATATGTAAAATACTATTTCTATTTGTTGCATTTGTTGTGTTTTTCCATTGACAAAATGAGTCTTTTAATGTTATTATATATAAAAATTTGTCGAATTTTGTTGTATATGGGTTTTATTTTAAGGAGGTTTTTGTAGTGAAGTCAACGGGGATTATTAGAAAAGTCGATGAACTTGGTAGGGTAGTTATCCCAATCGAGCTTAGAAATCAATTTGGAATTTACGAAAAAGATCCAATTGAAATTTTTGTAGATGGTTCTACAATAGTTTTAAAAAAATATGAACCTAATTGTATTTTCTGTGGTTCAACTAAAAAAATAGTTACTTATAGTGATAAATTGATTTGCAGTAAATGTGCTGAAAAGATTAATAAATTAGCTTCAAATTTAGATTAAGATAGTTAGTTTAACGTTTGATATGTAACTTTTATAGTAAAAAAGCGTAACTTTAGAAGTTACGCTTTTATGAATTTTTGATATATTTCATTTTTGTTTACTTTTCTTGTTTTTGCAATTTGTTTTATAATTTCTTTTTTATCCATCCCTTGAGTTTCATAGTATTTATATTGTTCTTCTATTGAAATTTCCGTTAGTTTCATTTGTTCTAGTTTTTCTTGTGTTATACCATTTTTTTCAATTATTATAACGTATTCTCCTTTTGGCGATATTATTTTGTTTTGTAATTCTTCTACTGTTCCTGTGATATATTCTTCATGAATTTTTGTTAATTCTCTTGCTAACACTATTTTTCTTTGTTGTAGTATGTCCTTTAAGTCTTCTAATGTTTTTAATAATTTGTGTGGTGCTTCATATAGAATTATAGTTCTTTCTTCTTTTTCTATTTGTTCTAATTTTTCTTTTCTATTCTTTTTATTTTGTGGTAAGAATCCTATAAATGTAAATTCTTTTGTATCCATTCCAGATGCTATTAGAGCAGTGATTGCTGCACAAGCTCCTGGTATTGGAATTACTTCTATGTTTTTTTCTATTGCTACTTTTACCGCTTCTGCACCTGGATCAGATATTGCTGGTGTTCCAGCATCTGATACTAATGCTATATTTTTTCCTTCTAATAGTTTGTTTACTAGCTCTTCTGTTTTTACTTCTTCATTATGCCTATGGTAACTTATTAATGGTTTTGATATTTCTAAATGGTTTAATAGTTTTAATGTATGTCTTGTATCTTCTGCTGCAATTATATCTACTTCTTTTAATGTTCTTATTGCTCTTAATGTTATATCATCTAAGTTTCCAATTGGGGTTGCTACAATATATAATTTCCCTTGCATTTTATTTCTCCTTATTATAAATTTTAAGTATTTCGTTAGTATATTCTCCATTTTCCTTATATACGTATAATGTTTTTTCTATTTTTAAAAATGGCTTTGCATTTTTTGTTGCTTTTATTAGTATTAAGTTTGCTTCTTTTCCTATGCTTGGCTCTATAAATCTAATTTTTTTTGGCTCTAGTTTGTATTTTCTTAAATGTTCTATAATATCTACTAGTCTATCTGGTCTATGTACCATATATAGATTTCCTTTATCCTTTAATAATTTAGCTGATACTTTTATAAAATCTTCTAGATTTGCTGTTATTTCATGACGTGATAATAGCTTTTTATGGTTTTCATTTGTTATTCCTGTCCCTACTTTTTTATATGGTGGATTTGTTACTACTGCGTCAAACGTTCCCATTTCTAGTATATTTTCTAAATTTTTTATATTATCGTTTATTATTTCAAATTTATGTTGTAAGTTATTTAGCTTTATGCTCCTTTTTGCCATATCATATACTTCTTTTTGTATTTCTACTCCTACCATCTGAGAAAGCTCCGTTTTTGCACACAACATAATTCCTATTATTCCTGTTCCTGTTCCTAAATCTATTACTTTAGAGTTTCTTTTTATTTCACTTGCAAAGTCTGATAAAAGTATACTATCTATTCCAAAGCAAAATCCGTCTTTATTTTGTATTATTTTTAATCCTTTGTATTCAAGGTCATCTATTCTTTCATTTTCTAATATATTTTCCATAGTACCTCACTTTTTATTATGTTTTAACATATTATATATTAAATTTACGTTTTATGCAAAGGTGGTTATAAATATGAATCCTTATAAGGTTTGTAATAAGAATTGTAATAAGAATAAATTCGATTTTGCTCAAAAAAAAGAGAACACTATTTGTTCTCTTCATGAGGTTGAAAATTTTTTATGTAGCTGTCAAAAGGCTATAAAGTGCTTTAAATTTTACTGCTTTTTTAAATAATTAGTCTCTTTTTACAAATGGATCTTTAAATTTTATTGCATTATCTTTAAAACTTGCATCTTCTTTTCCATCTATTTGTATTTTTACTGCTTCTATTTCATTTAAACTAGTTAAGGTATTTACTATTGAATATATTGTTAATGTTTCTTCTTCTATTGTTCCTTTATGGTTTTCTATAAATTCTTTAGATAAATCTATATATATAATTCCTTTTTTTAATTCTATTTTATTTAGTTTTGTTCCTTCTGGTATTACTTTTTCTAATTTTTCGCTTTTGGGCCCTTCTAATAATAGTTTCATTAATGTTTCGTATGGTATTTTAGTTAGTTCTTTTACATCAATTTTTCTTGGTTCTGGAACTAGTGTATTTGTATTTTTTTGTTTAAAATATAGTGATACTGTGGTTTGTCTTAGTTGTTCTAGTGTTATTTCTTCTTCTGGAACGTATTCTGTTATTTTATTTTGTTCTTTATTTTTCTTAATTTGTGCGTTTATAAAATACCCTACAAGTCCTAAAATAATGATGATTATTATTAATATTACTAATATCTTTTTGTTCTTCATAATAACTCCCTTCCTTTTTTATTGTTTGTAAATATTATGATAGGCAAGTCCTTTTTAGAACAAAAAAATCAGGAAATATATCCTGACTTTTAAATTTATCTCATATAAAGTACAACTCTAAATCCAATCTCTTGGTCTGTGGCTTTTGAATCATCAGAACCACAACCACGATAGCAAATAGGACGACCTGTTTTTGAATCTAAAAATCCTCCTCCGCGAAAAACACGATATTGTTTAGAATCACTTCCACCATAAAATGATGTTTCTTCTACCCATTCATTCAAGTTTCCTGCTACATCATATAAATTTTTCTTTCTTGCTTCATCGCTTGCTCCAGTTGTCCATAAATGTCCTTTTCCATTTCTATTTGTATTTACATCTCCCATTGGTTTAGGACCATTATTAACCCACTCATTTTCAAATGCATCTTGATACCAAGCAGTTGTTATATATCCATAGGCCATTCTACCTAAATTAATTTTGAGAGTTACATTTGCATAATTTCCAAATGTTCCTGAATCTACTAATTCTGATTCATTTTCATTTGTCATCCAATTTATCATTACATCCCACTGGGTTCCTGTTATTAGACCACTATCTACATAATTTGTTTTATACATATTCTCAGCATTTTCTTTAGATTGTGTCCAACTAATAAAATTCCATGGAATCACTCCTGGTTTACTTTGTGGTTTTCCTTCTTGGTTATATATACTTGATGCATTTGCTTGTGTAGTTGTAAATTCTAAAATATTACTATCAAGTCCTGCTTCATATCGTCCTACATAAAATCCTTTATATTTTCTTATTTGTATTGTTTCTGCTTTAGCGGTAGTCGTATCCCATACTGAATCGCTATAATCATTTCCCCAGTTTATTTTTACATATTCTTCTTCTGTACATGGTACCCATATAAATTGATTTCCTATTAATGTTCTTTTTATTTCTTTTACACTTCCATCTTCATTTAACACTGCTTCTATTCCTGATGGTATTTCTATTTCATTTTTGTATTTATTTTGATCGGCTTTATTGTCACTTATTACTACTCCTGTACTTACTTTTCCTCCTACATAGTAAAACCCTAGTGGTACTGGTACTGTTTCTCCATCTCCTGTTGCTACTGCTTGAACTGTTGATATCTTTTTACTTGATACTACTTCTTTTCCATCTGGTGTTTGTACATATGCAGGTGTATTTGTTTTCCAACCATCTGGTACTGCTACTAATGTTCCTGCATCTGTATCTTTTGTATTTTCTGGTAAACTCTCTCCATTTATATATGCATATAATTTATCTAGTTCTCTATTTTCTTGTTCTACACTATTATTCCATTTCTTTGTAACATATTTTGCTGTTTTAAATATTCCATTTTCTCCTATTGTTAAACTTAACACTACTCCTGCAAGAATTAGCATTAAAATGATTGTTATAATTAGAGCAATTAGCGTAATTCCTCTTTCTATTTTCATGTTCTCTTTTGTCCTTTCCATTTTTTGTTTTATTATATATTTCTATATTAACCATAACAATGAAAAGAACGATTTTTAAATATAACATTTTTACATAATTAATTACAATTGTAAATTTTTTCCATATTAAATTGACTACATCATATTTTTGTAGTAGAATGTGTGTTACTTTATTTATGGAGATGATGATTTTATGAAGAAAATTAAAGATCCTGTTAGTGGGTTTACTCATTTATTTGGAGCAATACTTTCTATCGCTGGTTTAGTTATTTTAATAGTTATGGCAGCTCTTTATAGTAATGAAAAAGGGTGGGATATTACTTCTTTTTCTATTTTTGGAACAGGACTTATCTTGTTATATACTTTTAGTTCTTTATATCATTTACTCAATGTTGGTGAAACTGCAACAAGAGTGTTAAGAAAATTTGACCATATTATGATTTATGTTTTAATCGCTTCAACCTACACTCCTATTTGTTTAGGCCCATTAAGAGGTCCTTGGGGTTGGACTATTTTCGGAATTGTTTGGGGACTAGCTGTTATTGGTATTATTTTAGCTGCAATTTGGATTAATGCACCAAGATGGCTTACTACAATTCTTTATCTTGCAATGGGTTGGACTGTTATAATTGCAGTTTACCCAATGATTACTATTTTTAGTAATCTTAACGCTTTATCTAGTTTATGGTGGCTACTTGCTGGTGGAATTTTTTATACTATTGGTGCAATTATTTATGGATTTAAAATTCCAAAGTTTGAAAATAAGTATTTTGGTTACCATGAGGTTTTTCACATCTTTGTAATGCTTGGTAGCTTCTGTCAATATTGGTTTATTTTAAGATATTTGTTATATATATAGCTTATATGCATTTAATTTCAAAAGGATATTAACTAATTAGATTTCTATGTAGCTTCATCTTGCTGGATGAAGCGGACTTTAAAATTAGAGATTTCAAAAAATACTACTAATATTAGTAGTATTTTTTATTTAAATACGTCTTTTGCCCAAAATCCAACTTTATTTTCTCTTGCTTCTTTTTGAATAGTTTTAAAGTCTTCCACATATTTTACATTTGGCGGATATGTTGCAACTTGAGCATATCCTTTTTTTAACAATTTCTTGTTTAGCATTTCTCCATTTTCTAAATAAACATATGCAAGTAATCTTCCATATTTATCTCTAGGTGATACATCAAATTCTAGTTTTACTACTTTTCTTTCTAACAAATTTTTCGTGTAATTTGATGCTTGTTTTCCGTATTCGTTATTTTTCTTAGAGTTTGGATGTACACTTTCTGGAGTATCTACTCCTATTAATCTTACTTTTTCCTTTGTTCCATTATAATTAATTTCAAATGTGTCTCCATCTGTTACAGATATTACTTCATATTCTCCATCTATTGCGGATGTGTTCTTTTCAGATGTTTTTATTTTAGTTTGTATTCCTAGAGCACTAAATATTTCTTCTTTTTTTACTGTTCCTGCTATTATTCCTGGAATTAATATTATTAATGCTATTAAAGTTTCGATTATATATTTCTTTTGTTTTTTGGTTAATTTCATTTTAGTCCTTCTTCCTTTTATTTTTTGATATTATATCATTACATGTTTTTTCTTGCAACGCTGTCTAATTGTAAGATTTTTACAGTTTTTGATATTTGACAAATTACTACTTTAAGTATAAAATATATGTTAAATTTATAGCATTTATTTTGTTATAAAGAAAGGAGTTTTTCATATGAATAATTTACTTCATGTTGGTTTAGATGTTGGTTCTACTACAGTAAAAATTGTAGTAATGAACCGTGATTTAGAAACTATTGATATGTCTTATAGAAGACATTTTTCTGATACAAAAAATACGGTTTGTGAGGTTTTAACTGAACTTACTGTTAAATATCCAGATAATACTTTCACAGTTGCTCTTACAGGTTCTGGTGCAATGAGTGCTGCAAACTTTTTGGAGCTTCCTTTTATTCAAGAGGTTGTTTCTTGTAAACGTGCTGTTGAAAAGTATATTCCACAAACTGATGTTGTTATCGAACTTGGTGGAGAGGATGCAAAAATTATTTATTTTGATAAATCTATTGAGCAACGTATGAATGGTACTTGTGCTGGTGGTACTGGTGCTTTTATTGACCAAATGGCTTCTTTATTAAATACTGATACTGCTGGTCTAAATGAATATGCAAAACATTTTAACACTATTTACCCTATCGCTTCTCGTTGTGGTGTTTTTGCAAAAACTGATATTCAACCACTTTTAAATGAAGGTGCTGCAAAAGAAGATATAGCTGCTTCTATTTTTCAAGCTGTTGTTAATCAAACAATTAGTGGACTTGCTTGTGGAAGACCTATTCGTGGAAATGTTGCATTTTTAGGTGGTCCTTTAAATTACTTATCTGAATTAAGACAAAGATTTATTGATACTTTACATTTAACACCTGAAGCTACTATTATACCTGAGGAAGCTCACTTACTTGTAGCAAAAGGGGCTGCCCTTGATTCAGTAAACACTAATCCTATTTCTGTTGAAAAATTGAAGAGTAAAATTGAAGTTTTAAAAATTTCTCATGATGATACTACTATTCCTTTAAAACCTTTATTTAGTATTGATGCTGATTATGAAGAATTTAAGAAAAGACATGACAGTGACCAGGTTGCAAAAGCTGAATTAAAAGATTATAAAGGTGATGCTTTTGTTGGTATTGATGCTGGTTCTACTACAACTAAATTGGTTTTAATTAGTAGAGATGGTGAATTATTATATTCTTTATATGGAAGTAATGAAGGTAACCCTCTAACTAGTGTTATTAAAATGTTAAAGGAATTATATTCTGTTTTACCAAGTGGTGTTGATATTAGATATAGTGGTGTTACAGGTTATGGAGAGAAATTAATTCAAACTGCATTAAATGTTGATTTAAATGAAATTGAAACTATTGCTCATTATACTGCCGCTAAACAATTTATGCCTAATGTTACAAGTATTGTTGACATTGGTGGACAAGATATGAAATATATAAAAATTAAAAATGGTGTTATAGATAATATTATGCTTAATGAAGCTTGTTCTTCAGGTTGTGGTTCTTTTATAGAAACTTTTGCAAAGAGCTTAAATCTTTCTATTGGAGAATTTGTTGATGAGGCTATAAAATCTAGACGACCTGTTGATTTGGGTTCTAGATGTACTGTTTTTATGAATTCTAAAATTAAACAGGCTCAAAAAGAAGGTTATGCTGTTGGAGATATTTCAGCTGGTCTTTCTTATTCTGTTATTAAAAATGCTATTCAAAAGGTTATGAAGGTAAGAGATACAAAAACTTTAGGAGATTACATTGTTGTACAAGGTGGTACTTTTTATAATGACGCTGTTCTTCGTGCTTTTGAATTGATTGTTGGTAAAAATGTAGTACGTCCTGATATTTCTGGTCTTATGGGAGCTTATGGTGTGGCACTACTTGCTAAAGAACAATTTGAAGCTAATTTTGATATGGAATATCATTCTAAAATTGCAAAATCGGAAGATCTTGATATTCTTGATATTCAAGTTACTCATACAAGATGTAATATTTGTGAAAATCATTGTTTACTTACTATTAATAAATTTAGTAATGGAAAGAAGCACATATCTGGAAACCGTTGTGAGCGTGGTGCAGGTATTGTTTCTGATAATACAAAACTACCAAACCTAATCAAATATAAATTTGAAAGAGTTTTTGGTTATACTCCTCGTGAAGAAAAGGATGCTCCTCGTGGAACTATTGGTATTCCTAGAGTATTAAATATGTATGAGGATTATCCATTTTGGTTTACTTTCTTTAGTTCTTTAGGATTTAGAGTTGTTTTATCTGAAAAGAGTAATAGAAAAACTTATGAAAAGGGTATGGAATCTATGCCATCTGAGTCTGTTTGTTACCCAGCGAAACTAGCTCATGGCCATATTGCAAGTTTATTAGAGGCTGGTATTACTACTATTTTCTATCCTTGTATTCCATATTCTAGAAAAGAATATGAAAAAGCTGATAATCACTATAATTGTCCAATTGTTATTTCTTATTCAGAAGTATTAAAAAATAACATTGAAGAGTTAAAAGATAAAAATATTAAATTCTTAAATCCATTTTTACCTTTTGATGCAAAAAATCTTACTAAGAGAATTTTAGAATTAAATGAATTTAAAGAATTTAACTTTAATAAAAAGGAATTAATGGATGCTGCTTTAAAAGCAGAAGAAGAATATCAAAATTGTAGAAATGATATTCATAATAAAGGTAAAGAAACTTTAGAATACATTGAAAAAAATAATCTAAAAGGTATTGTTCTTGCAGGTCGTCCTTATCATGTAGACCCTGAAATTAATCATGGTATTGATACTTTAATCACAAGTTTAGGTCTATGTGTTTTAACAGAAGATAGTATTGCCAATTTAGCTGAAGCTAAACGTCCTTTAAGGGTTGTTGACCAATGGATGTTCCATGCAAGATTATATGCTGCTGCAGAGTTTGTCGGTAAACATGACAACTTAGAACTTATTCAATTAAATTCTTTTGGTTGTGGTGTTGATGCTGTAACTACTGATCAAGTTGAAGAAATATTATCTAGCTTTGAAAAAATGTATACTTTAATTAAAATTGATGAGGTTAATAATTTAGGTGCCGTACGTATTCGTATTCGTTCTTTACTTGCTAGTATGGAAAAACGTTTAGCTAAAAAACAAGAAAACAAACCAACTGGTAATTATGGGGTTAATAAAATTCCATTTACACAAGATATGAGAAAAGATTATACTATTTTAGTTCCACAAATGGCACCAATACATTTTGAGTTAATTACTGCTGCTGTTGGTTCTTGTGGTTATAATGTAGAATTATTAAGCGAATGTACTCCTAATACTGTTGAAACTGGGTTAAAATATGTTAATAATGATGCTTGTTATCCATCTATTTTAACTACTGGTCAATTTATAGAAGCTTTGGAATCTGGAAAATATGATGTTAATAAGACTGCTATTGTTATGTCTCAAACAGGTGGCGGATGCCGTGCAACAAATTATATAGGATTTATTCGTAAAGCGCTAAAAGATGCTGGTTTTGAACAAGTACCTGTTATATCATTTAATCTTGTTGGTATGGAAAAAAACCCTGGTTTTAAATTAACTATACCAATGGTAGAGAAATTACTTAAAGGTGTTATTTATGGTGATTTACTTCAAAAAATGCTTACTAAAAATAGAGTTTATGAAGTAAATAAAGGAGAAACAAAAAAATTATTTGATATTTGGCTTGAAAAGTGTAAAGGGTTAGTCGAAAATTCTAATAGTAAACAATTTAAACAAAGTATTTACGATATAGTAAATGATTTTGAAAAAATCGAACTAGATACAAGTGTTGAAAAACCAAAAGTAGGAATTGTTGGTGAAGTTTTAATTAAATATCATCCTTTTGGAAATAATTTTGTTGCTGATCTTTTAGAAAAAGAAGGTGCTGAGGTTATTCTTCCAGACTTTATGGGATTTGTTAAGTTTATGGCTACTCATAAGATTACATTTAATAATTTATTAAAAATAAATAAAACTTCTTCAAAAATTTCAAAACTAGCTATTAACTTAATTGATATTTTTGAAAAAGATGTAAGAATTGCACTTTCTAATTCTAAAAAGAATTATTTACAACCTTGTGATATATGGCATTTAGAAGAAAAAGTTAGTGATGTATTATCTATTGGAAATCAAACTGGTGAAGGATGGTTTTTAACAGCTGAAATGATTGAATATATTGAAAACGATATTCCTAATATTGTTTGTGTACAACCTTTTGCTTGTTTACCAAATCATGTTGTTGGAAAGGGTGTTATTAAAACAATTAGAAATAAATTTCCAGAAGCAAATATTTCACCTGTTGATTACGATCCTGGTGCAAGTGAAGCAAACCAAACTAATAGAATTAAATTATTAATGACTGTTGCAAAAGATAATTTAAAATTAAAAGAAAATTCCAAATTAAAAATTAATGAAGAAAATAGTAATAAAATAAATACATTAATTAATAAATAATTATTTATAATAAAAAACAAATTGATAAAAGATCAATTTGTTTTTTATTATTGAAAATAAATTTTCTTTTAATTTATTTTTATTTTATATTTATCTATTTTTATTTTTAATTTTTATTTTAATAAATTTATTTTAATTTATTTCTTTTTAATTATTTTGTTTTTATATAAATTTTATTTTTAATGTTTAATAATTTTAATTTATAATTTAAATTATTGTAAATAAAATTTTACATATTTTTTTATTTTATTATTTTTATATTGCTTTTAAATTATTGTTTTAATTATTTAAATTGTTTTAATTAAAATTTTTAAATATTTTATATTTTTTATTAATTAATTCATTATTTATTTCAGATATTAATTAATAAATTCTTTTATACCTAAACTTTTATCTTTGGGGTATACTTTTTAATTTTGCTTTTTTCGCAAAATTATTTTTCTAATTCTCTATCTTCTTTAAGTTAAGAATCATATAAATAGCTGTTTTTGTCGATTTATGTAATCTGTTTTTCTGTTTTTTAGATTTTCTCTATTTTTCTTTATTCCCTTGGTTTTGGGGTTGTTTTGTTTATACCTTTTTCTTGTTGCAAATTATATTTCGCCTTATTATTAACCTATTTCAAGCCATTTTTATTATTGTTTGCTTTACATAATATTTCGTTTTTCAATGTTTTCATTTTATATAAATTTAAAACTAATTTTGACTCCGTTTTTTAAACTTAATTATCCTCTTTTCCTTTATTTTCCCTATCTTATTTTGACTTTTGATTGTTTTTATGAAATTGCTTCATTATCTATTTCTATACTTTTATTATTCTTCTCTAATACAATAATAGCTTTTAACTTATATCCATTTTGGTTTATACTTTCATTTGATTTATTTGTCTATTTGGTTGTGTCTTTTTGTTTATTTTAAATTCTTCTTTTTTTATCCTTTTTTATTCAAAAAAAATAATATTTTATTGTTTTTTACTATTTTTTATTCTAAACATTAAAATATTATTCTGGAAGTGTAGTAGTAATCA
>JAAWOE010000008.1 GCA_022799315.1 Clostridia bacterium | reverse complement strand
GTCCCAATGTGGCCGTTCAACCTCTCAGTCCGGCTACTGATCGTCGACTTGGTAGGCCGTTACCCCACCAACTATCTAATCAGACGCAAGCCCATCTATTAGCGGATTGCTCCTTTCCCACTATCACCATGTGGTGATTATGGCATATGCGGTATTAGCAATGATTTCTCACTGTTATTCCCCTCTAACAGGCAGGTTGCTTACGTGTTACTCACCAGTCCGCCACTAACCGCTCCAAAATGTAAACATTTCGGTTAAGTCCGTTCGACTTGCATGTCTTATGTGCGCCGCCAGCGTTTATCCTGAGCCAGGATCAAACTCTCTTGTTTTTGGTATCTATACTACAGTAGATTACTCTACTTTATATAAATCTTTTTTCAAGCTTAGTTTAAACTTAGCTTAGTTTTGCTTTCTCGTTTTTTATGGTAGTACGAAAAACTACCGCTTATTGGTCTTTTCAAAGGATTTATTGTTTACTTTTCAATGTACTTTTTTGTTCCTCTTGTCAGGAACTTTTATATTCTACTACATTTAGATTTACTTGTCAATACATTTTTTAAAATTTTTTAAAAAATTTTATTTATTTTATTTTTGCACTTTTTAACTTATTTTACATTCTTATTTATAAGTCCAAAAAGAGCAAAATAAAAAACTAGTAGTTGCTACATTTCTTACGTTTATACTTTACTAATTTATACTTAAAATATGTCTTCTTTAAGTAAATCGTTTCTGTAATATTTATCTTACCATTTTTAATCACTTAAGTCAATAGTTTTTTTGTGGTAATTTTAGAAAATTTATGTTTTATTTAAAAAATATAGAAGAGTACTGCACTCTTCTATAATATTCTTAATATATCATTATATGTTACATATATTGATAATCCAATCAATATAAAGAAACCAGTTGTTTGAATTATAGCTTCTGTATTTTCTTTAATTGGTTTTCTTCTAATTGCTTCTATTATATATATTACCACTTTTCCTCCGTCTAATGGCGGAAATGGAAGCAAGTTTGTAACACCGAGTGATAAAGAAATTAGTGCTATTATATATATGAAGTCATTAATACCTTTAGTTCCCGCAACCACGCCAGATATTCCAACAGGCCCCATTAATTGATTCGCATTAACTTTACCCGTAAATAGCATTTTTATATTGTCTATTATCGAAAACGAAAAGTCTACTGTATCCCAAAAACCATAATACACATTATTTACAAAATTGTTTTCTGCTTTTGCAAACTGTACTCCTAAAACATAAGTATAAATAACATTTGGTTTAATAGATATTTCTTTCATTTCGTCTTTTCGTTTGATTGTAAATATACAATTTTCATTTTCGCTTTCTTTAATATACTGTGCAATTTTATATGGATCATTTTCAGCATCTTTTCCATCTATTTTTAATATTATATCATTTGCTTCTAATCCACTTTTTTGTGCTGGACTTTCTGGCTCTATCGCTATTACTTTTGTAGTTATTTCATCACTATTTCCAGATAAATAAATTCCTGTATCTTTGTTTGGTATTGCAGTAGGTTTTACTGAAATATCTTTTAATTCATTGTTTCTTTTTACTGTAACAATTACATTTTCTTCTTTACTTTTTTCTAATATGTTTTCTATATCAGCTTTATTCCTAATTCTTTTTCCATTTATCTTTATTATTTCATCATTTTCCAGTATTCCTGATGTATATGCACCATATTTTGAATCTACAATTTCAACCTTTTGAGATATATAGTTTCCCATGGCTGAAACTAAAACGAAGTATACAACCAATCCAAATATAATATTAACCGTTCCACCAGCAAGCACTATTGCAATTCTTTTAGGAATACTAGTTTTACTAAAAGAACCTTCTTTTTCTGAACGTTCTTCTTCTCCCTCCATACTTACAAAACCGCCTAATGGAATTAATCTAAGAGCATATTTTGTTTCTTTTCCTTGCTTTTTCCATATTGTTGGTCCAAACCCTATTGCAAATTCGTTCACTTTTACTTTGCATAATTTCGCAACTATAAAATGTCCACCTTCATGTATAAATATTAGGAATCCTAATAGAATTATCACTTTTATGGCTGTTATTAAAATACTTATCAAGCTTGTTCCTCCTATAATAATTTTAAAAGCATATATGCAAATGGTGCTATAAATATAACACTGTCTATTCTATCTAACATACCTCCATGGCCTGGTATCAAATTGCTAAAGTCTTTTATTCCTACATATCGTTTTATACTAGATGCTGCAAAATCACCAATTTGTCCAACTATGCTTAGACAAATCGCTATACCTATTACAAGTATATAAGAAAATTTCAACATAAAGAAAACATTTAACACATATGTAAATAATAGTGATATTATAACTGCTCCTATTATTCCACCAATACAACCTTCTATACTTTTGTTAGGACTAACCTGACTAAATTTATGTTTTCCAATAGTTCTACCTACTATATATGCAAATACATCCGTTCCCCATGCACATACAAAAACATACCAAATTAGTATTTTTCCGTTTTTCCATACCATTTATTAATGGAAGAAACATTATAAATAATGGGATATAACATATTCCAAAAAATGTAACAGCAATATCTTTTACATTTGTTTTCATGTTTGTCAGGATAACTTGTAAAAACAATATTGTAATTGATAAAGGTATTAAGACACTAACAACTGTCATTGCATGTTCTGCTGGAATTATATGTATTAGCGCAATTAGAGCTGAAGCGACATATCCCATCCATATAACTGGTTTTGCTTTTTCTTTGAAAGCATTAAAATATTCATGTAGGCTCATTGCTGCAACTATAGCAAATATAATGTCTACAATATAATTATTCCCAAAAACTAATAATATTACAACTATTGGAAACCCAATTAGTGCAGAAGTTATTCTTTTAATATCCATATAACTTACCTTTCTATTTTCCTTTTTTTATAGTTCTTCCTTGATATTCTTTTATCGCTAACAATAAATCTTCTTCAGTAAAATCTGGCCAATTCTTATTTAAGAAAACAAACTCTGAATATATTGTTTGCCATGCTAAAAATCCACTTGTTCTAATTTGCCCACTTGTTCTAATTAGTAATTCTGGATCTGGTTGGCCCGCTGTATATATATTGCTACTTATTGTTTCTTCTGTAATTTCGTCTAATTTAATTTTTCCTTTTTTCACTTGTTCTACTATTTTTTTGGTAGCCATAACAAGTTCTGCTCTCCCGCCATAATTAAATGCCACATTAAACACTATCCCAGTATTATCTTTCGTCCTTTCTATTGCTTTATTAATACTGTTTTGTAAGTTGTTTGGTAATGCCAAAATGTCTCCTAGGATTCTTATTTTTACATTTTCTGTATCTGCTCTTTTCGAAAAATCATCCAAGTATGTACCAAGAAGTAGCATTAATGCTCCTACTTCTTCCTTAGTTCTATTCCAATTTTCTGTAGAAAATGCATATACAGTAAGATATTTAATTCCTATTTTGTTTGCATATCTAACTATGTTTTCTAAAGTCTTAGCACCTTCTTTGTGTCCAAGTTTTGAATCTAGCCCTTTGTTTCTTGCCCAAGTTCTATTTCCATCCATTATAATTGCAATATGTTTAGGCAATCTCGTTTCATCTATATCTTGTAATATCATCTTTTCTCCTTTTATGATGCTTATTATATACTCATTATTTCTTTTTCTTTGTTAGCTAAAATAGAATCTACTTCTTCTATCTTTTTATCTGTAATTTTTTGAATTTGTTCTTCTGCTGTATGTAAATCATCTTCTGTTATTTCAGATTCTTTTTGTTTTTTCTTAAATTCATCAATCCCATCTCTTCTTATGCTTCTTACAGCAACACGAGCTTCTTCAGCTGTTTTTCTAATTTCTTTTACTAATTCTTTTCTTCTTTCTTCATTTAATTCTGGGAAAGATAAACGAATTACTTTTCCATCATTATTTGGATTAATTCCTATGTCTGATGCTAAAATTGCTCTTTCTATTTCTTTTAACACACTTGCATCCCAAGGTTGAATAACAATTAATCTTGCTTCTGGAACAGAAACCCCTGCAACTTGATTAATTGGTGTTGGTGTACCATAATAATCAATTTTAACTTTATTAAGTATTGCTGGGTTTGCACGTCCTGCTCTTACTTCTGATAGATTTTCACTAAAAACGCTTATTGTTTTATCCATTTTTTCTTCTATAAATTTATAATCCATAATTATTTTCTCCTTTCAAAATTCGAATGTTTTTGTACTATTCACTTTTAATTCTTCGCTTTTTCTATTTTACTATTGTTCCTATTTGTTCACCTTTTACGATTTTAATCATATTTTCAGGTTTGTCAATTCCAAATACCATTAATGGTATTTGATTATCCCTGCAAAGTGCTGTTGCTGTTGAATCCATTACTTTTAAATCTTTTGTTAAAATATCTGTATAAGAAATTTCATCATATTTAACAGCTGTAGGATCTACTTTTGGATCCGCAGAATAAACACCATCTATTGTTTTCGCAAGTAAAATAACTTCAGCATTTATTTCTGCTGCACGAAGTGCCGCACCAGTATCTGTTGAAAAATATGGGTTACCAGTTCCACAAGCAAAGATAACAACTCTTCCTCTTTCTAAATGTTTAACTGCTTTTCTACGAATGTATGGTTCTGCAATTTGTCTCATTTCAATTGCTGTTTGAACTCTTGTTTTTAATTCTCTTGCTTCCAATGCATCTTGAAGTGCTAATGCATTCATTGTTGTTGCAAGCATTCCCATATAATCTGAAGTTGTTCTTTCCATTTGATGCCCATATTTTCCTCTCCAAAAGTTTCCTCCACCAACAACTATTGCAACTTCCACTCCTATTTCAGTTAATTTTTTTACTTGATCACAAATATTGCCTACTGTATCTGCATCAATTCCTGTTTTTTTGTCTCCCGCTAATGCTTCTCCACTTAATTTTAATAAGACTCTTTTATATTTTACGTCCTCCACTTTTAAACACACTCTCCCTACTATATTTTTTACTTTTCATATTCTATCATATGTACTAAACATTTTGCACTACTTTTTTAATATTTTCTTAAATTTTTTAATATTGTAAGATTTACATTTTTATTATGAAAAAATGTAACGCCCACAAAACAAAGCCAGCACTTCAAATAACCCCATGTACTTGAAAGCACTCGCTTCATGTTTTGTTTCATTAAGCGAATTCATCTTAGCTACCTCCTTTCAAGTGTCTTTGAAATTGCAAATACTAATTTCAAAATATGGTTTACAGTTTCTTGTCCTATACTTTAACATATTTATGCTATCTTTTCAAATTTTACATTTATAATAAATATATTGTATTTTCTTTTTATGTTTTGTATAATAATCATATGAAAACTTTAGTAATTGATGAAAAATATAATAATAAGAAATTAAATACTATTTTGCAAAATGAATTTCCAAACTTGTCTATTAACACTATTTATAAAACACTTAGAAAAAAGGACATTAAGATAAATGGAAAGCGTATTAGTCAAGATGTAGAACTTCATACTAATGATATAGTAGATATCTATATAATTGACTCTTTATTGTTTTCTGAAAAAGAATTAACTATAGTTTATGAAGATGACTATATTGTTATTGTAGACAAACAAGCAGGTTGTGAAGTAACTGGTGAAAGTAGTTTAACAACTACTCTTTCAAAACAACTTAGTAAAAAGGTTTTTCCTTGCCATAGGTTAGATAGAAACACAACTGGTCTTGTTTTGTTTGCAAAAACTGAAAATGCTTTAGAAATCTTACTAGATAAATTTAAAAATTCAGAAATTTCTAAACATTATACTTGTCATGTTTATGGTATTCCTAATATAAAGAAGCAAACTTTAACAGCATATCTTTTTAAAGATGCAAAAAAGTCCATTGCATATATATCAGATAAACAACAGACTGGTTATAGGCAAATTATAACAGGTTATGAAGTAATAAAGGAATTCGAAGACAATACTTGCGTTTTAGATGTAACTTTGTATACAGGAAGAACGCACCAAATTCGTGCGCATCTAGCACATATTGGGTATCCTATTATTGGTGATGGTAAGTATGGTAAAAATGAAATTAATAAAATGTACAAATCAAAGGTTCAAAAGCTTTGTAGTTATAAAATGAAATTTAACTTTAAAGAAGATTCTGGTATTTTAAATTACTTAAACCATAAAGAATTCAAAATTGATTATCATTTTTAAAAGGATAATTCTTTTTAATGTTATTAATTTAATGATATAACTTTTTTGGTAATTATAGATGTAGGGGTCGACGCCCACGTCGACCCCTTTTTGTTGAAGATAATTTATATTGGGTCGACGTGGGCGTCGACCCCTACATTATGATTAATTCCTACACATAAAATTCTCTTATTTCTCATTTAATATTTTCTTTATTTCTTCAAATCTCTTTACTTTTTGAGTTGTTGTCTTTATCATAGGTTCATCTGTTACAATAATTTCACGTATATACTTATATGGAGGCATTGTTTTATTTATTTTCTTTATATCCTGCCAAATTTTTTCTTGTAATTCTTCTTTAGAAATTTCTCCAAATGTTTCTTCTACATATTCTTTATTATATACAATTTTTGCCGCTAAATCTAAATCATCATCTCTAGTTGGTATTCCGAACACCATATTTTCAGCAACATATGGAAGTGTAGTTATTAATGCTTCTAATTCTTCTGGGTAAATATTTTTTCCGTTTTTCATAACAATAACATTTTTCTTACGTCCTGTTATAAATAAAAATCCATCTTTATCTACATATCCTAAATCTCCTGTATGGAACCAGCCATCAATTAAAACTTCTTTTGTTGCTTCTTCATTTTCAAAATAGCCTAACATTACATTTGGTCCTTTAGCTATAACTTCGCCTATTCCTTGTTCGTTTGGTTCAAAAATTCCAATTTCTACATTCTTTAGTGGGAATCCAACAGAACCATAACGAATATTTTCATCATTCTCTGCCGTAATAACTGGGGCTGTTTCAGTTAATCCATACCCCTGTACTGTTTCTATACCAAAGTTTGTAAAGTTTTCTACTACATTTTTATCAATACCTGCAGCACCACTTACAGCCATTCTTAGCCCACCAAGATTGTTAATAATATCTTTAAATACTTTTCTTCTAATATCAATTCCAAATTTTAATAAAAAATTACTAATTTTAGTTACTATTTTTATTAGTTTTGTTTTTCCTTGTTTATCAATTTCTTTCAAAATCCTTTTATCCATTGCTTCTAATAATAGAGGAACACACACAAATATTGTAACTTTATATTCTTGCAAGTTCTTTTGGATATATTTTAACCCATCACAAAATACATTACTTACTCCATTACTAATAAAGAATAATAATCCAGTTGAACCAAATGTATGATGTAATGGCAAAAATGCTAAATTTCTATCTGTCGGTTCTACTTTTATAATAGAATTTAATGCATGTATATTAGACACAATGTTTTTTTGTGATAGCATAACTGCTTTTGACGCAGATGTCGTTCCAGATGTAAATAAAATTATATTCATTTTTTCTGGATCTATTATTGCATCTTTAAAACGAGTGTCTTTAGTAGTTAATAGTGCCTTTCCTTTGGCTAATAAATCATTTAATGATATGTGTTCTTTATTTTCTGCATTATCCATGCAAATATAATATTCAACATTATTTGTGCTATTTTGTTTGATATTTTCCATTATTTCACTGTATTTGTTTTCAAAAATAACCGCATCAGCATAGCTTCTTTGTAATAAGCTTTCAATTTCTCCTGCAGGTAGTGATTTATCTAATGGAACTACTATTCCAACACCACACAATGTTGCAAGATAGCTTATACACCATTCATAACGATTATTTGCAATTATTGCTATTTTTTTATCTCTTAGTCCTAAATCTATAAGAGCTGTACCTAATGCATCAATATCTTCTTTTAGCATTTTATAAGTAATATTTTTATATGTTATCTTTTCTCCTTGTTTTTCCTTTATAATAAATGCAATGTTGTCTGGGTAAGTTTTTACAGTTTCATTAACCAATTCTCTTATGTCTTTATACTCTTTTGCTTGATATAATACTCGTTTTTTGTTCATAAATAATCTCCTCTTTATTTAATATAAATATATTATATCATACAACTAAGTTTTATATTTTACTATTGTACTGTTTGGTCAGTTTAATAAATACGTAAAATCTGTCCTATATATATTAGATTAGGATTTTTAATATTATTTAATCTTACTAAATTACTTACTGTTGTTCTATATCTTCTTGCTATTCTCCATAATGAATCTCCTCGCCTTACCCTATAATATAATGTATTTGCCTGATTGTTATTACTAGATACTTTAACTTTTATTTGTTGTCCTGGATAAATTAAGTTTGGGTTTTGTATGTTGTTTAAGGTTACTAATGAATTCACACTTACTCCATATCTATTTGCAATTTTCCATAAACTATCTCCGTATCTTACTGTATAAGTTATTTCCTTTTCTTTATTAGGTTCATCAGATGCTAAAATTAATATTCTTTGCCCTACATAAATTAAATTTGGATTTTGTATGTTGTTTAATTTAACTAATTCTTCTACTGTTGTATTGTACCATAATGCTATATGGCTTAACGTGTCTCCTGATTTTACTATATAGTATATATTTCCATTAGGATTAGGTTCGGGAGTTGGTTCAGGTTCTGGCTCTGGATTTGGTATTTCTCCGCCTGTTTGTAAAATTCCATCTGTAAACTTATCTCTATCTACATTTCCTTCTATTCCATCAATTCTTCCTGCATCTGTATATTGAAAACCAACCCAATATTCCCATTTTCCATTATCTATTGGTGTTTCAACTCCATATTCAGCTATCCATAATGGATAATTTTGGGCAAGTTCCCTACTAAAAGTATTTCTTGCATTATATGCATCGCTATATATAACACATTCTTTCTTCGTAATTTCTTGTATTCTTTGCAAAAATGCAAATGATATACGATTAATTTCTTCTACACTTAAGTCTCCAAACACTTCGAAATCCATTGCCAATCTGCAGTCTGGATTTGTTCCAGAAATAACACGTGCAAAAAACTCAGCTTCATTTCTTGCTTCTTCTTCATTTCTTGCTCTAATAAAGTGGTAAAAACCAACTTTTAAGCTATTGGCTTTTGCATTGTCATAGTTTGTTCTAAAATATGGATCTTCCAATGTTGTTCCTTCACTTGATTTAATATATACAACTTCAATTCCTGCATTTCTTACTCTTTCGTAATCTATGTAACCTTGATAAGCACTAACATCTATGCCTTCATAAACAACATTGCTTGATGGTTCAAGTGCTTGTGAAATATTAGTAAATATCCCTAACGATGACATTGTAAGCATCATAAATAAAATAAGACTTTTTAATACTTTTTGCTTCATTAATATACCTCCTAAGAATAATTTAGTTAGTATATTATATTAAGGAGTATTGTTTTTGGTTTATGGTTAAATAACAAAATAAAGATAAAGAAATAGAAGCCCAAACAAAGGCTTCTATTTCTTTATCTAAATATCGCTTCAAACTCTTCAGCAGTTATAGTCTCTTTTTGTAATAACACATTTGCAACTTCTTCTAACTTGTCCATGTTTGCTTTTAAAATTTCTTGTGCCTGTGCATATGCTGTATCTATTAATGTTTTTACTTCTTGTCCAATTACATCTTCTATATCATGTCCAAATACATTTAGGTTTTCTTCTGTTTCTAATGAAATTGGACCTAATCTATCACTCATTCCATATACTGTAACCATATCTTTTGCAATTTCAGTTGCAACTTGTATATCATTTCTTGCTCCTGTAGATATATCATTTAATGCTAATTTTTCAGCAGCTCGTCCTCCAAGTAATCCTACCAATCTTTCTTCTAATTCTGTTTTAGATTTATAAAATTTATCTTCATTAGATTTATACATAGTATATCCACCAGCTACACCTCTTGGTATAATTGAGATTTCTTTTAGAGGGTCAGAAGTTTGTAAAAATCTTCCTACTATAGCATGTCCTGCTTCATGATATGCTGTTAGGCATTTTTCTTTTTCATTTATAACTCTACTATTTTTTTGTATTCCTACTGTTACCTTTTTAATTGCTTCTTCTATATCTTCTTGCTCAATCGCTTCATGTTTAGAGATTGTAGCAATTATTGCCGCTTCATTTAAAATATTGGCAAGTTCTGCGCCAGTATATCCTGCTGTATCTTCTGCAATACTTTTTAAAGTTACATCATTGGCAAATTTTTTCTCCTTTGAATGGATTTTTAAAATCTCTTCTCTTCCCTTTACATCTGGTGGCGCAATTGTAATTTGACGATCAAATCTTCCTGGACGAAGTAACGCTTTATCTAACATTTCTGGTCTATTTGTTGCTGCAAGTACAATAATAGTTTCATTCTTTTCAAAACCATCCATTTCAACTAATAATTGATTTAGTGTTTGATTATTTTCTGATTCTGCACCACTTCCCCCTGTACGTCTTGAACCAATTGCATCTATTTCATCTATAAATACAATACAAGGAGATATTTTTCTTGCTTTTTCGAATAATTTTCTAACACGTGACGCTCCAAGACCTGCAAACATTTCAATAAATTCAGAACCACTCATTGAAATAAACGGAACACCTGCTTCACCTGCTATAGCTTTTGCTATTAACGTTTTTCCTGTACCTGGTTTTCCATATAGCAAGATTCCTTTTGGTATTTTTGCACCCATATCATAAAAACGTTTTGGTTCTTTTAGAAAATCTACAATTTCCACAAGTTCTGCTTTTTCTTCATCAAGTCCTGCTACATCTTTAAATTTAACATCTGTCTTATTTTCTTCTCCATCATATACTTTTCCTTTATCGCCAAGTCCTTGCATTTTGAATAGTAAAACAAATAGTGCTGCCATCATTATTGTTGGCAATAAACTTAATAATGTTGCTGGTATTCTTAAAAATAAACTTTGTTCTTTTTGTATTAATTCAATTTCTTTTCCTTGTTCTTCTTTTTCATGTAATAATTCAATAAAAGCTTGTGTATTAGGTAAAATTACCTTCTTTTCTTCTTCTTCATTTTTTAATTTAACTTTTGCAGTAGTACTTCCAACCGTCATTTCTATTTTTTCAACAGTTTCTTCATTTATTTCTTTTATTAAATCTGTATATGCAATATTTTTATTTTCATCTTGATTTTTATTATTTATCATATATATTGCAAATGTTGCTATAAGTATTACTAATATTATTAATAAACCTATAATTAATTTTAATGTATTATTTTTATTCTTGTCGTTTTGTTTTTTATTCATTATTGTTTCCTTTCTATTGTTAGAATTTTTTCTATTCTTGTGGTGCAAGCCCAGAGTCTTCTATTCCATTATCTTCTTTATCTTTTTTCTTCTTTTGCTTTGTTTTTTCATCATCATCGTTGTTTTCTTTATGTTCTTCACGTTCTCTTTTTTCTTTTTCTTGTCTTTCTTTTTCTTCTAACTCTTTTTTCACTTTTTCTTGCTCTTCAATTATTTTCATCAATTCCATTTGTCTATTAATTAAGTCTGTTTTTATAATAAGTATCGATACAATAACATAGATATAAGATATTGTTGTATACATCCACTGAAAGTACCTAATAGTAAAACCAGTAAAAGCATTTATCACTATATAAATTAAATTTAAAATAATAGGTAATGTTAAAGCATAAACACCTATATTAAATGTTGCTTTAAATTTTATTTTTACTCCTATAATCCTTGCAAGAACAAATCCAAGTATTGCAAGCATAAAAGCATCAATCAATGTGCTTATAAAATATATCACAAACATATACATTCCTATAAATAAAACAAATCCGCTATATAATCCTATTCCATTAATGCTGTTTACAAAATTTAATACATCTTGTTTTTCAAATTCTTGTATGTCGTAAAAATTTAGTATGTTTTCGTAAGAATATTCTATATTTTGACTTAAGATGTTGTTTTTATAAATCAGTTTATCTTTTAGTAACACTATTCCATTTTCATATTTATTAATTTTATTTATATATTCATTTTCTAAATCATTTTCTGCATTTGTATTAATTATAATAATTTGTAAAGCTTCATCATTATTAGTAAAAATCATTTCTTCTCCGAAAATTTATACTTAAACTTCCATCCTTATAACTAACTTCATTAATGTTTTCTTCAAAATATTTAATTCCACCATTTATATAATTTGCAAATTTGATAGTAAATGTAATTGCTCCTATTAATGAAAAAATAATTACTAATATAACTAAATATTTTATTGCCACTCCTAATTTTTCTACTGCAAAAATTTGATATTTATCAAAATCTTTTATACTTGTTATAACCCTTTGGCAAAAATTCATCTTTTTTGTATTTTCTTCTGACATCGTATTTCTCCTTTATACAAGATACAACATTGTTCTACATTTTCTCCACTATCATATCGTCTTTTGAATCTTTTACATTATATCCTTTTTCATTAATTTCATTTCTTAGTTTGTCTGATAATTCCCAATTTTTCTCTAATCTTGCTTGTTTTCTTTTTTCTACTAGTTTCAAAATTTCTTCTGGGATTTCTTCTTTATTTTTTTCTGGTTCGTCTATTTTTATTCCTAATACACTATCAAATTTTAATAAAAGCTCTGCTACTTTTTTTGACTTTTCTGGCATTTTTGCCACTTCCCATACTATGCTCATAGCTAGTGGCATATTTAAATCATCATTTATGGCTTCATGAAATTTGTTTTCATACTCTTCTAACACTTCATCTTGAACATCATCATTTCCTTCTAAATGTCTTTGATACAATTCTTTTAACTTTATTAGAGCCTTGTTAGAAGCTTCAATTGCTTCCCAAGTAAAGTTAATTTTGTTTCTATAACTTGCTGAAAAACAAAACATTTTATACGCAAGTGGAGAATAACCTCTATTAATAATATCTCTTAATAAATATACATTTCCTAAACTCTTAGACATTTTTCCGCCATTTATTAATAAATATTCTCCATGAATCCAAAATCTTGCAGGATTTTTGCCTGTTAGTCCTTTACTTTGTGCTATTTCATTTTCATGATGTGTTGGTATTAAATCTATTCCGCCTGTATGTATATCAAATTCATCGCCCAAATATTTTCTACCCATAGCAGAACATTCTATATGCCATCCTGGATAGCATAATCCCCATGGGCTTTCCCATTTCATTAAGTGATTTGCAGGCGCTTTAATCCATAAAGCAAAATCATATGGATTTTTCTTTTCTTCATCCACATTCACTCTTGCTCCTGCTTTTTGTTCATCTAGATTTATTCCTGATAGTATACCATATTTATCTAGTTTAGATACGTCAAAATATATTGCAGTAGAAGTTTCATAGGCATATCCTTTATCTACTAATCCTTTAACAAATTCTATCATCTCTTGAATGTGATCTGTTGCTCTACAGATAATTTCTGGCATATCTATATTTAAATCTTCTAAATCTTTTAAAAATCTTTTAGTATAAAATTCTGCAATTTCTAATGGAGATTTTCCTTCTTCTTTTGCAGATTTGAGCATTTTGTCTTCTCCTTCATCTGCATCTGAAACAAGGTGTCCAACATCTGTTATGTTCATTACATGTTTTAATGTATATCCATTATATTTTAGTACTCTTCTTAACACATCCATAAATATATTAGTTCTCATATTTCCTATTGTTGCATCTTTATATACTGTTGGTCCGCAAGAATACATTCTTACTTGATTTCCTTCTAGTGGTTTAAATACATCTTTCGTTTTTGTAAGTGTGTTATATAATCTTAATTCCAATTGTATTTTCCGCCTTTCTATTATATAGGATTTGGGTCGATGCCTTCATCGACCCCTTTATCTATTATTTATTTGTATTTTTTGTGTTTTTATCATTATTATTAGTTGTTGTATTCGTAGTTGTATTTGTATTTGTGTTTTTATCAACCACTTTAACTGTCCTTGTTACAGTTGCTGTATTTCCTGCTGCATCTGTTACACTATATGTTATAGTATATGTGCCTACTTTTGTAGTATCTATTTTTTCTACTACTTTTCCTTCTTTTTTAATTTCTGTTTTTATTTTAGATGTTAAATCTCCATCTACTTTGTCATTTGCAGTTGCTCCTGCATCTTTATATTCTGATTTCAATTTAACTGTAACTGTTGCTTCGCCCTTTAATGTAATAACAGGTTTCTCAGTATCTTGCGCTTTTGTATGTTTATCACAGTTTTCTGTCGGTGCCATAAGACTAGCATCTTTTGCACTTTGCCATGATGTATCTTTATCTCTGTTTTCTCTTGTAATAAATACTTTTTCTTCAACTTCTTTGCAGAACTCGTTTGCAATTTTACCTGTTTCTTTACATATTTTTAATTTTACATGTGTAGAACATGTTTTTGAAGGAACTGTTCCTTTTACAAACATTTCTGTATAAGTATGCCCTGAGCAATTTTCTGTTGGTAATAATCCTGACTCTTTACATATTGCTGCTGATACAATATTTCCTGGTTTTTCAAATTTTGCTGAATCTAATCCTTTATGAACCTTATTCATAATGCCACCCCAACGTCCTGCTACTGTACCACTTCCTGGTGCTTCTCCTTTACCTTCTTTTTGATTGTCATATCCAAAGTACATTGATGCTGCATAATATGGAGTAAATCCGCAAAACCATGTTGCTGTTGTATCATTTGTTGTTCCTGTTTTTCCACAAGTTTGCATTCCGTTAATTCTTGCTCTTGTTCCTGTTGCACCATCTGCGCCTGTAAGTCCTGTTCCTGTTGGTTCTGTTAATAATGATTGTACAATATATGCATTTTGTTCTGATATAACCCTATGTGTTTCTTGTTTTTTCTCCATAATAACTTTTCCATTAGAATCTTCAACTTTTATGTAAAATGTAGGTTCTATATATACACCACCATTTGCAAGTGTTGCATATGCTCCTGCCATTTCTAAAGGACTAATTCCTTCTCCCACTCCACCTAATGCTAGCGGAAGCCCTTCATCCCCTTTACTTAAGGTTGAAACACCAAAAGCTTCTAAATATTCCATTGATTTTGCTGGAGTTAATTTCTTCATCATCTTAACTTCTGGTATATTTTCAGATACCCTTAAAATTGATCTTATATTCATTAATCCTTTGAATCCACCACCAGAGTTTCTTGGTGCATAAGAGCCATACTTAACTGGTGTATCATCTACAACTGTTCCTGCTGTAATCAATCCTTCTTCTAAAGATGGTGCAATTACCGCAATTGGTTTTATTGAAGATCCTGGTTGATGTCCTGCACTAATCGCTCTATTTGTACCCCATGGTGTTTTTTCTCCTAGCACTCCTCTTGCTGCTACTACATATCCTGTTTTATGATCAATTATTACCATTCCAGATTGTAGTTGTACTGTTACCTTAACATCTTTTCCTTCTTCATCTTTTCTTGTTACTTTTTTTGTTTTTATCCAATCTTTATTGGTATCATATGCATCATCAACAATATATTGTATGTCTTTATTTTCGGTAATATATATTTTATATCCACCACTTTTAATTTGTTGTTCTGCCACTTTATATTCAAGGTCATGTTCATCTGCATACTGATTAATTACTTGTTTTACTGCTGCTTCTTCATTTTGTGTTAATGAATTATTGCTTGTAACATTTCCTTCTTTAAAAGCAAGGCCTGCATCTACTTCTGCTATTGCTTGGTCATATTGTTCTTTTTCAATTTTTCCTTGATCTTTCATTTCATCTAATACAGTTTTAGTTCTTTTTACAATTTTTTCTGTATTTGGTGTTTCTTTAAATGGGTTATAAACGTTTGGTGAATGGTTAATTCCTGCAATATATGCAGATTCAGCAAGGCTTAATTCTGAAGGCTGTTTATCAAAATAGAATTTTGCAGCCACCTTAACACCATAAACATTTTTTGCTCCTCCACCTAAAGGAATTGTATTTAAGTAAGATTCTAATATTTGGTCTTTAGACATTTCTCTTTCAATTTGATATGCTTTAACAATTTCTTTTACTTTTCTTGACCAATGTTTCTTTTTCTCGCCTGTTGCATTTTTAATTAATTGCTGTGTGATTGTACTTCCGCCATATGAAGAATTCCCTGTTGCATATTTAACAATGGCTCCTAATGTTCTTTTGATATCTACACCGTTATGGTCATAAAATCTTTTATCTTCTATTGCTACAAATGCCTTTGGTAAGTATTCTCCCATTTCAGACATAAGAATTACTTCTCTATTTTCGTCTCCATTTAGTTTTGCAACTTCATTGCCATTTATATCTATTAAAACACTATTTTCTGTTTTAATATTTAATGCATCTGCTGTTATTTTTAAATCTTCTCCAAAAAATCCAAAGAAAAGTCCTGCAACTACTCCTGCTCCAATAATTATGCACGCAACAATTATAATTGCCATTATTTTTAGAGTTAGCATTAATTTAGGATGTTTTCTTTTTTTATTACTTCCTTTTTTCGTATTGTTTTTCTTAGTGTTTGTTTTATCTGTTTTTATTTTTTTTGTTTTATCAGTATCATTTGTCCTTTTTTTATTACTCATTAAAATATCCTCCTTTGTAATGTAAAAGTACATGTTACATTATATTACATTATTAAAAAAAGATAAAGAGTTTTAATAAAATTTTAATGATTCATTTCAATATATCTTCCACACCAGTTACACAACTTGCCCCTTGTTTTATTAATTCATTTGTACCAGTTGAATTAGTACTTGTAATATTACCTGGTACTACAAAAATATCTTTTCCTTGTTCTAATGCAAAATCCACTGTGTTTAGAGTTCCACTTTTCCCTTTTGCTTCAACAACAATCACCCCATTGCTTAATCCGCTTATTATCCTATTTCTTGCCGGAAAGTTTAATTTACTTGGTTTAGTGCCAATCACATATTCTGATAAAATTAATCCCTTTGCAGATAAAATTTCATCATATAGTAAGCAATTTTCTTTTGGATAGATTATATCAAGTCCACTTCCTAATACTGCGATTGTTTTACCGCCTGCTTTAATACACCCAATATGAGAATAGCTATCAATCCCTTTTGCCATTCCACTTATAATTGTAATGCCCTTTTTTGCAAGTTCATAAGAAAATTTTATGCTTACCTCTTTTCCATAATTGCTACATTCTCTACAACCAATCATAGCAATGATATCAGTATGCAGCAATTTTTTATCTCCTTTGTAATATAATATAGCTGGTGCATCATAAATATGTAACAATTTTTTAGGATAATCTTTGTCTTCTATTGTGATTATTCCTATATTGTATTTTTTCATATATTTTACGTATTGTTCTAAATTTTCTCTGTATTCCTTTTTCAATATGCTGTTTGCTATATTCTCTCCAATTCCTTTTGTTTGCATCAATTTCTTTTTATCTAATTCCCATATGTTTTCTGGCGTTTTATATTGTTTTAATAATTCTTTTATTTTTATTGGTCCTAATCCTTCAATTCTAGATAACCATATCCAATATTCCATTTTTACCTCCTAAAGACTAATCATTCTATATCAATTTGTGGGTCGACGAAGGCGTCGACCCCTACATATTCAATTCATCTTCTTCCCAATTTAACGGATTGTTTTTTATATATTCTTGTATTTTTAAACATTCCTTTTCATTTCTTACAATATGTTCATAATAGTTTCGTTGAAAAATCGAAAATCCAATCTGTTTTGTTATTAGTCCTTTCAACGCATTTACTATTTGGGGTATTGTAGGGGTCGATGCCCTCATCGACCCATTTTTTCTGTCTTTTTCTTTTATTTCTATTAACATATGAATATGATTAGGCATTATTACATATTGATTTACCATCACATTCTCATATGCATAATTGATATTTTTTATTTTTTCCTGTACTATCTTTCCACATGTTTGTAATTTAATTGGGTCGACGTGGTCGTCGACCCCTATACCTTGTTTGCAATTAATTTTTGATAGTATACATTCTCTATTTTTAACACATATTGTTATAAAGTACATCCCTTGACTCGAATAGTCATATTGCTTTAATCTAATTGATTTTCTATTTCTTAATTCTAATTTATACATCTTCTTTACCTCCTTAATCAACAAAAAAAGAGAAGCATAAAAATAATCGCTTCCCTTCGATTTATTAATCTATTAATTTCCCCAAAAATTAATATGTCCTATTTCATTCTAGTTTTTGCAGACTTAACTACATTTGCCATAAGCATAGCAATTGTCATTGGTCCAACTCCACCTGGCACTGGTGTTATGTATGATGCTTTTTTTGATACATCTTCAAAATCAACATCCCCTACAATTTTACCATTTTCGTCTCTATTAATTCCTACATCTATTACAACTGCACCTTCTCTTACCATATTTGCTTTTATAAAGTTTGGTTTTCCAAGTGCTGCTATTAATATATCTGCATTTTTTGTTGTTTCTTCAATATTTTTAGTTTTTGAATGACAAATTGTAACTGTTGCATTTTTATTTAATAAACATTGTAATAATGGTTTTCCAACAATATTACTTCTTCCAACAATAACAGCATGTGCTCCTTCTGTTGGTATATTATAAGCTTCTAACATTTTTATAATTCCATATGGTGTACAAGATACAAAACAGTCTTGATTTAAGCTAAGTTTTCCAACATTAATTGGGTTAAATCCATCAACATCTTTTTCTGTAGCAATTTCCTTAAATGCTTCATTTATATCTAAGTTTTTTGGCAATGGGCTTTGTAGTAATATTCCATGAATGTTTTTATCAACATTTAAAATATGAATTAAGTTTAATAGCTCGTCCATCGTTGTATTATCATCTAATAAATATTCTTTATAATCTATCCCTATTTCTTCACATGCTTTAGATTTGTTTTTTACATATACTTTAGAGGCCTTATCGTCTCCTACCATAATAACAGCAAGTCTAGGATTTATTCCTGCTTTCTTTAGTTCATCTACTTCTAGTTTCAAGTTTTCACGAATACTTTTTGCAAGTGCTTTACCATCTATTAGTTCCATTTTTATTCTCCTTAATATTTTTTCTTATTATATATAAAACATATCTATTTTGCAATTGTTTTTATATTATTTTTTTATTTTCCTATGTAACCGTGTATCTTTTGATACACGATTATTACTATAAAATGCTTGTACCTTACAAATTCTATAAATTAGCAGCATTTCTTTTGTTTTTTACAACATATAAGAGTAACAATTCTTAACACAATTAATAACGCTAATATTACAGCAACTGCTATAAAAGCACCTAATCCTAAAAGAACTAATATTCCAGTAAGAGCTCCTATAATAAGTCCTAAAACAAATGCAAAAGAAACTAAAAGAATAGTAAGAATTAAGTCTACGCAACATTTTCTTTCTTTATAACAACATTTTTTCTCTTCATAATAACATTTTGGTTCCATATCCATCATATTTCACCTCCTTATAACACTATATAAGTGCTATATTATATAATATGAATTTTATAAAATGTTGTTACTATTTTAGGACGTTATTCTTGCTTTTCTTTTCTAATATTTAACATATCTTTAACCTTCATTTCACCAGCTCTTGTAACTACATTATATCCATACTTGTTTTTTAGGCTATCAATTACATTATCAATTTTCTCCTGTTTCGGATTATCTTTTTGTTCAAAAATTGATAATTGCATTTGGTCTTTTTCTACTAATTTGCTAGTTTGTATTCCTATTAATCTTATTCCTCTATTTTGGTGTAATTGTTCTAATAATTCCTTACTTGCTTCGTATATTTCTTTTGTAATATTGGTTGGTTTATCTAGCTTTTTTTGATGAGAAAAATTTGTAAAATCTTTTGTTCTTATTTGTACACTAACTACACTTGCTTTTAACTCATATTTTCTTAATCTATATGCCACCTGTTCAGATAGAGCAAGTAGTATTTCATTCAATTTATTTATGTTATATATGTCTTGTGGAAGAGTTATAGAATTGCCCACACATTTGGGCTGTTCATATTCATATACAACCCCACTTTCATCAATTCCATTTGCATATTCCCACATGATTTTACCATGTTTTCCAAATCGTTTTATTAACATAGTTTTATCTTGTTTTGCTAAATCTCCAATTGTTTTTATTCCTAATTGTTGTAATTTAGGTAGGCTTTTTCTTCCAACCATAAACAATTCCGATACTGGAAGCGTCCACATTTTCTTTGCAATTTCTTCTTTATACAATGTATGTACTCTGTCTGGTTTTGTAAAATCTGATGCCATTTTTGCAAGTAATTTATTGCTTGCTACTCCAACATTTACACTAAACCCTAATTCTTCTTTTACTCTTTTATTGATTTCATATGCTTTATCAATTAACTTTTCATCTTTTCTTAAAAATCCTGTTAAATCCATAAAACATTCGTCTATAGAAAATCTTTCTATTTTATCTGTATATTCTAATAGTATTTTATATAGTTCATCTGAATGTTTTTTATATGAATTATAGTCCCCTTGAAATGCTTGCAAGTTTGGACATTTTTTTCTTGCTTGATATATTGGTTCTCCTGTTTTTATTCCAAATTCTTTTGCTTTCATACTTTTAGCAAGCACTACTCCATGACGGCTAGCTTCATCTCCACCAATAATTGATGGAATTGTTCTTATATCTAATTCTTCTCCATTTTTTAATCTATCCACTGCTGTCCATGATAAAAACGCATTATTTACATCTACATGTAATATTTGTCTTTCCATAATATCACCATCCTTATTATAGAACACATGTTTTTATATGTCAAGTAAAATTCATAATTAAGAAAATCACATCACCCACGTAGAGCTACTTAAATCATTAAAATAACATTTTCTTAGCGTATAAAAAGAGGAGCAATACTCTGCTCCTCCTTTTTAGAACCTTTTTACAACACACCCGCCATCGTTACAGCATGTACTTGTCAACCTCTTCCTGCATCTGCTTAAGCCGTCTGTCACATTCTTTGCGATAGTCCAACATTACTTTTAACTTAGCATTCCTTTTCTGTTCCAGCAAACTATAGCCAAAAGATAAGAAGTCTTTGTCCTCTTTAATACTCCTGAGAATTTGCTTAAACATTTCGAGATTTTCGACAAAGATGTTTTCCAATCGGAACTTAATTTCCTCCGTTTCCTCTCTTTTGGCAATCTTTGTCACACCGTGTGAATAGGTGATTTCAGCGATTTGTCCGTTTTCTATCCGAACTGCTATCACCCCTCCATTTTGTAATTTGACTTTGGTGATCATTCTAGTTCTCCTTTCTGCCATATTTTTCATAGCTATTAATATTATAACTTATATTTATGTAAATTTCAAGTATGTGTTGATTCCAGCTGTATTTATTAACATTATGTTTTGCTAATATTATCATGAACATATAGTATATGCTTACTTAAACCATCGTTTAATATCCTGATACAATGTATGTTTTTCCTATATTTGTGACATACTTTAATAAATAGTTTTTCAAAAAGGTGAGTTTATGGATTCAAATGTAAAGTTAGAAGAAGTTAATTTAATAGAAAAATATGGTACAGAAACAGTGTTACCTCCAGATGAATTTTTTTCTAAAATGAATTTTCTAAAGGAGCGGAAATACTGAACAATATGCTAAAAGCTTATTGCAAAAAAATGGCTTAAATGAACTAAAACAAGCTAGAGAAAGAAAGTGGTATCACTACTTATTTGCTAGTCTTCTTAGCCCTTTTAATGTTATTTTACTTGCTATTTGCATTGTTCTTATTTATACAGATATTGTTTTAGCACATACTCCTAGTTATGCCAACATTGTAGTTATTTTAATACTTGTAAGTGCAAGTACTATTCTAGAATTTGTACAAGAGTATCGTTCAAATAAAGCTGCAGCAAAACTAAGAAGTCTTGTTGCAACTACTGCCACTGTTCTACGTGATGGTAGAACAGTGGATATTCCTATAAAAGAACTTGTTAAAGGAGATATTGTTTTTCTATCTGCTGGTTCACTACTTCCTGCAGATGTTCGTATAATTGAAGATAATAATTTACATGTTAGCCAATCAACTCTTACTGGTGAATCTGAAGCTGTAAAAAAATCTTCATATTCAAAATTATCTTCTCCTAAAGATATAAAAAATATAACAGACTTAGACACCATCTGTTTTATGGGAACAAATGTTATAAGCGGTAGTGCAAAAGCTGTCGTTATAAAAACTGCAAATGACACATATCTAGGAAAAATATCAAAAACTATCACAAGTGGCAAACCTAAGACTGCTTTTCAAAAGGGTTTAGAAAGTGTAAGCAAACTTTTAGTTAAATTCATGCTTATTATGATTCCAATTACATTCTTAATTAGTGTTTGGAAACATGATGTATTAACAGCCTTTACTTTTTCTGTTGCAATTGCTATTGGTATAACTCCTTTATTATTACCAGTTATACTATCTTCTACCCTCGCTAAAGGTGCAATTAGAATGTCTAAAAAGAAAACAATTGTAAAAAAGCTAGATGCAATACAAAGTTTTGGTGCAATGAATATTTTATGCACAGATAAAACAGGAACTCTTACTAAAGATGAAATTGTTCTTGATAAATATTTAGATGTTAAAGGAAATGAAAACTTTAAAGTTTTAAAACATGCTTTTTTAAATGCATATTTCCAAACAGGTTTAAAAGGAAATATAGATGAAGCAATTATAAAAAGAGCAAATGAACACAATATGCAAGATATCGTAGAAAAATATACTAAGTTAGATGAAATTCCTTTTGATTTTTCAAGACGTAGATTATCTGTTGTGGTCTCTGATGGTACTAAGAAACAACTTATAACAAAAGGTGCTGTAGAAGAAATTTTAAGTGTCTGTACAATGGTAAACTATGAGGGTGAAACTGCTCCTATAACAAATGAAATCAAAAACAATATTCGTTCTATTACAAAAAAACTAAATGAAAATGGATTAAGAGTAATTGCTGTATGTCAAAAAAATGATATTTCAGACATTGAAAAGTTTGGTGTTCAAAACGAATCAAAAATGGTACTTATGGGATTTATAGGATTTTTAGATCCACCAAAAGAAAGTGCCAAAGTTGCTATAGATAGGCTAAATAATAAAGGGGTTCGTGTTATTGTTTTAACAGGTGATAATTTAGAAGTTACTAAATGTATTTGTGAAAAAGTAAATATAAATTCTTCGAAAATTGTTCTGGGAGATAAAATAGATAAGCTTTCTGACACTGCTGTTTTACGATTACTAAGAAATACTAATATATTTGCCAAACTCTCTCCTATTCAAAAGGCAAGAATTATTAGGTTATTAAAAGAAGCGGGAAATGTTGTTGGCTATATGGGGGACGGAATTAACGATAGTCCTTCACTTATTAATGCAGATGTTGGTATTAGTGTTGATACTGCTGTTGATATTGCTAAAGAAACATCAGATATTATTTTGTTAGAAAAAGATTTAAATGTTTTATTAGATGGTGCACTTGAAGGAAGACGAACTTTTGCGAATCTTTTAAAATATATTAAAATGGCTGTTAGCTTTAATTTTGGCGAAGTGCTTTCTGTATTAATTGCAAGTATTGTACTACCATTTTTACCAATAACACCTATTCAACTTTTAGTACAAAGTTTGCTTTATGATTTAGGGCAATTGTCTCTCCCTTTTGATAATGTAGATGACGAATATTTGTCACACCCTAAGAAATGGAATTTAAAAAGCTTGTTAAACTTTATGCTATTTATGGGTCCAACTAGTTCAATTTTTGATTTAATGGTATTTAGCTCTTTATGGTTTGGATTTGGACTTCGTGCAAATGATGCTGCACTATTTCAAACAATATGGTTCTCTTATGGAGTTGTTTCAAACTTAATTGGTCTTCATATTATTAGAACTGCTAAAACACCATTTATAAAAAGTAATGCCTCAGCCCCTGTATACACAACTTCAATTTTACTTAGTATTATAGCTTTAATTGTTCCATTTACTTTTATAGGAAAATGGATTGGTCTTGTATCGTTTAGCCCAATTTATTTAACAGTTATTATAGGCTTCCCTATTCTTTACTGTTTCATCGCAAGCTTTGTTAAGAAGATGTATATTAAGAGATATGGTGAATGGGTATAAAAAATGATTTGGGTCGACGTGGTCGTCGACCCCTACATATTTAAAAATGTTATATACTATAACAAAATCTCTACACATAAATGAGTAGAGATTTTGTTGTGTCTATTTATTTTTTACTTCTGTTTTTTCCTTTTTAACGTCTTTTATATAGCCTATTATTGAACATGTTACTAAAATTAATTCTAATACTATTCCCATAATTGACATTATAAATATGTTATATGCTAGCCATAGAATACCTGCTATTAATCCTAATAACTTATATGCTTTTACATTTTTTTGCCATAACGAATATGTTGTAATTAATGTTGCAATTACAGATAATAAACTAAGTATTCCATTATATGTAAAAATTGTTAATGCCACGATAAGAATAACTGTTACAACCAATATTATTAAATCTATCTTCTTATTGATTTCTTTACCTTTTTCTTTTTGTCTTTCTTGTATTAGAAGTGTTAAATCACGTAACATCATAATAACTGACATTGCAGCTCCTGTATAGCCATTAAGCATAGCCATTGCACTTGCTTGTCCAATATGTGCTACAAAGTTTGCAGTTAATATTTTATTTCTATCCTTTAATAGATAGCTTAAACTTAAAATTGCATAATATGCAACTGTAATTACTTGTGAAATAATATAAATAAGTGTAATTTCCATTTTTTATTCCCCTTATTTCTTTTTAAATTTATTCCGTTTCATTCTATCGACATTATATTATAATATCTATTTGCTTTCAACATTTTATTAAAAAATATATGGCGTATAAATGATTTTGATTACTGTAATTAACATAAATTTGATTTTTGTTAAAAATTATGCTATAATTTTATTATCTAAACAATCAAGTTTTGTACAAAAAGAAAGCGAGGTTTTATCATGGAAAAGCGGAATATCACTTTTATTACAGGAACGGTTGCAACTTACGATTTATCAAGTAGCGAACTGGAAGTTTTGCTTGAACGACTTTCCAATTATTCAGCCTACAGCGAAGTAGCCGACAACGTTTATAAGGTTGAAAATTTGGAAGTACTGGAATCATTATATGATTCCTCCTCATCATATCCTTCTGATGGCAACAACTTCTCACCTGTTTACTTTTTTGTAGGAAAAGTTGTGCTAAATGCTACTATTAAAGCCGTAAATGATGACGTTTTATTTAAGTGCTTTGAAAAATCTTCAAAACAATTTTCCTGTTCAAAAATTACAGATTCTGTATACAAGGTAACAGAGCTTTAACGCCTTGTAAACCACGTTTTAACAAAAGGAAGAGATGCACCAAATATGTATTATTGGTGCATCTCTTTCGTTGTTATCTAATAAAAAATATTTTCTAACTTTTGGTCTGGGTGTGTTTCTTTTTGTTCTTTAAGTTCCCATGGATATACAAATAGTTTCTCTCTTGGCAAACTAAAGCCATAAAAACTTTTTTGCACATCTTTTGGTAAATTTTCTTCTCCTCTCACACATACACAAGCAAGCAATATATTAGCCTTAGGTAATGTCTTTTTTATTTCATTAAGTGATGTATTCATAGTTTCTCCTGAACTATATGTTCCTTCTACAACTAGTAAGTTTAATTCTTTTTCTTTATCCAAATCCTTTAGAGAATTTAGCAGAACAATATGGTCATATTTACCATTTTGTTTTATCTTTTTTACTTGAATTGGAGCAAACTTTATTAAGTTTAGCTCATTTGCAATATATACTGCTGGTACCGCTCCACTTCTTAAAATTGGTACAACATAGTCAATTCTTATATTGTTTTCATTAGTATATTTTTCTATTTCTCTTGATAGCTTCAAAACATACTTTTTAAATTTTCTATGTGATATTGTTCTTATCTTATCTTCATAATGAATTGGTCCATCATTACTTCTTGTTTGCATACTACACCTCTTATTTTGCTTGATTTACTATTTGCATTATATAACACTTTGGAAATAGAAGCAAGAAATATTCAGTTTCATCAATATTATTATTGAATTCTTATTATGTTCTTCATCTTGTCCTAATGCTAACTTTATAACAACTCTACCATTCTTTCCCACATCATCAATTTTTTTAGTTACGATTTCTTTATTTTTTATCTTTCTTTTCAATTTTGCTATTTATTTCTTTTAGTGCCTTTAAATATTCATTTTCTACAGGACTAATAGTTTTAACTTGATATTTTTTATATTCCGATTTTGCTTTTTCAACTGCTTCATCATGACTAATACTTCCTGCACCACTTAACATTTTTTCACCTGTAGATGAAAGTATCATATCTAGTTGTTTAATATAATCTTCCATATACATTGGATTATGTCTTATTGCTTGTATTTCTGCAAAATCAAAATACCCTGATACTAAGTTATTTAAAACTTTTAATTCTTCTTCACTTAAATAATTTTTAGCAATAACTACATCACTTAATACTGGAATATCTCCTTTAAACGTTGTTAATCCCATAAAAGGCTTTTGGAAATCTGCTCTTTCATATATTACTTCTGAAGCAGTATGTCCATGAGCTGCATAATGCAATTTATTTTGAACAATTTTAAAAAATTCAATTGACTTTTCATCTTTTGGATTATAATCCACTGCTGTTGCATATAAGTCAAGAACCTGTCTATAAAGTACTTTTTCTGATGACCTTATATCCTTAATTCTAGCAAGTAATTCTTTCCAATAATTGCCTCCACCATTTCCTTTCAGTCTTTCATCGTCCATAGTAAAGCCTTTTATCATATATTCTTTTAATCTTTCTGTTGCCCATTTTCTGAAATTAGTTGCAATTTTAGATTTTATTCTATAGCCCAAAGAAATTATCATGTCTAAATTATAAAAAGGAATTTCTCTTGAAACATTTCTATTTCCCTCTTTTCGAACTTGTCGGAAATTCTGACATGTTGAATTTCTATCTAGTTCTTCTTCTAAATAAATATTATTTATATGTTCAATAACGTTCGTTCTTGATGTACTAAACAATTCTGCCATTTGTTGTTGTGATAACCATACTGTTTCATCTTCAATTTTAACATCTATTTTTGTTAATCCATCGTCTGTTTGGTATATTATAATATCTCCATTTTCATTATCTATCATGAAAACCTCCTTTTTTGTCTTCGCGAACATTTGTATTGTATCATGTGTATGTTAAAGATGCAATCTTTTTATAAAAATTTCATATAAATTTTCTTTCCACATATATAAAAATGGTAAAGACATAAATCTTTACCATCGGTCTTACAGCTACATTTATTAGTATAGCTTACCTGATTTCGCTGAAAATAAATATTTAATATCTATTTTCATACTAATTGTCAATCATTTTTGTGAATAAATTTTAAACAAATTTATCAGAATAATTTCTAATACTCTTGCTTTCTATCTTCCACAGCAATTCTTATATTTCTTGCCACTTCCACAAGGGCAGGGGTCATTTCTTCCTACATCTGGACCTTGTTTTACTACTGTTACATGCGCTTTTTGTTGTCCGTCAACATCATTTATATTATCTAAAGATGCGTTTGTTATTCTTGCCGCTTCTGTTCTTCTTATTTCTTTTTGTTTACTAACATTTAATAATATTTTTACAACGTCTTGTTGAATTGAATAAATCATTTCATCAAACATGTCTGTTCCTTCAATTCTATATTGAACTACTGGGTCTTTTTGTCCATATGCACGAAGTCCTATACCATCTTTTAGTTCATCCATTGCATCTATGTGGTCCATCCATTTTTGGTCTACTACTTTTAGCATAACAACACGTTCTAATTCTCTTAATTCTTGCTCACCAATTTCTATTTCCTTTTGTGCATATTTTTCGATTGCTTTTTTAGTTAATTCTTCTTGTAACTTTTGTTCGTTAAATTTATCTTCTTTTAAGCTTTCAATATCTTCTAAACCGAAGGTTCTTCTTATCTCTTCTTTTAATGCTTCTTTATTTACAACTTCTTCTTGAGAATATAATAAAACTATATTTTCTATAACTGTGTGAATCATATTTATAATACTGTCTTTTATATTTTCGCCATTTAATACTTGTTTTCTTTGGCTATATATTAATTCTCTTTGTGCATTCATAACATCGTCATATTGTAATACATGTTTACGAATACTAAAGTTTTTACCTTCAACTCTTTTTTGTGCTTTTTCAACTGCACTAGATATAATTTTAGATTCAATTGGCATGTTTTCATCTGCTCCTAATGTATTATATACACTAGTAATCATATCGCCACCAAATATTTTCATTAAGTCGTCATCAAGTCCAATGTAGAATTTAGATTCACCAACATCTCCTTGACGACCACTACGTCCACGTAACTGGTTATCAATTCTTCTTGATTCATGTCTTTCTGTACCTATAATTTTTAGACCACCTGCTGCTATTACTTTTTCTTTTTCTTCTTTAATTTCTTCATCGAATTTTTTAACCAAATCTCTAAATTTAGTTCTTGCATCTAAAACAGCTTTATCATCTGTTTCATTAAATGCCATAGCTTCTTCAATTTGTTCTTCTGTATATTTTTGTTTTCTCATTTCTTGGCGCGCTAAATATTCACTATTTCCTCCAAGCATAATATCAGTACCACGTCCTGCCATGTTTGTTGCTATTGTAACTGTTCCAAATTTACCTGCTTGTGCAATAATTTCGGCTTCTTGTTCATGGTATTTTGCGTTTAATACATTATGTTTTATTCCTTCTTGTTTTAAAATCTTACTTAATTTTTCAGATTTTTCAATAGATACAGTACCAACTAGCACTGGTTGGCCTATTTTAGCACTTTCTTTTATGCTTTCTACGATTGCTCTATATTTTGCATTTTCATTTTTGTATATAACATCATTTTGGTCATTTCTAACCATTGGCTTGTTTGTTGGTATTGAAATAACATCTAAGTTATATATCTCTCTAAATTCAGCTTCTTCTGTCATTGCAGTACCTGTCATACCAGATAATTTTTCATACATTCTAAAGTAATTTTGGAATGTAATTGTTGCAAGTGTTTTTGACTCATCTGCAATTTTTACATTTTCTTTTGCCTCTATTGCTTGGTGTAAACCATTATTATATCTTCTTCCATACATAATTCTTCCTGTAAATTCATCAACAATTAGAACTTCTCCATCTTTTACCATGTAATCTATATCACGTTTCATAACTCCATGTGCACGTAATGCTTGGTTTACATGATGAACTATTTCTGAGTTATCTAAATCATTAAAGTTTTCTATTTTAAAGAATTCTTCTGCTTTTTTAATTCCTTTTCCTGTTAAAGATGCAGATTTTGCTTTTAAATCTACTATGTAATCATATTTTTCGTTGTCTTCTAATTGTGCTTCATCTTTAATATCTTCTTCTACTATTATTTTTGCATTTAATCTTTTAACAAAATCATTTGCTTTTTTGTACAAATCTGATGATTCATTTGCATGTCCAGAAATTATAAGTGGTGTACGTGCTTCATCAATTAAAATACTATCAATTTCGTCTACTATTGCATAGTTTAATTCTCTTTGAACTGCTTGTTCTTTATAAATAACCATATTATCTCTTAAGTAATCAAATCCAAATTCATTGTTTGTACCATATGTTACATCACAGTTATAAGCTTCTCTTTTTTTATCTGGTTCCATTCCTGAAATTGCAAGTCCTACTGTTAATCCTAAAAATTTATATAATTTTCCCATCCATTCGCTATCACGTTTTGCAAGGTAATCATTTACTGTAATAACATGTACACCTTTTCCTGTTAACGCATTTAAATATACTGGTAATGTTGCAACTAAAGTTTTACCTTCACCTGTTTTCATTTCGGCAATTCTACCTTGGTGTAATATAATTCCACCTATTAATTGCACATCAAAATGTCTCATTCCTAATACTCTTTTTGAAGCTTCTCTAATAACTGCAAAAGCTTCTGGTAATATATCGTTTAATGTTTTTCCATTTTCTAATTCTTTTTTAAATTCTACTGTTTTTGCTCTTAATTCTTCATCTGATAATTTTGAAGTTTCTTCTTCTAAAGCATTTATTTTGTTTACTATTGGCATTACTCTTTTTACTTCTTTTTCACTATATGTTTTAAATAAACCCATTTATAAATCTGCCTCCTAAAATTAATATTTCTATAGTACTATACCACTAATTATATTTTTTAGCAAGGAATATTTTATGATTTTGTAAATGATATGTTCCTGTATAATAATTTGCATAAAAATATAGTAATATAAAAAGTAAAAACGAGTTCGACCATGCTGAGCAAAGCGTCGTTATTTTTTATTCTATGTATAGTGCGTCACGTTATTTCTTTAAACCAATTATACAAAAACGCCTTGGAGAACGGAATTTTTACTTTTTATATTACTATATCTTCACAGATTGTATTTGTTCATATTCTCTACATATATAAACTTTCCTTTATTTTTCTTAATAATTGTAATATTTTGCTGTTTTTTACATAAGTTTTATTAGTAGATTTATTTTCTATTTAAAAGAAAGGATGAATATTATGTTTGTTTGTAATTTAAAACTTAATTATAAATTATTGTTTAAAATACTTTTTGTAATTATTTTTATTGTCGTTATTGTCGTTGCTGGAATGTCTTGTTATAAAATCTTTCATTTTTCAAGTGACGACGCTTGTCTCCCAAAATCTGAAATAGCAAACCTTAATAGTGACAACTATACAAATATCTTAAAATCAGTTCATGATAATTTAGATGATTATATAGGACAAAAAATCAGCTTTACAGGATATGTGTATAGAGTATATGATTTTAGTGAAAATCAATTTGTTTTGGCTAGAAATATGATAATTAGTTCTGATAATCAAACTGTAGTAGTTGGTTTTTTATGTGATTATAAAAATGCTAGTGAATTTAATGATAATACATGGGTAAATATAACTGGAATTATAGCAAAGGGAGATTATCACGGTGAAATACCTATAATTGACATTACAAGTATGACTAAATGTGAGAAACCTGCTAATGAATTTGTAAGTCCTCCTAATGATACATATATTCCAACAAGTGCATTATTTTAGAAAAAATGCAGTGTCCTAAACTTCAAGACACTGCGTTTTTTCTTACCGCTACTCTAAAATAAAGAAAAACTTTTTCTTGCCGTTGCCAAAGTTGTGTATTTCTCCATCGTATGCAACCTGCACCACCTTTGACTTTTTCTGCTTGCCTCTTTCTCCTTTTTCTAAAACAACTGTTATTTGTCGTTCCTGTTGTGCAATCTTGTCTAATGCAAGTGCAGCTCTATAATTGATTTTAAGAACTGCATTTGGTTCTTCCTTGTGCAGTGTTATGATTGCTTTCCGCAATCCTTCTGCTGTTGTAAAATTTTTCTTATTCATAGCAATTTTCTCCTGCTTTGCTTTATTGCAATTTGTATGTTTATATTATAGTATATTTTACATAATGTGTCAAACAATATAATTGAATAAATTTTCTCCAGCATAGCAAAGGAGTTTTCTTACGCCTAAAGGCAACTTGCACTTACAATCGTCAGTAGCTACCCCTTAAAGAGGGGCAATTTCTTCTAATGTCATCTGTTGACTGATTTTATCTTCTCCTAATTGATTTTCTATATATTCTTTTATTGTTATTTGGTCTGTTGTCATAGCTTCTTATAATTGATTCTTTGCATATGTTTCTACTGCTTTTTTACTATTTCCCATTGTACTTGCATAGTAGCCCAGACACCAAAACACTCTATTTCCATATTTGTATTTTAAATTTCCATGTCTCTCAAATATTATTAGTGTACTCTTGCCCTTTAAATATCTCATAAAACTTGATACACTCCATTTTGCTCGTATACTTACATACATATGTAATGGTCGAGCAACCTTCCATGTTAGGGTGGAAATTTTTGTTACTCTATTTATAATTATAAGTTCTTGTACCCTAGCATTGCTAGGGTATTATTATATAAGTTCTATCATTTCTCATTATTAAGTTTTCTATGTAATTCTGAAATTTCCTTTTCTATTTGATTTAGCTCTTTTTTATATTCTTCTTTTTCTTCTTCTGATATTTCATTAGAATAGATGTTTTTAATTTCTTCTGCTTTTTTATTTGCATTCTTTACTTCTTCTAATATCCTTTCATTTTCTTCTTTTGAATCTACTTTAGAATTAGAAGCATCCATCGTATTATTATTTTTCAATAATTCTGGTTTGAAAAATTTAAAGCATATAACAAGTACTGTTAAAATGACTATTGACACAAATATTATAACTATTAATTTTCTTTTCATATTTCTCCTTTCAAAGACTATATTTATATGATTACAATAACATATCCAAATGATTTTTACAATAGAATTATAATATAAAAGATGGGAGAACTCTCCCATCTTCCTTAAATTGAGAGAAAAGCATCAGGTTTACATTTATATTATTTCATACATCTTAATCCGCATCACTTCGGAAGTTCGTCCTGTGTGCCAAAAATAGCAAAGGAATACTTGTAATTAAACATAACCTCCACTTCAAGCGTATAATTCCCCGCAGCCCAATAGCTGTATTGAGGAGAACGATCCAACTTGATCTGACACCATTGTACATCCTTAGGATTTGCTGAAATGAGCGTTCTGGATACAAGAACACCGTTGGAGTATAATTTTCCAACTATGGGTCCCTCTGTAAGTACTCCAAAATACAGATAAGAGCCATTTCCTGTTACAGTTAACGGAATAGTCATCGTGGTCCGCTTATCACCTGTGTAATAGCCAGTTATCTGGGTAATCAGGTTATTAGCTGCCATAGGTTCAACTTCATTTTGACCTGTCGCTACCTCATTAACTTCAATGTTGACATTTTCCTCTTTCTCAGCCGCAAAAGAATACGTTGATACGGACAATGCCATTGTCAGAGCCATAATTAAAGACATTAAACGTTTGCATTTTTTCATAGACATGCCCTCCATAAAAAACAATGTAGACGCTTTTCTATCTATCACAAAAATGCCCAATATTTGCAACATTAATGTAATTTAAATAATACTATAAGTACTGTTGTAGTATAACATTAACGCATAATATTCGACAAAAAAGTGTAATAAAGTGTAAAATATCTCTTTTTTATTTATATTATTTTCTTTTTATATTACTCTATCTTTTTGTTCATATTAAAATTAAAGTTAATTTTAAATTACTACTAATATTATTCTATAATTTTATTGTTTTACATTTACTGAATATTTCCAAAATATACGTCTACTCCTCCCCAATCTGTTGCTGGAAATGTATCGAAATAAGCAGGATAATTTATAATCCAGTAATCATAATCATGTATTGCTTCATGAGCTTTAAAGCAGCCTTCTATATCATGTCTATCCATAGCTTTTTGCAAATTAATATGTATATTTTTTATTTTTTCTTGTTCTTTAATAACATATTCAATTGGACTATCTTTATCGTATAAATAACTCGTAAAAATAATTTCTTCTTGTCTGTCTTCATCTTCTTTGCTTACTTCAGCAATATTATTTAATGCATCATTATTAGTTGTTGGAACGAATATGATTTTTCTAGCTATAAAAACTCCAATAAAAATTGATATAAGAAGTATTACCAGAATTGATAATATTATAAATATTTTATTAGACATAAAACTCCCCCTTTTTACTATCTCTATATAAATAGATTACAAAAAAGTAAAAGTGTTTCAAGTTTTTACATTAAAATACTCTTTTTTACTCCTTTTTTATGTGCAGACATTAAATATTTAAAATTAGTACAGTAGCATTAGCTACAAATCTTATTTTAGAAAGAAGGTCTTTATTATGGATCAAAGAGTTTTAGAAACACAAAAGTGATTAAACGAAACTTATGGTAGCAACCCAAACTTTATCAAAGTAGATGAAGATGGTATTACTGGAAAAGGTACAGTAAAAGGATTAATCAGAGGCTTGCAAATTGAATTAGGAGAATCATTAATTGATGGAATTATCGGAAATGGCACAATTCAAAAATTTGATGCAATGTTCCCAAATGGATTAAGTCAAAATGTAAATAACCCTAATGAAAATATCGTCTATATTATGCAAGGTGGTTTTTATTGTAGAGGAATTGATCCTTATGGATTTAATGGAGTATTTGGAAATGGTTTAACAGATGCAGTTAAAACATTACAAAGCCAAGCAGGTCTTGAAAATCAAAATGGTATTATAACATCGTTAATTTTAAAAGCTATTTTATCAACTGATGCATATACATTAGTTTCTAATGGTGATACAAAAGTACGACAAATCCAACAAGATTTAAACAGAAAATATTATGAATATATAGGACTTATCAAACAAACTTGGGCTTCTTTAATGATAAGTTATGGTGATAAAAATAGAACTGCTACAGCATGTGATACTAATACACCTATTACACCAAACTTCGCAAAACTATTAAAGAAGAATGGATATAATATTGTTGGAAGGTATTTAGCAGATACAGATAAGGGACTAAAAGAAGGAGAATTATCTACAATATTTAATGGTGATTTAAAAATGTTTCCAATTTATCAAGGCAATGGAAGAGTCGAATCAGATTTTTCAGAAGCATATGGACTTAGAGATGCAAGAACAGCAAGTAGATTGGCTCTTAGCAGCGGTCTTCCAGAAGGCACTATTATATATTTTGCTGTAGATTATGATGCAACGGACCATCAAGTAGCCAATTCTATTCTTCCATATTTTAAGGGTGTTAATTTTGCAATAGATAAAAGATATAAAGTTGGAGTATATGGGCCAAGAAATATATGTACTAGAGTTAAAAATGCTGGATATTCAGTTAGTAGCTTTGTTAGTGATATGTCCGGTGGTTTTAGCGGAAATATCGGCTATAAATTACCAGATGATTGGGAATATGATCAAATAGCTAATACAAGATTGAATGATAGCGAATACGGAAGTTTAGAAATTGATAGAGTTGTGTATAGAGGAAATATACTTCCTGTAGTATCATATGATTTAAACATTGAGCTTTATCATAAATTGGAAAAAGTATATGATTATGCCCAAGAATATTTGGAAAGTAAAGGTAATGATAGTATAGCCAACAGAAATAGTTTGGTATTACAGTATTTAAGAAGCAAAGAATACGCAGACAAAGAATGGATTATTGTGGCTGGAAAAGTCGATGAACATTTTATAAAATTCTTAAATACAAAAGATGATGTGCCAGCAGTTGATAGCTTTAGGGTTTTTATTAAATCTGCAAATTCATATATGCCAATTGCTCATATGGCAGCTACAGCACAAATAAGATTTAAACATAATGATATTACAGTCCAAAATCAGTGGGTTGATTTAACTGGTATTTTTGGTGATTTGATGCAATTAGGAGGTAAAATACAAGAAAAATACGATTCTAATCCAGAGAAATATCATTATGACCAATTTGCAATTATGGAATTAATTGGTTGTCCTAATAACGAAACTGCACAAAAATATGGATTTTCAAATTCAATTGTAACTGGCTTTAATTGGGAGGATTGGTATCAAGATATTGATGGTGTTAATATAGCACTTAAACTTGAAAACACTCCTATTCATGAAGCTTTTGAAAATTATTATACATTAGGAGGAGTTAATAAACGTTATAGTAGTTTTTTCACAAATATTGGATTAGTAGCATATGCCTTTGCAGGAGAAATAAAATATGATACAATATATAGAAAAGCATATAGCTATACTAGTGGAACTGAAACTCTTACAGCACCTTTTGAAATGTTTTTTGGAAACTTTAATAATAAATTATGGGGAGATGTTCTTGCAAAAGCATTCGCTAGTGTGTTATCAGGTGACCTAATGAATGAAGAATAATGCCCACATATAAATTGTAGCTGGATTTACTAATAATATATATATAATCAATAATATCAAACATGTAATCCATATTTTTTTACTTTTACCCATTACACCAATTATAATACCCATTATCAATAATAATGCAATACTAATTATTAGTGAACCAATTTGTTCTATGTTGATACATAATAGCATCACTCTCCTATCCTAATTTTATCAAAAATATTCAAGAAAGAAAATACTTATTTTCTTTCTTGTTTTATTGTAAACTGCAATATTTCTAGATTGTTGATACTTTAGGTTTAGTATTCTTTTTATGTATATTGTTTAATACTGTATATATAACAAGTTTTACAGTTAGTTTTGTATTATCATCAAAAGAAAAGTATTCTTTCTTTTTCTTTAAATCGCAAGTAGAATCCATAAAATCAGTTGCTTTTACAATATCGCTTTTTATAGAATAAACAGGTCTATTGTGTTTTTCTGCTAATATTGGATATATATCCTTTTTTAGGTTCAACTTATCTTCTATCTTCTTTATATATATTAATGATATAGCATCAACTAAATAGATTGTTCCTTTATGTGACAGATTATATCCTAATTCTTGTAGCTCTTTTCTTATTTCATCTTTTAATAAATGAACATTTTTTCTACTATTTTTATTTTTTACTAATTTATCAATCTTTTCTATAATTTCAGACATACTGCTTAATTTATCAATGTAAGCATATACGGTTTCTTCCTCCCTTACCTTTACTATCATATCTGGTTCTCCTGAAACAACAATAATAGATTGATTATATTTTTTTCGTTTTTCTTCTGATAATTTACTTATAACTTCTATTCCATCTAGAATTGGCATCTTTAAGTCTAATATAACAATGTCAATATTATCACTATTTAACCTTTCTATTGTTTCTTTTCCTCTAAAATACTTAACTCTCGCCCATCTTTCATTCTTATCAAAAATTTCTCCAATTTTTTTAAATTCCATATCACTTTCTAATCGCAGTAATATTATTTGTGAAGTTTCTTCATCCAGTTTACGTATTGCATTGTATATCTTCTCTCTTTCATTCTTTTCAATTATCTCTTCCTCTACATAAGTATTAGATTCAATATCCATTGCTTCTTCAATAGGTACAGTTTTTATTTTATTATTTTTCTTACGATACATAAACCACTCGTTTCTTGCAATTTTACATAGCCATATGTTAATTTCACAAGCTCCTCTGTATTTCTTAATATTCTTTATCGCTTTGTACATTGTCTCTTGTGTTAGTTCTTCAGCGATTTCTTTATCGTAAGTTATGCAAAGTAAATAACTAAATACATCTTTTGCATAGTCTTTGCACATATCTTCTATACTCTGCATAATTACCTCCTATATTAATAGATTATTGAAATTCATTTTCGTTTCAAATTATATCATAAATTTTTGAAAAAACTAATAAACGCAGCGCCTTAAATTGCAAGACGCTGCGCCAGAGCTTGTTGCTCTTAGTATCCAAAACTTCCTATGACCACCCGCTCACGAGACATTGTAACGACTTCCATTCCCAACTCCATCGCAATGTTTTTAACTTCTTCCCTCGTCAATTCAGAGTTTTGGAAAAAGAATTGCGGTTTTCGGTTTTTAAAGTGCGGATACTTTGTAGCCGGATGATACTCGCGTATAATCCGTAACGCTACATTTACATCTGTGTGTTTGTCCTCAATTACTAAATACTTCATATCATCACGCTCCTTTTATGAATTCGTTATTCTTTTATATTTTACAACAGTATACATAATTTGCCAAACAATGATTACTAAATAAGCTATTTATATATAAAAGAAGCCAACTGTTTTCGTTAGCTTCTTTTATATACTATGCATTAAAATATCTTTTTAATAATCCGTCAAATCCTCTACCATGACGAGCTTCATCTTTACACATTTCATGTACTGTATCATGAATTGCATCATATCCTAATTCTTTTGCACGTGTTGCTAATTCTTTTTTACCCATGCAAGCACCACATTCAGCTTCTGCTCTTAACATTACATTTTTCTTTGTATCTGGAAAAACTACTTCTCCTAATAATTCAGCAAATTTTGCTGCATGTTCTGCTTCTTCCCATGCATATCTTTTAAATGCTTCTGCAACTTCAGGATATCCTTCTCTATCTGCTTGACGGCTCATTGCAAGATACATTCCAACTTCTGTACATTCTCCCATAAAGTTATCTTTTAATCCTTTAATAACTTCTTCATCTAGTCCTTGTGCTACACCAATTACATGTTCATCTACATATTCCTTTTTTGCAGATTCTTCTCTTAATTCAAATTTATCTTTACTTACTCCACATTGTGGGCACTTTTCTGGAGCTTCCTCTCCAAAGTGTACATATCCACATACTTTACATACATATGCTTTCATTCTCTTACCTCCTATATTTTATTTTTAACAATTCATATTTTAATACATTTTAAAATATTTTGTCAATATTTTTGTTTTTTACTTTCTTTTTTTATTTTTTTGTGTTAAAATGTGTGCTAGAAACAAAAGATTATGTTTTATTTTAGGTTTTGGAGGGTTATTATGGAATTTAAAAAATGTGAGCGTTGTGGATGTTTTTTCTTATCTGAAAGTACAGTTTGTGAAAACTGCAACCCAAAAGATACTTTTGAGATGTCTAGATTAAAAAATTATTTAGAAGGTGAAAACTATTCTAATTCAATAAATTCTATTTCAGTAGATACTGGAATATCTGTAAAAAATTTAAATAGATATTTAGAAAACAAGGAATTTTCTAAATTATCTAGTAAATTAAATATAGGTACTAATGTAGATATTAATTTATAATATAGATATAATAAAGAACACGGTACCCCGTGTTCTTTTACTAATTTTAAGGAGGAACAAATTAATGAACAGACAAAATATTTATGACGTATTAAAAGAAAGAGATTTAATTAAACAAATTACTTTTGAAGATGAATTTAAAAAGCTAGCTAGTAAAGATAACTTCTCTGTCTATTTAGGAATTGACCCTACTGCAGATAGTATTCATATTGGTCACTTTATCCCACTTATGATGATGTCTTATTTTCAAAAATGTGGTCATAGACCAATTATATTGGTTGGTGGTGGAACTGCATTTATTGGAGATCCAAGTGGAAAAACTGATATGAGAAAAATGCTTACTAAAGAAGAAATTTCTAAAAATGTTGATAATATAATAAAACAGGTTAGTAAATTCATCTCTTTTGAAGGAGATAATGCTGCAATTATAGTAAATAACGGTGATTGGATTTTAGATTTAAACTATATGGAATTTATTCGTACATATGGTATATATTTTAATGTAAACCGTATGCTTGATGCAGAATGTTTTAAACAACGTATGGAAAAAGGTCTTACCTTCTTTGAACTAAACTATATGCTAATGCAAAGTTACGACTTTTTACATTTATTTGAAACCCAAGGTTGTAAAGTTGAAATTGGCGGAGATGACCAATGGTCTAATATGCTTGCTGGTGTTGATTTAATTAGAAAAATCCATCAAAATGGTAGCTTTTGTGTTACTTGCCCACTTTTACTAAATGCCGAAGGTAAAAAAATGGGTAAAACAGTTAGTGGTGCTTTATGGTTAGATGCTAGCAAAACTTCTCCATATGAATTTTATCAATATTGGAGAAACATTGGTGATACTGAAGTTTATGACGTTTTAAGAATGCTTACATATCTTCCTATGGAAGAAGTAAAAAGGCTTGCTTCACTTCCTGGTGAACAAATAAATGAAGCAAAAAAAATTGCAGCTTTTGAAATTACAAAATTAATTCATGGTGAAGATGAAGCAAAAAAAGCTGAAGAAGCATCTAAAGCATTATTTGAAGGAACTGGTTCTTTAGAAAATATGCCAACTGTAAAATTAGAAACCACTAATATTTCTATATTAGATGCAATTATTTTAACAGGTATTGCTCCTTCAAAAGGACAAGCAAGAACATTAGTAACACAAGGTGGAATCACTTTAAATGATAACAAAATTGAAGATATAGCATATATGTTATCAGATGATGATTTTGAAGAAGGATATGCAATATTAAAAAAAGGAAAGAAAGTATTTTATAAACTAGAAAAATAGAATAAAATAAAAGCGAAACGAGACGATAGTTAAACTACCGTCTCGTTTCGCAATAACCCATAAACCTATCTGACCTGTATAGTGTCTTCCAAATATATCAGGTCGGGATTCGTTATCTGCGGATTCATCTTCTGAATGTCTGCAATACTTGTATGGAAGTATTCCGAAATCTTTGCGAGGTTGTCCCCACGCTGTACGAAATAGTATACATTTTCTACATCTCCCCAATAAATCTCAGGGAGTGCAATGAATGCATCAATCGGAATCTCTTCCTCCACATCAAACTTGCAGCCATCGTTTTCCGAAAGCAGATACTCTTCAGTAATTCGCAGCCTGTCAGCAATCGATTCCATTGTAGCGCCTTCTTCTGTAACAACATAGTACGCTGTTACAACTTCGCCGGATTCGTACATGTCAGACTCCTCTGTGTGAATGTACTGTACGAGCATAGCGGACTGTTCCGAAGGGGATTCCAAAGGTTCTAAGACCTCCGAAGGTGACGCTGCCTCTACCCGCATTGTGCTGCACATGCATACCGCCATTGCCATTGCCAATACTACTGTTGTCATTTTTCTCTTCATACCTTTTTCTCCTTTTACTTTTTGGGCTATATTTTTGGTTTTGCAATTGCAAAAATACACAATCACATTGTACCAAATATTACTTATATTATATCACTTTTATGTTAATTGTGCAAATTCATGTGAAACTATATATCAAATGCAGGGACATATTCTTCTTCATGTTCTCCAAGTTCTTGTATATATCCATTTTCTAAATCTAGTGAATATAAATATTCTTCTATTTGTTTATATTCTTTTTTAGTTAATTTTCTATTTATTAATTCATCTTGTTTAGCTTTATATGTTGGAAAATATTGTGCCATAACACTTATGTATATATCATTTGGCAAATTCTCTTTTACCCATTTTAAAATATGTTTTGAATTTAATATGTGATTTGGCAATACTAAATGTCTTATAATTACTCCTTTTTGTATTATTCCATCTTCATTAAAAATTGGTGTTCCTACTTGCTCATACATCTTTTTTATAGCACTTGTCGCTATTTCAAAATAATTATCTATTCTAGAGTACTTTTTTGAAAGCTCATTACTGTAATATTTTAAATCTGGCAAATATACATCTATATAACCTTTTAATAATTCTATTGTTTCTATATTTTCATAGCCATTTGTGTTGTATATTATTGGTATGGTTAGTCCATTTTTCTTTGCTATATCTAGTGCTTCTATTATATGATATACATATGATGTTGGAGTTACTAAATTAATATTATTTGCTCCTTTTTCTTGTTGCTCTAAAAAGATATTTGCAAGTTCTTCTACTGTTATATCTTTTCCTTTATGTTCTTGGCTTATTTCATGATTTTGACAATATATACAATTCAAATTACAGTTTGAGAAAAACACTGTTCCCGAACCATTTTTCCCACTAATACATGGTTCTTCAAAATAGTGTAAAGATGCAAGTGCAATACGTAATTTATCATTGCAACAACATCTCCCTCTTTTTCCTTCTAATCTATTTACTTTGCAATTATGTGGACACAATGTACAACTACTTAATTTTTCTATCATATAATCCCTCTTGTTTGTTTTTTACATATTATAACATAAATTTTATCTATTTTCTTCATTTTTCTTTGTACTATTTAATTCTGCAATTAATTCATTTTTTATATCTGTAATTCTTTGTTCAAACCTATTGGGAAACATTTTCTCTGCGTTTATAATTCTTCTCAATTTGGTTTTTACTCTTTTATTTTGTTCTTCGTTTCTTATTATTAAATGTTTGTTTTTATGAATATATGGTCTTTCTATATATTTATCTATTATTGGAAATGTTGCCCCTATGCAAAATATACATGGTACATTTGTCATTCCTATATGATAAAACGAACTTTTAATATTAGATACTGGTGCATCAATATATTTCTTTATTCTTTCCATATTTTTCTGTTCTGTTATTTTGCTAGTTGGTATTGCCCAATAAATTTCACTTATAAATTTATCTTGAATACAGCAAAATGTGGTCTATTGCCTGATTTATTATCTTTAAATTTACTTCCTTTACTTTCGAATTTTTTAAAATATTCATCTTTAACAATATATACTCCATTTTCTACCATTTTTTCCTCCTCAATAATACACAAAAAGAGAGCTTCCTTTGAAAGCCCCCTTTTCCTTCATACTGACTATTTATATGCAACGCATATCAGTTAGCGTTTTTCCTATCTTACTAACTATTTATAATTAACGCTTGTTAGTTAGCGTTTTTCCTTCTTGTAAAAATAATATTGTTCACTATTAATATATTCAATTATACATTATATTATTTACTTTGTCAAACAAAATTTTGTTTTGTTCGCTTGTATTTTATCTAATAATGTTGTATAGTTGTAGATATAGAAAATGAGAATAAGCGGAGTGTGTTGCCACCTTTGACAACTTAGTGTTTACAAAAACCTCCACAACTTAGTTTGTGAGATTGAATCTAGGAGGTGGTTAATATGGTAGAATCAGCATTAATAATTATTACATATCTACTTTTCTACGGATTAGTAGCAATGACTATCATAAATGTTGCCTTGTTAATCATCATCTGTTGGTTACTTCATAGGCAATAAAAAATAAACCATTCTGCTTTGGCGAGTGAAATGGTTTATTAAACATATTCTCGGCAACACACTTTGTGTTACTCATTTTCTATCTTTATTATACAGTCATTTTTTTATTTTGTCAAATATAATTTTTTCACAATTTTTTACTGTATAAAACTATTTAATCTAACTTACAACTTGTAATTTAGCGAACTAATCTCTTTATTCTCTCAACATAATCATCTGCATGATTTATGCTAATATCCCCATGATAATATCCTTGTAGTACATCAAGTTCACTATTTGGTATTAAATTAGCAATTTTAGTTGCCGATTTTTTCATAATAGGTCTTTCTTTGCTTCCTACCAATACAAGCACTTTTGCTCTAGTATGTGATAAAGTATCTTTTACTTCATAACTAGAATTTGACTTCATAAAAGCAATTAAATTATCTTTTGTAATTTTACAAGTATCTTCATAATACATATCAAACAAACTGTTTTTAAGTTTTAAACTTTTAAACTGTAGTTTTGAAAACCATTTTTTACTTATTAAACAATATGATAAATTAAATGTTGGCTCTATCATTTTATAAGTAAAATTCATAGGAATTGCCAAAGCACTTTCAACAATAGCATATTCACATATATTGGGATTTTTAGATAGTATTTCTAACAATATTTGTCCTCCTAATGATAATCCTCCAATTAGTTTTACTTTTCCATTATAATTATCATTTATAAAATTTATTATTTCTAAAGCATTACTTTCAATGGAAGTAAAATTTGTATCACTATTCGAATGTCCGTCTAGTATAGGGATAACTATGTGAAATTCATCTTCAAGCAATCCTATTTCATCTATATAATTCCACCAAGAAAGACCGCCACCATGCAATAAAATTATAGTATCATTATTCTTTGATCCATATTCTTTATATTCCATCTTACACCTCTAGATTGTAATTTAGTGAATAGTATGTGCTGTAATAATCGTATAACTGTATGAGTTAATAGTTATCTTTATATTATCAATTTCACAATACCAATTCTTGCCTTGTTTATATATATTACATTTTTTATCTAAAACTTTATTTTTGCAATAATCAACTACATCATTTGTATCTAGTTTAAGATTTTTCTTAATTCTATCTATACCCATTTTTGTAGTATGAACTTTATCTATATTTAATAACAATATCTCTTTATTCATAAACTATCAACTCCATAAATTGTAATTTTTTAGTCTATTAACTTTTTAAATGAATTAGCATTTAGTATAGTATTTGAAATAAATTCTCCCTTATAAAAATTTGCCCAATTATTAAATATGCAAGGTACATTTTTTGCTTTTTCTAACGAATCTATTTTTATAAAATTAATTTTAATGTTATTCTCTTTTGCATATTTAGTTAGTTCATTTACTTCATATTCTACATAAGGACATTCTGGACTATAGTAAACTGTAAAATCTTTATTATCAATTTTCATATTTCTAGCATTATCATTGAATTTGGGTGTTTCACTATCTTCAAATTGTAATGCCAACAACTCATAATCGGAAATAACATCTACTACCTTAAACCCATAATGCTCAAAAAATTTCTTTTCTCCTAAAAAAGGTTTCTTTTTTTTAGAAACTACAGTACATATACCACTTTTGCCTTTTTTTTCGAATCGTTTATTGCATATTCTAATAATTCTTTTCCGATCCCTTTTCCCTTAAAACTTCCTGCTACCCATAAGCAATAGATATATTCATAATTTTTACCACTAATGGGAATCCAAGCTGTTTCTATCGGCTCATATTCAATAAATATTTTTCCTCTTGCATTTAGTTTTCTAAATACATGCCCATCTTTTAACTTACTTTTAATCCATTCCTTTTTATTATCCACTCCTACTTGATGTTTTGGATCTCCAATAGCACAACATAAATGTTCTTTTTCTATGTTTTCTAATGTTAAATTTATATATTCATTCATATTATTCCTCTTTTCTATATAAAGGTTAATTGCTCTCCTTGTTTAATTTCTTTTTTATATGCTTTTACTATATCACTCATTTTATAAAGTAGTCCATACTTTTCACATTCTTCTTTAAATATTTTGTTTAAGTCTTTATTCAATGGATAACAAAAATAGTTATTTCCATAAGTCTTAATATACTTTTCTTTTAAATTAGGAAAAGTCTTATCTAATTGCTCATAAAAGAATTCTCTTTGATTTTCTCTTAATGTAACTCCTCCCATAGAGAATATAAATTTTGCTCCATTTTCATAAGATAATCTTATTACATTTCTAATATTTTTCTCTGAATCTGTTATAAATGGAATAATTGGAGTTAATAATGTTCCAACAAATAATCCCTCTTTTGATAATTGTTTCATTGCTTTTAGCCTTTCTGAAGAAACACATACTCCTGGTTCTACTTTTTGTGATAAATTATCATCTGCTGATGTAATTGTAAATTTAAGTATTACATCTGCTTTTTTGTTTATTTCCTTGAATATGTCTATATCTCTAACTATCAAATTACTTTTTGTTTCTATTGATACTCCAAAATTATAGCACGAAATTAGTTTTAATGCTTGTCTTGTTATTTCATATTGTTTTTCAAAAGGATTATAAGTATCTGACATTGCACCTATTCCGATTACACCTTTTTTCCTTTTTGACTTTAATTCTCGATTTAATTTTTCTATTTCATCTTTCTTTGCTCTTACTCTGTCAAAATCCTCTACTTGATAACAATTACTTCTACTATCACAATAAATACATTTATGACAGCAACCTTTGTATAGATTCATATTATAATCAATTCCAAACCATTCTTCTCCATGTGTCGCTCTTTGAAGTATTGTCTTTGTTTCTATAAATTCCATAATTATTCCTTTTTTCTTATTGGATGTCTTATAACTGTTTTTAATTTATTTACATCACATCTTCTTGGATCACTTAAATAAATTTCGTGATGAAATCTGTTGTTTGTAATATTTAGTTCATATCCATTTTCTATCATATATTCGTGCATTAAATTGATTGTTTTAGGCTCATTATCATAAGAGCCCATGTGCATACATTGAACACAAATTCCTTCATCATAAGTTAAAAATTCCACTTTTGAAAAATCTAGTTTTTTCTTGTTTGTTGCTTCTTGAACAGCCCAATCAAAATCTTTCTTTGTTACGAAGTCTGGTAATCTAATAATAGATATAAAATTCATTTTGTCTTTATTGTTATAGTCAATACTATCCTTCATTCCATCTTGCCACCAAAATCCTTCTAATGGTGGAACTACATATTCAAAATAACCATCTATTTTATGTGTACCTTTATAACTCATTTTTATAGTAAAAGCAATCGCATATAAAAGTCCTATTGTTTGTTTATACTCCCCTTTTTCATCATTAGGATTTCCTTTTCCTCTAACTGCAATATAATTCATTTTAGGAATTTTTACAATGCTTGGTTTATTCTTTGGCATATAAAAGTCCTTATATTCTTTTTTATAATCAAAAGCCATTTTATCTTTTCCTTTCTACTTATCTAGTGCAATATAAATATGAATTTCTTGTTTCTGCATATCTTCAGAGTTGTTTTGATATTCTTCAAAATCGCAAGTGTATTTCCTTTTTAAATCCATGTTCCATATTTCTTGCCAAGCCTGTCCTACTGAATTTTGCACATCTCCTCTTATAACAAACTTAGCATATTTTCCTTTTGGAATAATAATACTTTCTATTTCTTCACCTATTTGTACTTCTTGACTTACTTCTGCTCCTGCAATAAATGTATAAGTTTTTGTATAATCACCCTCATATTCTGTATATAATCCTATTGTTTTACCATTTACCTTATTTGGAATCTTCTCATAAATTCCATTTGCAAATAATTTTTGCCAAGTCATTCCTATATCTTGTATAGCCTTTCCATCTTGATTAGTTGTTTTAATTTTAATTCCTGTAACAACCTTTTCTTCTAATTCTACAATTTCATATTTCATAATATATCTACCTCCTAAACAGAAGTATATAATATATAATTTGACAACAGTATGTCATATTATAAATAATTTTTTAAAGTTTTTTGTAATTTATCTTTTATTATGTTTTTTACATAAGCAGGATTTAAAATTTTTGCATATTCTCCAAAAGATAAAATGTAGCCATATATCCATTCATTCTCTGGATATTTCACTTTTATAATAAAGTTCCCATCTTCTTTTTTAGTTATTTCTTTACTTTCAAATTCATCATATACTCTATAAGTCATAGCTTTATTTATTTCTAGTTCAAGTTCTATCATTTTAAAATTATGTTTTTCTTTCTCTTCTTCTTTTGGTAGTTCTCTTTCAAAATGTTCTTCTAATATTTTAATTTCTTTTATTCTAGCAATTTTAAATATTCTATAATCTTCTTTTAATTTGCAATAACTTATTAAATACCATGATTTATCTTTAAACCATATTTGTAATGGCTCTACAATTCTATTATTTTCTTCTCCATTAGAATTATAATAAATAAATTGTACTAGCTGCTTATTTAAAATTGCAGATTTGATAATATCAAATCGTTCTTCTTGTATATTACCCCAATTAGAAAAATCAATTTTAATCCAATCATTTATCTTTTTATTAAATAATATACTTAACTTCTCCAAAATATCTTTTTCATCTTGTCCTTTTACTTTTTTCATTCCTTGCAAGGCAAACAAAATCTGATTTTGTTCTTCTTCAGAAAGTATTGTTTTATTTAATACATATTCATCTAAAAGTCCTATTCCTCCATCTTTTCCTTTACTTGCATAAATTGGTATGTTTGCTCCACTTAATGTTTCTATATCTCTATATATTGTTCTTGTAGATACCTCAAACCTATCAGCTAATTCTTTAGCTGTAGTTTTTTTCTTTTGCATTAGTATATATACTATTTCAAATAATCTATTATTTACCTGCATATTTTCCTCCTGTCAATATTATAGCATATAAATATGACATCTGTCTGTCATATTTATAAAAAATGAGCAGATAATTTAACTTATTATCTACTCTACTTATTGTAATTTAGCGATTACTTTTATAATCAATATTGGCTAATTTTGCCTGTTTACACAAATCTTTTGTCTGTATTTTATATTGTTTTCCATCTTTTATTGTATAAGTGCCACATTGCCTAAACTCAAAACTAACATTTTTTCTTATACATTGTTCTCTAATATCTAATGCCCAGTCATAATTAAATACCCTAGCATTTATGTCAGATTCTCCACCAACAACTACTAACTCAATATTATCAAGATATTTTTCAATGTCTATTTTCTCTAATAATGGCTGTGCTGTAATACATTTATGTTTTATTGGTAAATCTTTAAAAATTGATAATTTATAATCTGCATTTTTTTGATTTTCAATAGTACAACATACAACTACATTGTCGTATCCATTTTCCCAGTCATCTGGAGTACATTTCATAAATCTATCAATTCTTTTTGTTAGAAACAAAAAAGTACAGTCCTGTCTTTCTTTAATCATTTTCCAACATTCATTTCTCCACTTATCTGCTTCTTCAATAAGAAAATCCGTAGAAAAACATAAATAAACAATTCCAGATTTCATTTTATAATTGTCATTTTTTAATTTTTCTATTGGTTTTTCAAAGTCTTTTGTTTTTACTATTTCGTTTGTATCAACATTTCTTTTGAAATCTCCTTTATGAATATAGCAATGTAAACAACCATCACTACATTTTTTACAACCTCGCCAAGCATTCCACATTGACATATTTATACCACCTTAAAATCTTGATTTTTCATAATTATATGGAATACTCGTTCCTACAACTACATCTTCTATTTTTTCTATAATTAACCAATCGTCCATATTTCCTTGATGGTCAAAGTCTAATGCTGTAATTTCTTCTACATTTTTAAATTCAACTAAACACAAGCATTTTTTATGCCATCTTTCTTTTTGCTTATCAGTTAGCTGTAGTTTATTGTTATTATCTTCAATAGTTTTTGTTATTTCTTCATCACTTAATTTTACATAGTTTTGAACATCTGTTACAATTGCCTTTGCTGTTATCTTTTTTGTTCCTTTTTCCATAAAATAAAGTATTTCATCTTTGAATACTCTGCTATGTGGTATTTTTCTTCCTGCTGCACCTCGTATAATCATTGTTTTACTTCCATCTAAAATCTTATTTAACTCTTTTGACTTATCATCACAATATACTAAATGTACCATATTTTAATACTCCTTTTTATTTTTAATCTCAGCGATAACTTACTATTTGTCTTCATCATTATAACATATTTTTTATATTTATGTTATTTACTAAATTGTTATAAATCGTTTTATCTAAATACATATTTTTCTTTATAAAATCTTTTTCAATTATTTTCAAAAATCTTTCAATCTCAATTTTTATCTCTCTATCTGTCATAGTATTAGTAAAAAAATGCAGTCCATTTGCAGGCATAGGTTCAATGAAATGCTTTTTAGTTGTATTATAAAAGTATCTTTTATCTTTGCATAGCCATAAGTCAAAAATTATATCTTTTCCTTTTATAATAATTTGTATATAGCCTACAATTTGATTGTACTTCCAAATAGATTGTGGCAAATTAAATCTTTTTAACCATCTTTCATAATCTCCTATTTCATCATTAAGTTCTAAAAAGTGTTTTATACTAGATTCATTGGAAGTTTCCCATTTTTTATAATATTTTTCTTCACTCATAGAATAAACAGGAATTTCAAATATCACTTTTGGCTCCATTATCATTTCTCCTAACATGAAAATTCAATTCAATTATAATATAAAGCATTGCTTTTTACAATAGCTAGGTAGTCAAATAGTTTATATAACAAAACAAGATAGAATAATCTACCTTGCTTTGTTTTTATCTTTTTTATTCTTTTCTTGTTCTTTCTCAAATTGTTCTTTTTCCTGTTCTATTTGCTCGTGTAATTGATATTGCTTAATTTTCTCCATCCTTTGCTTTATATTATTGCAATGCTTAATTTCTTCTGTAATAGGAGTAATTCGTTTTGAAATTTCTATAATTTCATTTTCCATTACTTGCTTTTCTTCATCTGTTTTTGCTCTTTTATGCTTTTTCCAAAGATTTTCGCGTTGGCTCTTTAATGGATTTACTCTTTCATAAGCAGATTTTTCAAAATCTAATAATTCTTGCTCTGTTTTTATATCATTTTTTGCCAAAAATCTTGCTTGATTAGAATACTCGTCCATTTTCTTGATTTCTGCTATTAGTTCAGGTGTTATTCTTGTCATATTCGATTTTAAGGTGCTTTCTGTATTGATACCGAATAATTTCTCATATTGATATATAAGATAGGCAATAGAGCCTTTATTTTGGTAATGCTTTTCTTTTTGTTTATTATAATTTTCATAAGTTCTAGTAATTAGAATCATAGAATTAGATGAGTAGGGGAATAGTGTCTGTGTTTCTAGTATTCTCTTGTATATATTTTCTTTTGAGTATTTATTTCCAAACTGTCTTTCAATTCTCGTATTTCTTTTGTATGGATTACGCCTTATAGATAAAGTGTAGTTCTTGTCTGTAACTATATAATCTAAATCTTGTAGTATTTTTATAAACTCGTTATAATCTTTGGCATTTTCTATTGCATAGTCAATAGAATCTTTCATCAGTTCCTTATATAAACTGCTTGTAGCATATTTATTATATTTTTCTTCTTGAGATAATACACTTAATCCATATTCTTCACAAAGTCTATCTGATGTTTTTCTCATTATTGCATAATCTTTTTTAGTGTTACAAAATTTCTTGCCATCTAAAAAAGAAACAGAGTTTAGTATGAAGTGATTATGCAAATTATCTGTGTTCAAATGTGTTGTAACTATTACTTGAAATTTATCTCCCCATAATTCTTCAGCTAGTTTCATTCCAATTTCATGGGCTTGTTCTGGTGTTATTTCTCCTTTTACAAAAGATTGCACTGCATGAAAGCATTGTATGCCATCTGTTTTGAAAAATTGCTTTTTTATATTTATCATTTCTTGATATGCTGTATCAGGCATACAATTTATACCTGATACATATAACTTTTCTTCTGTCTTTTCTCCATTTACTGCATAATTTATTGTAACATCTAATCTGTCTTTTACTTTCCATATTTTTGTTACTGCCATAATCTATTGCCACCCACTAACACTTTTATTTTTTGTTGGTATAAGATAAACTTCTTCTAATGCTAATATAAAATTTTGTATTTGATTATATAAGGTAGCATATTTATTTTCATTTACATAGCCTTTATACTGATTATATATTCTTGACATTTGATTTAAGTTTGTTGCCATACCACGAAGTTGTGCAAGTATCTCGTAAAACTTTTCATCTGGCTTTTCTTTTAACTGATAGTCTAAAATTATTTTTCTAAAGAACTCTGATTTATTTAATCCAGACTTTTTTACTTTCTCATTTAATATTCTATTTTCTTCTTCGTTTAAGAAAATGTTTATTTTTATATTTCTGTTTCTTATAATTTTTCATCTCACTTTCTGTTTTTTTATTAGGGTTTGGGACTTGTCCCATTCAATATTGGTATTTGTGGCGTGAGTACAAATACGTTGCTTGCTAAATCAATATTTTTAGGTTGTACTCACATTTCATATTTGTTGATTATTCTTAATTTACTGAAAATCAGTTATAAATTATGATAAATTTTTATACATAAATTAGTTCACTATATATAATTTCTTCTGCAATATTCTTAATAGAATTCATTGCTGACACCCAAGCTAATTGATTTTTTTCTTTTAATTCTTCTGTAATATTTTCTTTTTTTACTAACTCATTTATCATAAAATCTAATCTATTTTGAGCTGTTTCTTGTATTTCTTTTAAGTGATTATTAAGTGTTCCTTTTGTAAACATTATCATATATTCTGCTTTTTTATTTGTTTTTAGATAGTTTAATCTTGCTCTACCATATTTGTTTAGTGTTATTTTTTCTTTTTCTAATACTAGATTTGGCATATAGTAGTCTCCTTGTTTTGTATATTCAATTCCATATTTAATTTCTTTTATTTCTTTATTTTCCACTTGTTTTTACCTCCAACATTTTATTTTTTAACTAACTTTTTCTCGTTCTTTTACACGAATTCCACCTATAATATGATTATCTTTTTGAATAGGAAAACTCTTATCATTTGCAATTAACTCTACTAATTTAAATAGTCTTTCTCCATTTTCATTTGTTTCCTTTATTCTATAATATTTCTTTTGATAACCTTTCTTAGGTGCATCTGGTCTATCTAATTCATAATATGAAACTTCATAATAATCGCTTAATCTTTCCATATATTCTTGTAGTTCTTTTTTATCCATTTGTACTGTTGTAGTAATACTAGCTTCTTCTTTTCCTATTGTGCAAGAAGATGTAAAGTCAAACATTCCATAGTCTAAAATTTTGCAAATTTGTTCAATAAAGCTACTCCTAAATTTGATATTTACTAATTTATAAAAGCCATTTTCGTTCTTATCAATCGTAACATTTTCTATAAATTTTGAAATAAATTCTTGTTTTTCTTCTTTGGTTTTATTACTCCATTGAAGCTCTAACATATCATAAAATTGATTAGAACGAATTAGTTTTTCTTTTTCCACATCTCTATCAGCCATTATTTGCTGTGGGGAAAAGGTCTGTTTATTCAAGTCTATTGCTTGTATTCTTTTTTCTTCTAATAGGTTTAATTTTTCTTCAATTACTCTATAATCTTCGGAAAAATCATTTACTTCTACAATTCCTTTGATGTATGCTTCTTTAATTCTATCCTTTTGTTTTTTCAAATTTGCAATTTCTTTATCTAGTTTTGCCGTATCTTGTTCTTTTTTATCTGCTAAAACAGGGAAGAAGTATTGCTTTACTGTCATATCATATTCTACTAAATTCATAATCAAATCCATTGTTACATTTTCAATTAAATCTTCTCTTAAATACAGCTTACAGTCGGTGCAATGATAATACATATATTTTTTCTTTTTGCCACCTGATCCTTTACAAGTCATTAACTTGCCACATTTTGGACAGATTAACTTTTGCATAAAGATATAAACTCTATCTCTGCAAAAAGCTCTTTGATTTTTCTCTTTTTGGGCTTGTACTTCATAAAACATAGCTCTTGAAATTATTGGCTCTACTACATCTCTATAAATAACAGGCTCTTTTCCTTGTTCTTTGCCAACTCTCTTAAATCTTTCATAATCTCCCATATAAATTTTATTATTTATCATTTTTTCTATTGTAGAATCTTTCCATTTTGCTTTTGTAAGTGTTGGTATTTGTTCTTCATTTAGAATATTTGCTATTGTTTGATAGCTTTTGCCCTCTAAATACATATTAAATATTCTAATGACTAAATCTTTTGTAGTTTCATCAATTATCATTTTTTGCCTTTTCTTTTGTAGCCAAGAGGACATCTATTAGGAATATGTCCAGATTTTATTGCACCTGTTAAACCGAACTTTGTTCTTTCACTAACTATCTCAATTTCTAGTTGTGATAATACTGTTAGCATACGCACGAAAAACCTGCCATTAGCGGTTGAGGTATTTACATCATCTTTATCACACACCAAATAACAATTATGCTTTTCTAGGTCTGATATTAACACCTCTAAGTCTCTTACAGACCTTGTTACTCTATCTAGCTTATATGCTACGATATAGTTGATTTTTCCTGCTCTCATATCAGTTAGCATTTGTTGAAAAGCTGGTCTGTGTTCCATATCTTTTGCACTAATTCCTGCATCTTTGTAAACTTTAAATATCTCATATTCCTTATATTTACAAAGTTGTTTTAGCTTTTCTTCCTGTTCTCCTAAACTAAATCCGTTCTCTTGCTTGATCTTCTGTACTTACACGAATATAAATTCCTGCCTTTTTTGTTTCTCCATTCATTCTATAAATATTCCTCCTTCCAAATTATGAATAGAAA
>JAAWOE010000035.1 GCA_022799315.1 Clostridia bacterium | reverse complement strand
TGCAATTTCTTCATTAGTAAGTTGTATAGAATGTTCATAAACTTCTTTCCAATTATTACCACCATCTAAACTATAACTCCAAGTTACTTGCGCACTTTGAAATTGTTTAGATAATACTATTTTCCCAGCATTTGCACCTGAAAAAGAGAAAGTAGCAATTCTAGAATCAATTACACCTAAAATTGCATTTGCAACTACTGGTACTTCTTTATAATATAAAGTATTTGCACTTGTTGCTTTTGTAGCCTTACGTAAAGTTTGTTCTTGTAACATCATCATTTTACCTAAGTATTCTGATGATGTAATTTTAGTGGCAACAAGTTTTGTTAAATCATACATTGGTAATGGATGATAAGCCATTACTTCAGCAATTTCTTCTGCTAAAGCAATTCTTTCTTCTTGCGTCTTAGAGTCATCTGCATTATATATACTTATTACACCAACCCAAGCATCAAAGTTGATAATTTCTTCTGCTAAAGCATCACGATAAATTTGCTCTAGTTTTTCTTTATCATTTTTAAAGGTATCTGCTTGTAATAATATTAATTCAGCTTTTTCATATTTATCATATTCATTTTGAGCTTGTTGAGATAAGAAATGATAGGAACCTCTACTTGCAGCACCGCTAGACCATCCATTTCCCCAACCATTTGGCATACGTCCACCACCATCACTAGCAGCCCAAGCCGTAGATGCAACGTTGTATGATAATTGCCATGCATTGTTTCCACCACCTGCATTATATAAATATGTATAAGCAGCATGCCCTGGTTGCCCTAAAACTTTAGCTGGAGTACCCCATACACCATAAAGGTTAGCCGCTGTTTTAGAAAGTCCACCACAAACAGAACCTTCTTCAAATACTATCCATAATTTTGGAGCTCCTGATTTATAAGTAATATTATATTTAGATAGGTCATATTTTGCATCCCATTTAGCGTAATTTTCTTGACTATAATATTGTGGTCTATAATAACCATAATTAAATGTATAATTAATATATTTAAATGGATTAAAACGATCTACTATGTTTGAAAATTTCTTTTCAGAATAATCACGTAACCACAATATTTCTTCATCATCAATATTTGTAATCATGACTCCACGCATTTCTTCTATTGTATAGTTTTCGAACATTGAATTTGATGCTAATTTATTGTCTAAATGCATTTGTTTATATATTTCATATCTTGTAACAGCATCTGACAACTTGCTTGATCCACCAATCCATAAACCAACATTTGTTGAATGAGTTAAAGATAATGATAACATCATTTTTAAATATAAATCTTTATATTTTACTCCATTTGCTGTTAATTCCTCGTTTGTTAAATCTTCTTTATGAGTATGGTATAGGTTGCTTAATACTTGTAATGCTCGTAAATAAGTACCATTTGGCGTACCACCAACTGTCCATAAACGTAGTGCTTCTTCATTATTTAAAAACCATTCTAAAGTTTCTTTATTTTTAGGGTCTTCTTCTAGAAAATTTCTAAGTTGATATTGACCAACTCTTTTTATAAAGTCTCTTTGTAAAAGAGTAAGCTTTAATTCATCCTTAACTGCTCCACGCTCATAAGATGCTCTTATAATTTCATCATATTCTTCTACTGTTGTCATAACATTATCGTTATAATCTTCCGTTACAAGTTTTGCATCTCCCCAAACAACGTGATCACTTGCATTAGAGCCATTATCATTAGCATATAATCTAATGTAATTAGCATTTCTAATATCAATTTTAACAGCTACCGCATTATTTGAACTTTTGATTGCAGTAGGATTTTCATCTGTACGTAAAGTCCAGTTAGTTCCATCTTCAGAAGTGTAAATATAGAATTTTACACCATTTCCTTTATTTCCTGATGTTGTATTAATACCATAATAAGTTTCAAAATATGCATAGTCTTTATAATTACTAATGTCATACTCTAAAGTAGAAGTAGCATGCGCCCAAATTCCCTTTTTTATTACTGTTGTTGAACCATTTAATAACATTGTAAATGCTTTATTATCTTGAGTTTTATCTAATGCAATACTTCCCCATGCTGTTTGCCCCTTACTATAAGGAATATCTGATAAAAATACTACTTTATCTTCATCAAAACTGTCAGGAAAAGTCAATTTTTGATTGACATCTTTACTACTATTATAAGTATGTAAATTATAAAACTGCACTTTTTTATAACTATATTTTGCATTTCCCAAATAAGATAATATACTTATTAAAAGTAATGTACAAAAAAATATGCAAAAAATCATTTTAGATTTTAATGATTTTCTCATTTTTCATTCCTCCTTAATTAAATATATTTTTATATCTTTTTTATTTTATCATATTTTTCTTATATATTCAAGATTATTACCATATATTTACATTTATATAGTTTATTTTTATAAAAAGGCCAGAAACATTTTGTCTTCTAGCCTTTTTATAAACAATAAAATTTATTTTAGTCTATATTTTTTAATCCAATTAATACTAATTTTAATATTGCTATATCATTTATTGTAACTTCTGAGTCTCCATCCATATCTGCAGATTTTAAAGCAGTTCCATTTAGTAAGATTTTCTCTATATAATGTAATTTTATTTTTGCTAAATCGTTAATTGTTATTTCTCCATCACAATCTATATCACCTTTTACTATAAGAGTATACTCTTTTTCTCCTACTTTTAATTTTGAATCTGTTGTAATAATTTCATTATCGTTTAACTTAATTCCATCTTTATTTAAAACAACTACTTCTTCTTTTGTTTCTATATTTTCTTTAAATTCTTTTACTGTTGTTCCTTCAATTTCATTTACTTTTGGTCGTATTCCTGAAATAAAGCCATTTTCTATTTTATATTTTGTTGAACTTATTATTTCTAAATCTTTATTTATCCAATTTACAATTGCTGTTGCCATTCCATTATTTCCAGCTTCATCTACATATTCAAAAGTAAACTCTCCGTTTTCATTAAAAATATGTGTATTTCCGCCTTCCACTGTTACATTTTCTTTATCAAATGAGATAGTAGCAATTACATCTTTATTTGTTAATTCTGTAGTACTATATTCAATTGTCGCAACTGGTACTACTTTATCTATCCAATCAACTTTTGCTTCTGCTGTTCCTTTATTTCCTGCTTTATCAGTAAATTCAAATGTAAATATTCCATTTTTTGTAAATGTATAAGTGCTACTTTCATTATTAGTTATTGTTATTTCTTCACTTACATCTACTAAACTTGCTTCTACATTTTTATTTGTTTTATCTGTAATATTATATTTAACAACTGCAGTCGGAGGTAATTTATCTATACAAGTTACATTTGCTGTTACTTTTCCTTTGTTTCCTGCCCTATCTGAAAATTCAAATGTAAAACTTCCATTTTCTGAAAATACATATGAATTCTTTTTATTATTGTTTAATATTGTCACTTCGCCTTCTTGTTCATCTTCAAAAATTACTGTTGCAATCACATCTTTATTTGTTAGTTGTACTGTACTATATACTAATAATGGTTCTGGTGTTTCTTTATCAATCCAAGTAACTTCTGCTTTTGCAACTCCAGAATTTCCAGCAGGTCCTGTAAATTGAAATTCATATGTTCCATTTTCTGTAAATGTATGTGTATTTCCACCATTTACAGTAATATTTTCTTTATCAAATGAGATAGTAGCAATTACATCTTTATTTGTTGGAGTTGTTGAGCTATAAGTAATTGTTGCTACTGGCAATGTTTTGTCAATCCATGTAACTTTTGCAAGTGCTGAACCAGTATTTCCTGCTTCATCTATAAATTCAAATGTGAATTCGCCATTTTTATTAAATGTATATGTATTCTTTCCTTTATTATTTGTAATTGTTACATTTTCTTTATCAAAACTTATTGTTGCTTCTACTAGTTGATTTGTTGGTTTTGTGATATTATATGAGATTCTACCATTTGGAGTCTTTTTATCTATCCAGTCTACTTTTGCTATAGCTGTTCCTTTGTTTCCAAGTTCGTTTCTAAATTCAAATGTAAATGTTCCGTTTTCTGTAAATGTATATGTGTTACTTCCATTGTTGTTTGTTATTATAATATCATCACTTTCTACTTCTAATGTTGCAACTACATTTTTGTTTGTTTTTTCTGTAATATCATATTTTATATCGGCTTTTGGAATTGTTTTATCTATCCAATCTACTTTTGCTGTTGCTACACCCGTATTTCCATATGGTCCAACAAATTCAAATGTGAATTCTCCGTTTTTTTCAAATGTATATATGTTCTTTCCATTATTATTTGTAACTCTTGTTCCTTCTCTATCAAATGCTATTGTTACTGTTACTGGTTTATTTGTTGTTTCTTCTATATCATATGTTAATGTTGCATTTGGTAATGTTTTACATATCCAATCTACTCTTGCTGTTGCTGTTCCCTTATTTCCATATGGTCCTCTAAATTCAAATGTAAATTCTCCATTTTCAGTAAATGTATGTGTATTATTGCCATCATTATTTGTAACAATTGTTCCTTCTCTATCAAATGTTACTGTTACTGTTACATCTTGATTTGTTGGATCTGTTATATCATATGTGAACATTGCATTTGGTAATGTTTTACATATCCAATCTACTGTGGCTGTTGCTCTTCCTTTATTTCCTTCACTATCTTCAAATTCAAATGTAAATGTTCCATTTTCTGTAAATGTATATGACATATTTCCACCATTATTTAATACTGTTATTTCTGTACTTGGATTTACTAAAGTTGCTACTACATCATTATTTGTTAAAGTTTCAATATTATATTGAATTTCTGCTGTTGGAGCTACTGCGTCTTTCTTTGTAATATCTTCATAGAAATTAAACATTCTAGCACCAATATGTCTTTTATTACTTGTATAAGAAGTTTCAATACCAGTTATCTTTACATATCTTACTTTAACAGGCTCATTAAAATCTATGTTTTTAATGTCTTGATTATTTCCCCACCCTGTTATTTCTGAAATATCTGTAAAGTTTTCTCCATCCATACTTCCTTCAATTTTACCAGTAAGTATCTTTCCATTTTCACTATGTGGTACATAATCCATTGCACTTAAATAAATAGCAGAATCGAATTTTATCACTATATATTTTTGATTATCTGTACCAGCTGATGAGTTCAACCATCTTGTATTATAATTTCCATCTATTGCATTTATTGCAGCTCCATTTTGTCCTTTATCTTCTGCCGAAACATTAGCTATTGATAAACATTTTACTGGAACATATTTTCTTGTATCTGCTTGATTATCTTCTGTAAAAATAAGCTCTAATACTTCACTTGCTGCAAATACATTTTTTGCTTTTTTTCTAATCAAAAGTTTAGCATTTCCTTCTACTATCGGTTCTTGCTCTGAATAATCAATCCATTTATTAGTACTTACACCATCACTTTCAATTTTCCACTCTAAATTATCAGTATTATCCATACCAATTAATCTATTTTCTAAATCATTTAAGTATCCTGTAATCACTGGTCTACTTGATTTTTGAATATTTATTACATATTCATTATTATTAATTTTTAATCTTATCTTGTTATCTCCATTTACTTGTTCTATTTCTTCTTCTGTTAATGTATGTGTATCTGATGAACCACGTTTCCATGTATTACCACCATCTAAACTATATTCCCAATTTGAACCTTTAAATTCATCTAATAAAATTATCTTATTTGCTTCTTCTCCATCAAATAAGAATGAAGCTGCTTTTTTCACTGTTGTATCTTCATATAAGTTTATCATTGCAATAGAAGCAAAAATACCATATCCTTCCATTTCTATTTTTACATATTGTCCTGATACACTTTCATCAAATATAATTTTCTTAAATTCTTCATCTTGTGTAGCATTTTCTAATGTTCCTGCTAAAATCCAATCTTCACCATTTTCACTTATATATACATAAGCATTTTTTATATAGCAAGGATCTTCTTCTCTATATTTCTTTTGTGCATATTCTAATGCAGATATATATTTATTACTATCAAGTTTCATAGTAATAAATGCTCTAGATCCTACTATTGAATATCTAAAGTCCGTATGCCATAAAGTATTACGATTTCCATCTATCGCATTTTGTGCATAAAATGGTCTCGTATTATCTATTGATTGGGTTGAATATGCATGTACTGACAAATGTGATATTGGTATATATGTTTCTTTTGATGTATTTTCATCTTCTGCAAATTGATATTCTAATATATCACTTGCTGTAAAGTTAGAAGTAGCTTTTGCTCTAACATATAATTTTTTTGCTCCTTCTACTACAGGTTCTTCTTCTGTAAAATCAGTCCAATTATTTGTTCCTTCAATCTTCCATTCAAGTCCTGCTTTATTTGTTATTCCTATCAATCTATTTTCCCAATCATTCAAGTAAGGAGTAATTGTAGGTGTATTCATTTTTTTAATTTTTACTATATATTGTGTTGAATTTTCAGCAAAACGTATTTTTATTTGATTTTCTGATGTAATTTGATTTATTTCTGTATCTGTTAATAGATGTTCATCACCACTACCATTTTTCCAAGTTGTACCTCCATCTAAACTGTATTGCCAGTTTTGACCTTTATAATCATTGTCTAAAACTATCTTTTTAGCATTTGCTCCATCAAATGTGAATTCAGCAACAATATCAACTGTTGTATCTTCATAGAAATTAAACATTGCTGCAGTTATAAAACTTCCACCACCTACTGTTTGTGTTCTTTTTCCTACTATTTTTACATATTTTGCCCTAACAGCTTCGAAATCAACAGTTTTTGTTGAAACATCATTTACATTAGAATATGACCAATTTGTACCTGATACAACTTCTTTCCAATTCGTTCCATCTACACTAACTAATACTTGTGCGCTGAAAATTTTTCCATTTACACCTGCTTCTGGTATATAATCCAAAGCTGTTAAATTTCTTAGTTTATCAAATTGAATAACTATGGTTCTAGTTGTATCACTACCATTCCAAGCAGAGTGCCATCTTGTATAAGCATTTCCGTCAATTGCATTTATAGCATGACCTTTTTGATCCCCAGCTGTTGCTTGACTAGATACACTGTGAAGTGATAAATTAGCTATTGGAATATATTTTCTTTTATTATTTACAACATCTTGTGTAAAACTTAAAGTTTTTGTATCACTTGCTAATCTTGTTCCTGTTGGTCCTTGTCTTACTTCTATTGTTTTATCTCCTGTTAAATCTGGTAGTTCGTTTTCAAACAATATCCATTCGTCATCAGCACTAAATCTCCACTGCATTGAAGCCGGTGTACCTATAACTCTATTTTCTAGGTCATTATTATATACATTTGGTACGCTAGCTTTTGTAATTACAATTTTATTTATATTTGCTTCACTATAATTTACACCAATTATATGAATTAAAATTCCATCTTCTACATTTATTTTCGCAATTTCTTCTTTATTTAATTTATGTATATGTTCTCCTGTTTCAGTCCAAGTTTCACCACCATCTAAACTATAATCCCATCTTACTTCTGTAGCAGCAAATTTATCTGATAATACGATAGATTCTGCATTTGGTCCATCAAATGAGAAAGTTGTAAGTGTGTAATTATTTCTTCCTAATAAATAATTAGCCATTATTCTTGTAACACTTGGTTGAGATGTTCCACTAGTTAGTCTAGTTGCTTCTTCTAATGTTCTTTTTTCTAATAAGTTAAATTTCATTATATATGCTGGACTAGTAAATTTACCTTTTACTAAATTCCATAAATCCCACATTGGTAGTGGATAATATTTTAAACATTCAGACATTTCTTCTACTAATTGAAAATAATCTTCTTCAGTTTTATTTGGATTGGCTTTAAATGTTGTTATTAATCCATACCAAGCATCTAAATTAATATTTTGTTGTTCCAATGCTTTTCTATATATATTTTCTAATTCCACTAAGTTATTTGAATATATATTTTTTAATAATAATGTTTCTGCTGATTTTTCATAACTATCAAAATCATTTAATGCAGCTTGCGCTAATAGAACATATGGCACTTGATAATAGCTATCCCAATTAGTAGAGCCCCAACCTAATAACATACGTTCACCTTTTTCAGATTGTGTCCATCCAGAAACATCATTATATATATTCCAAAATCCTATACCATCTGCATTTTCAGAATATTGTAAATATGCTGCGTGTCCTGGTTGACCAATTACAGCTGAAGGCACACCATAAGCAGCATTGATATTAGAACCTGTTTTTGAAAGACCTCCACAAACAGATCCTTCTTCAAATACAATCCATAATTTTGGTACACCTTTTTTATATGTTAAATCAAATTGATCTAATAAATATTTTTGATTCCATTTTTCATAATTTGCTTCACTATAATAAATATCTTTATTATAATTATATCCAAATCCATATGCTATATATGTATATGGGTCTCTACTGTTATTACGACGTCTAACATGATTATTTAACCATTTGATTTCCTCATCTGCAATTTGGTTATTCATTACCCATCTCATTTCTTCAACATTTAAGTTTTCGAAAACTTTATTGTCTAATAATCCTGCTAAATTCATCTCTTTATATATTTGATATCTAGTTACTGGATTTGAGATATTTGCTCCACTTCCACCTATCCATGAGCTTACTTGAGCTGAGTGAGTTAATGATAAAGAAATCATCATTTTTCTATATAAATCACTTAAAACTACTCCATTAGAAGTTACTGTTTCGTTATTTAAATCTTCTTTATACTCTGTATATAATCTATTTAAAACATCTAAAGAAGATCTATAACTTCCTGTTGGTCTTCCTCCTACTATGTACAATCTAAGATTTGTTACATCGTTCATTAACCAAGATACAACATTCATATTATTTTCATCAATTTGAACATATGCTTGTAATATATCATATCCAATATTTTTCACAAATTCTCTTTGTAATAATAGTAATTCATATTCTCCTGTTATTTCTTCACCATAATGAGCTTTTATAGCATTATCATACTCATCTATTGTTTTTATAAAATCAGCTGGTGAATTGTTTTCTTCATATCCTTCTTTTATTAATTTTGCATTTGCATAAACTGAATGGTCTGAATCTATATTACCATTACTATGTGCATATAATTTTAAATAATTTGCTTCCTTTATATCTATTTTTACAAATTGTGCTTCTGTATTTCCTTTCATTACTTGAGGTGAAACTGGTGTTTTTAAATTCCAGTTTTGACCATCAACAGAAGTATATATTGAAAATTTCACACCATTTCCACCAGCACCTCTACTCGCATCTACTCCTATATATGCTGTAAAGTAATCATAATCATAATCTGTGATATCATACACAACTGTTGATGTAGCATGTGCTGCTACTCCTTTTAGAAATTTTTTTGGTTTTCCATCTACAATTACAGTAATTAGTCCATCATTGTATTTGGTATCTAAGTTTTTATCATAAGTTATACTACCCCAACCAACTGATGATTGAGTGGTTATATATTTAATATCAGATAAATAGCAATATTGTTTTTGACTATTATCCCTTGTTTCACTATTTGCAAAAGAAGTATTAAATAATGAAAATATTAAAAACAATACAATTAAACATATAATCATTTTCAATAAAAAATTGATATTTTTTTCTTTCATATCTACAATCTCCTATTTTTTAAAAGTCTACATATTATATTCTATCACAAAACAGAAAAAATGTAAACATTTTACAATTTTTATTTTAAAATTTTTATTTTTAATTATTAAATTTCATAAAATAAATCATCTAATACATTAGATTAGATGACCTTTTTTAATTAGTTTAAAATTAAAAATATCAGATTAATTATTAAATAAATTTACCATTGTTTTCCATCATAATAATATTTATCAGAATAAAAATTTCTCAAATCTGTTAAACTATCTTCTCTTTCTTCTCTCCCTTTCTTTTCAATCTCTTCCAATTCTTTTTTCTTTTTACTCATTTTACTATCATCTTTTTGCTTTTTTTCTTTGTCTTTATTATTATTTTTGTTATCTTTCTTATCCTCATCTTTTGGTAATTTATCTTTTTGCAATTCTTCTATCATTTTATCTATATCTTTTTTTAGATTTTCTGCTTCATCACTATGCCCATTATCATTATCTTCATTGGCACATCCTTTTTCACATAAAAATCTTCTTGCTTCCATTAATTTTTCTAATATTTTCTCATCTTCTGAATTATTTATATAAATTTTTTGTAACATTGATAATACAATATTAATTCTTATATTGCATTCTTTATATTTAGGGGGAAATAAATTTAAAGCCTTTTCATATTCAATAATTGCTTCATCAAAATTACCATTTTGATACAAAATATTTCCGTAATTATAATGGGCTATATATGGTTCAAAAAAATTTAATATAAGCATTTTTTTAGCATATTTTTCTTCATAATCTCCATTATTATAATTTTTTATAAAATTTTTGTTTATTATTAAGGATGATGTTAATTTAATTAATATTAGTATCAATAAAATATATATTATAATTAGTATTTTTTTCATT
>JAAWOE010000034.1 GCA_022799315.1 Clostridia bacterium | reverse complement strand
ACTACATTTTTGTCTTCTACTTCTTTTTTAATGAACACTACATATTGTTCTCCTGTTTTTGCTTCTTGTGGTTGTGGTATTTCATTATTTTTTACTTCCACCCAATTTGTATCAGTTGCTACTGGTGCTAATTTATTATATATTTTTTCAAACGCACTATATGTTTCTAATTTATTATACATACTACTTTCGTTGTCTACTTTGTTCATTTTACTTGCAAGTTCTATTAGTTTTTGGACATCTTCATTGTTAGCTGCTGCTAATATTTGATAAAAATATTTTGCATTTTCATCATCATTTATTTGTATTGTTCCTATTTTATGACTTATTTCTACTCCGTCTTTATTTTCTACAGGTAATTCTTTTTCTGAAACTTTTACTGTTATTGTTTTTGTTACTTTATTAAGTGCTTGTATTTTTTCTTCTTGTAAAGCTGTACTTAAATCAATAAGTTGTGCTTCTATTTTATTTTCTTCTTGCTCTACCCATAAATACGCCTTTCCTTGTTCAAAATATGTATTATATATTTTTTCATCTATATATGCCACATTATTCCCTTCTTCTTTATCTTTTGCAGAATTAATAAATTGTAATTGTGTTTCTTTTTCTTTTGTTGAAAAAGCAAATTTAAATTCCTTGTCTGCTAATTCAGATAAATAAATTATGTATTCTTTATCCTTTAGCTTTAATATTTGAGTGTTTTCACTTTTTGCAAACGAAAAATTTTGTAATAGCGCTGTTAACATCATAATTATTAACAATGTTATTACTACTTTTTTACCTAAAACTCTCTTCATATCAATTTCCCCTTTTCAAATTTTATGTTAATAAATAACACTTTAAATTATACTATAATCTTTTCCATTTGTAAACATTTTTTACTATTTTTTCCAATTTTTAAACAAAAAACTGACTTACGGATTAATGGATTTGCAGTTTTTATATTAATCCATATAACATTAGTTGTTATCAAACAAGTAAATTAATTAACATATAAAAAACGAAGTACTAAAAAGTACTTCGTTTTTATTTTAAAATCTGTTGTTTTGTTGTTTTCTAGCTTTTCTACAAGCTGGGCATCTTACAGGTTGATTTGTAAAACCTTTTTCGGCATAAAATTCTTGTTCACCAGCTGTAAAAACAAATTCTGCACCACAATCTTTACAAACAAGATTTATATCTTCATAATTTGTTTCCATTGTATTTACCTCCTTCTTAAATTGATATGAATTACTTTTTGTACTTAACCAATCTGTTTTTTAGAGAAGGTAAATAGTTTAAAATAATTTCTTTTTATGGCTTCATTTTGAAACCTAGCTAACTATATCACATAAACTTAAAAAACACAATAAATTTTCAAAATTAATTTTGTTTATCTTTATACATTTTTACTATATCTTTAAAACTCATTTTAGTACCATAATTTAATATGGCATTTGAGTATATTTTTATTGCTATCCTTGCAATTATTAGTATTGTAACAATTAGAATTGCAATAGAAATTGATACTTCTGTTGGTTTTGCAAGTCCCATCATTATTCTAAATGGCATACAAAATGGTGATGATACTGGGAATAGTGCCGCAAATAGGTTTAATTCACTTGTAGGATTCATCATAGTGAAATATGATAAATAGAATCCAACTACCGCTAAAAGTGCAACAGGAGTATTTGCTGATTGTATATCTTCTGGCTTGCTTACTGTTGACCCTGTTAGTGCATATAATAATGCATATGTAAAATATCCTAAAACAAAGTATATAATTGTAACAATTCCCAAATATGGTGTAATATTAGACAAATCAAGAACTGCTTCTATTAATTCTGGCTCTAAAAATGCTTTTGCACTTGCTATGGCTGTTCCTACAATTGCTATCATTTGTAATAATCCTACTACTCCAATTCCTATGGTCTTTCCTAATATAATTGTAGTTGGGCTAGTAGAGGTTACTAATGTTTCCATTATTTTTGATGTTTTTTCTGTAGTTATTGAACTTGATACCTGATATGCACAAAAATATATTGCATAAAATAATACAATAGACATTAACATCATAGCAAATATATTTCCGTTTGCTTTTTCTTCCTCTGTTTGTTCTAAAAGAAATTCAAAATTAGGTGTAATTGATTCTAATTGTTCAGTTGTTAATCCTAATTTACTAATTTGCATATTAGAATATAGATTATTTATTGTGTTTACTATTGTTTCTGGTACGCCTTCCATCATAGTAGCACTTTCTACTATGTATCTTATTTTAATATTGTTATCTTGTTTTTCTATAACTATACTTGAATCTATTTCACTGTTTTCGATTTTTGCTTTTATCTCTTCAAAGGTTGCTTTTCCAACTTCTATTTCATAGCCCAAATCTGCTTGCTGTAACATATTTAGATTTCCTTCAAATATATTTTGGTTATCTACTATTAAAATCTTATCTTGTGTTGTATCTTCACCTTTAAAGGATTTAATTATATTTGGTACATTAAATCCTAATACAATTAATACTAATATGATTATAGTTGATATTATAAAAGATTTTCTTTTTATCATATCATTTATAGTAAATTTCATTACTGTTAATATATCTTTCATTCTACTCACCAACCTTTTCTATAAATATATCATTAAGAGTAGGTTTTTTAATTTCGAATTTTTCTACTTTTATACCCTCTTCAACAACTTTATTCAAAAGTTTATGTGCTATTTCTTCATCTGTTATTTTTATTACATAGTCATTATCAACTACATTTTCCACTTCTAGCTTAAGTTCATCGATGTATTTTTTAATATCACCTTGCGCATATATTTCCATTCTATTTGCAGGATATGTTTCTTTTATTTGTTTTAAGTTTCCTTGTAATACTGTTTTTCCTCTATTTAGTATTAGAATATCACTACAAAATTCCTCTATTGTTGCCATTTGATGTGCAGACATTATTACATATTTTCCTTCTTTTACTAAATTAATTATAATATTCTTTAGTATTTCAGTATTTACTGGGTCTAATCCACTAAAAGGTTCATCTAGTACTACTAATTCTGGATTATGTATTACTGCTGTCATAAATTGTATTTTTTGTTGATTCCCTTTTGATAATTTCTCTGCTGGCATTTGTAAGTATTCTTCTACCTTTAATTCTTTTGCCCATCTATTTATTGATTCTGTTGCTTCTTGTTTCTTCATTCCTTTAAGTTCTGCAAAATACATTAATTGGTCAAATATTTTTGTTTTAGGATATACTCCTCTTTCTTCTGGTAAATATCCAAAATTTACACTTTTTCTATCTACTGCTTTTCCTTTCCAAGTAATTTCGCCACTATCTTTTTTTATAATTCCAAGTAGCATTCTTATTGTTGTTGTTTTTCCTGCTCCATTTGTTCCAAGTAATCCAAATACTCCAGGCTTTTCTAATGAAAGTGAAATATTATCAACTGCTTGTTTTCCAACAAAAGTTTTTGATACGTTTTTTAATATTAAACTCATGTTCTTCTCCTCTTTTTTATATTAATAAATTTTTATAATGTCATTATAGCACTATGTATTTTCATTGTACATAGGTATATGTTAATTTGTGAACTGTGGGCAAAATTTTTATTAAAAAATTTGTTTTACTCTCTTGTATAAAACTGGAAAATATTGTAATATTATAGCAACCTTTCTTGTCAAAAGGTAGTCTTTTACATAAGGACGGAAAGGGGGTAAATGATATGACACAGCCTGAACTTGTTTTGCGATTAGTTGAAATGCTTTTAGCTGAAAGAGATAAAAGTAATAGTTTAACTAAAGCAAAAGAAAATCAAAAGGATGCATACTAGATGTGTCATTACATAGTCGAAAGTAAGGAAGTTGTTACGAAACTTCCTTACTTTTATTTTTGAAATAAAAAAAGTATGTGTAGTTACGATACACATACGTGTAAACAATATAACACAGCCTGAACCAGGATACATTGTTTAATGTAAATATATAATAACATGATATAAAGAAAATGTCAAATAAATATGTCAGCAATTTTAAATACATTTCTTTATATCATATTATATTAATTTTTTATCCAATCTTTCTTTTCTTCTTAACTATAACATTAGTAATTACTATAAATATAACAGCAAATACTAAAATAATTCCCATGTTTATTATAATTTCATGCATTGTTTCAAAATTGATTACTTCTATTTCTTTTAGTAATTCATTACTTTTAATATAGTAATAAGATGGTAGTATATGTGCTATGTTTAGCACTGTATCTGGTAACCATTCCATTGGTACAAAAGCACCACATAGGAAACTCGAACCAAGAGCTACTACATTTATAATTCCATTAATTGCATTTTTGTTTGTTACTAGATTTCCTATTAAGAATGCTATTGTAACCGCACATATCGTAAATATAAATGAATTTACAATATAGGCTACCCCATGCATAGTAAACATTATATTTCCTACTAACAAGAAGCTTAATAGCACATAACTTGCCCATAGAATAAATGCAAATAAGCTATTTGATAGTAGTAATTTTCTATTATGTGCTTTATAATTCATACTACTAATAATGGTTCTTTTAGCTATTTTTTCTTCTTTAAAGCTAGATAATATTAAACAAATAACATATACACAACCTGCAAGTATACTGTAGTTTGCAAAATTATAGTAAAATGCTGCTTTTGATAATTGATTTGTATCTAGTTTAGATGTAATTTCTACTTGTATATTATTTTCCAATATATCATTAATATTATAAATTAATTCTTCTTCTGAAGTTACAATGTTTTGATAAATATTTGCAACTTTTATATATCTTTCTAGTAGCATAGATGCCAAGCTTGACTGGTAATCTCCTGTACTTTTTATTTGGATTTCAGGATTTTTGCCATCTAAAAAATCTTGTCTATAGTTTTTAGGAATATAAATAATATAATTTACATCTCTATAAAACAATGCATCATCAATTGTTTCTTGGTTTTCTTCTATTTCTATTATATTACTATTGTTACTAATATAATCTATTAAATTTTTAGTAATCCCTTCTTCTACATCTTCATTAATAATTAAGATGTCTGGTTTACTTGCTACAAAATTTGTACTATTATCACTTGTTTGCATATTAAACCCAGCAAAGAAAATTAAAAATACAGTATACATGATAATTGGTGCTTTTGCCTTATTTAATACTTTTAAAAATGTTTTAAATACTGTCATATTTCTGCCTCCTTAAACAAATATAAGAAATGGCCATTGCAATTATAGCAAAGATAGCTAGGCTTGCAATATTAAAGAAATATCTGTCTAATGTATCATAATAATATAATGCATAAAATCCATCTGTTATCATACTTGCTGGATTTATTTTATTTATAATTGGCACATTTTTATCTACTATATATTTCATTGTAATTCCCATCATTCCAGATAAAAAGCATCCAAGCATTGTAACAGATATCATAATTCCTGTTTTTAAAGTTTCTCCTGCTTTTAAAACGGTACCAATCAATAATCCCATTGATAATCCCGCAAAGCTTCCTACTGCACCTAATAATATAATAAGTGGAAGGTTTGTTCCGTAGTCTACTTTTAGTACAAATATGGTATAAACAAATAATAGCGCTAAGCCTACTAATTGAGTTATATAGCCTGCAAGCATACTGCTAAGAACGACTTTTCCTTTAGAAGTTGGCGCAATGCTTACACGTTTTCCTTGGCTTGACATATTTGCTAAATTTTGATTAATTGCTACCATTCCAAGTATTCCACCATATAAGCAAGTCATAGCAATTAAAGTATAGAATTCTATCATTGTGTAACTTAAATTACTTCTAGATATGTTGCTGATTTTTGCTTCTTGATTTTGAATTATTTCTAATATGTTATTATAAATTTTTTCATAGTCAACCTGATAGTTTCCTTCCATCATTTCTTTTCTTATTCCACCTTCTGTAATATTAGAAACAATCTTGCTTGTTTGCATAATTTCCTCTGTTACTTGCTTAAAAATAGTTTGGTCTATTCCGTTTGTTGCAAATACTAAGTTTGGCTTTTCATCTTCTAACACCATATAACCAGATATTTTACCATCTTGTAACAATTGTTTTGCTTCTTCAATTGTTACATATTTTGTAGAAAATAATCTTTCTTCATTTTTCTCATCACTTAAGTTTTTAAAAGTTTCTTTCCATATTTTGCTATTATTAAATTCTTTATTATTAACAATAGCAATATTGATAATATCTAATTTTTCACTATTTTCAATATTAGAAAAGGCCATATTGAAAAAGGTTCCTAATATAATTGGAAAGGCAAAAGTCCAAAATATTAGCATTTTATTTCTAAAGAGAGTTTTTAAGGCATATTTAAAATTATGAATAAACATTAGTCTCTAAGTTCCTTTCCTGTTAATTCTAGAAATACATCATTTAATGTTGGTCTTTCAGAATAAATTTTATTGTATTTAATACTCTCTTTTTTCAAATAATCGATTAATTCGATTAAATTGTTTTTGCCTTTTTTATATGTAACAAGTAAGATGTTTCCATTATAAGTTACCTCGTCTACATGTTTTAATTTCTTTATTTCTTCAATATATTTTTCTTCTAGGTCATTTACCTCTACTGTTACTTTTTCTTCTATTTTTGCAAATTCCTTTAATTCATCTGTTGTTCCTGTTGCAAGTACTTTTCCTTTGTCTAGAATAATAACTCTATCACAAATAATTTCTACTTCTTCCATATAGTGAGTTGTATATAATATTGTTGCTCCATTATCTCTTAGCTTTTTAATTCCATCTAATATATTATTTCTACTTTGTGGATCTACCGCAACAGTTGGTTCATCTAAAAATATAATACTTGGTTTATGAGCAATTCCACAAGCAATATTCAAACGTCTTAATAGTCCTCCAGATAATTGTTTTGGATAAAACTTTCTAAATTCTTCTAAACCTACTAATTCTATGGCATCATCAATATATTGTTTTCTCCTTACATTATCTTTAATATAAAGTCCACAAAAATAGTCAATATTTTCATATACAGTTAATTCTTCAAATACTGCTACATCTTGAAATACTACTCCTATTTTTTCTTTTATGCTATAAGCATCTGGTTTCATTTCTTTTCCAAATATGGTAATACTTCCTTTACTAAAATTTAATAAAGATAAAATACAATTAATTGTTGTTGATTTTCCACTTCCATTTGGTCCGAAGTAATCCTAATATTTCTCCTTCACGAACTTCAAATGATAAATCATCAATTGCTTTTACTCCCTTATATTCTTTTGTTAGATTTCTAACTTCAATAATATTATTCACCATTGTTTCCTCCTTTTTATAATGTTATTATACCTTTAAATTCTTCTTTTGTATATAATTTTTATCAAATTATATTATCTATAAATATACATAAAAAGAAGGCAATTCTAATTGCCTTCTTCTTATGGTTTTTGATTCATTATGTAATTTGTTTCTTCTTTTGATAAATAATCATATTTAATCATTTTTTTCATAACTTGCTTTTGTCTTTTTCGTGCTAGGTCTGGACTTTTGTTGGTGCATAAACAGATGGAGCAACTATTTTCATATTTACTAATACTTAACCTTCTACATTTACTTATAACTCTGTTGAACTTTATCTGGAAGTTCATTAAATTGTACTTCTTTCCAATTATGTACTCCCATAACTCGTACTTCTAGTAACAAGTATGCATCTTGCCTTAGTTCTCTACTTGTCTTAAATTTTATTTCTTTTTTACCACCATTTTTATTGTAGCAATCTAAAGTATATTCATATTTCATATCATCAATTGAAGTAATTTTACATATTTTTGAATTATCAATTTTAGTATAATAAACTGCTTCGTAATATTCTATAAAATATAATGCTGCTCCTAATACTAGTATTGATAGTATTGTTATAATAATAATTGGTATTTTCTCTCTTATATCTTTCATTTTTCATTCCTCCTACACTTTTTATTTACTTTATTATAGTTTATTTATATTACTCTTGCCATCGATTTACCTTACAAAAAACTTACAATTTCGTAAGGTTATAAAATAAAATCAGTATATTGTTTAAGCTTCAGGTTATACTATTTTTATCTATGGAGGTGTTTTTATGAAATTAACAATATGTGAGTTAAGTTATTTAAATGAATTAATTACAAGTTGTGTAAACACTATTACTTGTATGTCTTTATTCAAAAATCAAGTTACTAATGAGGAATTAAAATCAATGTTGAATACTCATTTTCCGATTCATGTTGAAGATTATAATAAGAAGGTAGAGTTTGTAAAAGATGTTGATACAGCAAGCGGTAAATTAAATGTACCAAAATTAAATACTTCTATTTTTTCTGAAGACGTTAACACTTCAAAACCTGCAACTCCCGTTACAGTAAATACAAACGTTACTACTTTAACAGATAGAGAAATTGCACTATCTTATTTTTTAACTCTTAAAAGAGCTGGTAAGGAATATGCGATTGCTTCTATGGAAGCAACCAATCCAAAATTAAGACAATTTTTAAAAGATGCATATACTATGAGTTGTAATCATTCTTACGAAGTATATGAATGGATGGCAAAAAACAATTATTACCCACTAGTTGTAGCAACAGGTGAACAAACTGGTAATATTGCAAGTATCTATAACCCAATTTCTTTATAAGAAAGAAGCAAATAGTTGCAATCTGCAGCTATTTGCTTTTATTTCTATTCTTCTTTAATTACGTTCTTACTTCCAAAATATGTTGCTATAAATGTTATGATTGTTGTCAATCCCAAACTTGCTTCTATTAAACTTGTTTTTGTAAATCCATCTATATCTAATCCATTGTTTGCTAAGTTTTCGTAAGGTTATTTTTATTCAAATTTTAGACACTTTTCCTTTATTTTCTTAAAATTTTGTCATTTTTCCTTTACTTTTAGTTGATTATAATGATATACTAAATATGTATATATTACATATTTTACGAAAGAAGGATAATATGATAGAGTTACAAGAAGATAAAATAACTAATTTAGTTATTGATGAACAAGACAATTTACTTCATGAAGATATTATGTTAGATGAAGATGAAACACCTTCAAATGTTATAGTTTCAGAAATTTCTTTAAATAACAATGACATTCCAGAACCTAATTGTTTAGCTTTAACAGTAAAAAAAGATTACAACTTAACAATTGTAAAAAACGTTTTTACAACTACTGGACGTTTATCTTGGAAAGTAATACTTGCAACAATTGCAATTAATTTTTTAAATATGATATTTTAAAACCATACTTATATTTTATAATAAGTATGGTCTATTTATTTAATTACCGATTACAAGACTTTCTTTACTCATAAGTTATATGATTTATTAACGCAAATTAAAAACAGCATACCTAGAGTTTATCTATGTATGCTGTTTTTATTATCTTGCAACTATTTTTCTTTCTTTGCCTCTGCATTTGCTGTTGGTGTAGTTGTTGTTTCTTTCTTTGTTGCCTCTGCATTTGTTGTTGGTGTAGTTGTTGTTTCTTTCTTTGTTGCCTCTGCATTTGCTGTTGGTGCAGTTGTTGTTTCTTTCTTTGTTGCCTCTGCATTTGCTGTTGGTGCAGTTGTTATTTCTTTCTTTGTTGCCTCTGCATTTGCTGTTGGTGCAGTTGTTATTTCTTTCTTTGTTGCCTCTGCATTTGCTGTTGGTGCAGTTGTTGTTTCTTTCTTTGTTACCTCTGTGGTTGCTGTTGGTACAGTTGTTGTTTCTTTCTTTGTTGCCTCTGCATTTGCTGTTGGTGCAGTTGTTGTTTCTTTCTTTGTTGCCTCTGCATTTGCTGTTGGTGTAGTTGTTGTTTCTTTCTTTGTTGCTTCTGTATTTGCTGTTTGTTCCATTATTGTCTCTGCTTTTGTTTTTTCTTTGCTAGTAAAATATCCTGGTGTTTCTGGCGTATCAATTATTGCATATGCTTTATTTGTTTTTTCTCTTGAATATGTTGTACCATTTCCACCTTGCAATTTTACACATTCGCCAAACATATTTATTGAATTCTCTACTTGATTTGTTACAAAATTGTCACTAGCATAAATTGTTGTCAGTTTTGTACATCCGCTAAACATATAACTCATATCTGTTACTTTACTTGTATCGAAATTACTTACTTCTAGTTCTGTTAGACTGCTACATCCACTAAACATATTAGCCATACTTGTTACATTACTTGTATCAAATACACTTACATCTAGTGTTGTTAATTTTGTACATCTATTAAACATACTACCCATACTTGTTACATTACTTGTATCAAATACACTTACATCTAGTTCTGTTAAGTTAGTACATCCACTAAACATACTACCCATACTTGTTACTTTACTTGTATCAAATACACTTACATCTAGTTCTGTTAGACTGCTACATCCGGTAAAACATATTAGCCATACTTGTTACATTACTTGTATCAAATACACTTACATCTAGTTCTGTTAGACTGCTACATCTATAAAACATAAAACTCATATTGGTTACTTCGCTTGTAACCCAGTCGCTTACATCTAGTGTTGTTAAGTTACTACATTCAATAAACATACCACCCATATTAGTTACTTTACTTGTATCAAAATTACTTACTTCTAGTTCTGTTAGACTGCTACATCCGGTAAAACATATTAGCCATACTTGTTACATTACTTGTATCAAATCCACTTACATCTAGTGTTGTTAGACTGCTACATCCACTAAACATATTAGCCATACTTGTTACTTTACTTGTATCAAATACACTTACATCTAGTGTTGTTAATTTTGTACATCTATTAAACATACTACCCATACTTGTTACATTACTTGTATCAAATCCACTTACATCTAGTGTTGTTAAGTTAGTACATCCACTAAACATACTACCCATACTTGTTACATTACTTGTATCAAATACACTTACATCTAGTGTTGTTAAGTTACTACATCCTTCAAACATACTACCCATACTTGTTACATTACTTGTATCAAATCCACTTACATCTAGTGTTGTTA
>JAAWOE010000033.1 GCA_022799315.1 Clostridia bacterium | reverse complement strand
TCAAGTATTTTATATCTACATCAAAAAATTCTGCTATATATGGCATTAAATAATCAAATGTATCTGCCATTGTATCATCTATATCTATTCCTATTTTCAATTAATTACATTCTCCTTACTTTTTATTATATTTGTTTTACAAATGCTTTATCTCTATTTTCATCATATCCTAGTTTTCTATATAATTCATGTGCACATTTTCTATGAAAGCCACTAAATAGCCATATTCTTGATATATCTTCTTGTTTTGCTATTTCTTCAGCTTTATTCATCAGTTTTGTTGCAATTCCTAATCTTCTATATTCTTCTCTTATTGCTAAATCCCATATAGTTGCATCTTTTCCTGATGGCAATGTTAAAATATTTAAAGTTACTGTTCCTACTAAATTATCATTTATATAATATCCTAATACATGAATATCTTTATTATTTTTAGATATTTTATATAAATTTTGTATTTTCTCATAACTTATATTATTATTAAAAACATCTTTTAATATTTGTTGTAATTGTTCTAAATCTTTTTCCTCTATATTACTTACTATGTTATCTCTTTTCATTTCTTACTCCTACTTTAAATAAATATCTTCTTTAATCTTTTCTTCCTAATTTATATCATAGATTTACAATTTTTCATAGTATTTTACCAATATTTACAAAACATATTTATCCTTACATTTGCTTAATTGTCACAAAATCTCCAATGGAAATAATATCAAGAGCGAACGATAGTGAGTTTATTTACTCTTGATATTATTTTTATTGGAGATTAAAATTGGATTGCAAATGTTATAGAGCAAATTTTTTAATATTTTCGACCTACAAAATTTATAAGTCAAAAAAGTGCAAAATTTTGACCTATATAAAATAAGCATCAGCACATATCTACTGACACCCATTTAATAAAGATTCTCTATAACTCATTTTTATAAATTCTTTCTAATACTTGAAATATCTAGCTTTATTTCATATCTACTAACTAACATAACTTATACCTGTTATGCCTACCATAGACACAATCGTAAATTTTCTAGTATTTCAAACACTTTGCTCCATTTTGTAAAATTCCATTTATGTGTTTCCACTTACCACTTAAGCAACTACTTTAACTTTCACACCTAAATTTTGATGTTTTTCTTTTCCAAATCTGCCTCTATTCTCAAAAGTTATACTCTCTGAAACTATATCAAAATCAAGTATTATATGTCTTGCTTTAGTTGTAGCACTGCCACGCACTCCACATGACTTGTAAATGGAAACATATCTACTGGTTGTATTTCTATTATTTCATAATCTTCTTCAAGTTCTTTTAAATCACGCATTAATGTTGCAGGATTACAGCTGATATAAACAAATCGTTCTGGTTTTAGATTTAGTATGTTTTGAATTGTATGTTTGTCTAGTCCTTTTCTTGGCGGATCAACGAAGACTACATTAGGCACGATATTTTCCTTATTTAAAACATTTTCTAAAACTTCTTCTACATCTCCACAATAAAATTCAATGTTCTCTATTTCGTTTAACTTTGCATTTTCTTTCGCATCTTTAATTGCTTGTTCTACAATCTCTATACCATAAACCTTTTTTACATATGGTGATGCAAATGTTCCAATTGTTCCTATTCCACAATATAAATCAAGTGCAATATCATCTTTGTTTAAGTCTGCCTTTTCAATTGCTAAATTATATAGTTTTTCTGTTTGTATTGGATTTATTTGATAAAACGATAATGGTGAAATATTAAATATAAAGTCTCCCAGTTTATCTTGTATATAACCATTACCATATAAAATCTCATTTTCAAATCCCATAATTACATTTGTATTTTTTTGATTAATGTTTTTCACAATTGTTTTAATTTTTGAAAATCTTTCTTTTAGTTCTTCTACTAATTTGTCTTCTTCTGGAATTTTTCTTTCGTTTGTTACAAGTACGCACATAACTTCATTTGTTCGAAGTCCCACCTTTACAACAATATGGCGAATTGTCCCTTTTCCTGTTTTCTCATTATAAGCAGTTATCTTATTTTCTTTCATAAAATCAATTACGAATTTTGCAATTTCTTGTGAAATTGGCATTTGAATTACACAAGATTTTAATTCAATAATCTCGTGTGTTCTTGCAGCATATACTCCTGTAACTATTTCTTTTTCTTTATTATATCCCACAGGATATTGTGCTTTATTGCGATAAAAAAATGGTTTTTCCATTCCTATAGTTTCTTTTGCTACCACTTTTTGTTTTAATGTTTTATCTATTAAATTTTGAACAATCTTTCTTTTTAGATTTAATGTTTCTTCATATTTTATATGTCGTAGGTTACATCCACCACATCTTTTATATGTACTACAATCTGTTTCTTGTCTTTTACTAGAAGGTGCTATTATTTCAAGTACTTTTCCAAATGCATGAGAAGTATTTACTTTTACAATTAGTATTTTAACTTTTTCATCTTTCATTGCACCTGGTATGAATATTGTAAAATTATCAATTTTAGCAATTCCTTCTCCTTCATAACCATAATCTGAGATTGTAACAATATATTCTTTATTTTTTTGAACTGGTACTTTATTTTCCATTTTTTGCTCCTAATTTTTTCTTTATTTTATCATAGTATAGTTAGTTAAAACAAGTTATTACGTAAAAAAGTGCATAGATTTGTCTATACACTTTTATTATTTATTCTCTTTCATTGTCTATGGTTCTCCTAAGAAATTCTCTATATCTAATGTTAGGATTTTTTCCATCATTTTCTTTTAACTGTTCCTTAAAATCTTCATAGCATCTACATTCAGAATTCTCTGCTTGTATTAATAATTGTTCTAATAATTTTCTTCTCTCATCTTGATTAAATGTTCCATTTATATTTTTAAAAAAATCCACTATTAGCTTTTTACAAGCTGGACAAGTATAACAAGTTTGCTCTTGAATATATGGATCTTCTTTTTCTCCAAACCATGAAAAAGTGACTACATTTTTTATGTCATCATCCAACAAAATTTCTCTTGTTGTTTCAACTAATCCCCATGGATTAGGAAGTTTATATATTCCTTCGCTTTGCATAAATTCCATAATAGTATTTTCTTTAATACTCATTAAGAATAATACTATATCTGCTTCTGGCAAATCTCTGCTAATACTTTTTACAGAATCAACCACAGAATCTATTCTTTCTTGTTCACTCATAAACGGAAATCCATAAATCAAATTGATTCCTAAACTCATCCCATGTTTTTGTAATATATTATAAACTTCAGTTAATTTGTTATTTTGCACACCTATTTTATTTATTAACTTTCTATGTTCTGGATTCATATCTTCAATTCCTATTTCAAATCCAATTTGCTTTTTTCCATTATTAATTGTAGATATCTTTTCTACCAATTCTTCAGGTATTTGTGTTACGTGAGTTTCTATTAATATGTAGTTAGTTTTTGCATTTTCTATCGTTTCTCTTATTATTTCATCAAAAACTCTACTATCAAATTCTTTTGGGTCTGTTATACTTCCTAAAGCTTCTAACACGAGCACATCACAATCTATGCTTTGTAATTCTCTCTTAAACGCTTTAACGTATTGTCCTGGAGTAATTAAACATTGATCACATACTCCATAGTTACAATTCCAACAAGAGCCAGCTTTTTTCATTCTACATCCTAATGTTTTAAATTGTGCTTGTACTATTGTTCTATCTCCATATACATTTTCTCTAATATGAACTATCAAATCATCATGTCGTCGTACATTTTTAAAGATTTTATCTTGTAGTTCTTTATCAATTCCAGCGATTTTCTTTAAAGCTTCTTTTTCTTCAGTATCAGTTAGGTCAACTTTTATTCTATCTACAAAGCTTTTGTCGTTCACTTTCTTCTCCTATTATTAAATATTCTTTTTTATATCTTCCTTTTCTTTTTGGATTTTCTTTTCTATATCCAAGTGCAAGTCCGCAAATTAGTTCTTTGTCCTCTAATCCCAAGTATTTATTTATAACATCATCTATAAACAAGACATCACAAAGCCATGTCGTATCTATTCCTAATTCTGTTGCTTTTAATATCATATGCTCTACTGCAGCACCAACAGATAACGTATCCGCTTTAATTCTATCAAAATAATAGTCATGCATTATTACCATGTTTTCAATATCTTCACCATTTAATAATTTTTCCGGATTTTCAATTCTATCTACATTGTTTGCATCCCATTTATCACTATAAATCAAAACGCAATTTCCTACTTGTCTTATTAAATCTGCACTTCTATTTATTGTTGTAACTAATCCTGTATTATTTATCCATGTGTCCATTTTATCTGCAATATAATTCTTTTGTTCATCTGTTAATATATAAAATCTCCACGGTTGTCTATTCTTTGCAGATGGTGCAATTATTGCACTTTCTATAATTTTATTCATATTTTCAGCACTTACTTTTTTATTTGTATATTTTAAAGTTGTGAGTCTTTTTTCCATTACTTCAGAAAGTTCCATTTATAATATTCCCCCATTGAATATTATACTTTATTGTAAATGTGTTTTCTTAACTTTTCTGACACCATTAATGTTTGTATAAAATAAAAAACGATTAAGATTTACATTTTTCTTAATCGTTTTATTTAAATACAACCTTTTTAGTTTCTCATTCTAATAATTCATAAATAAAATTTAATTAATAATGAAAAACGAAAAGTGAATAGTGAAAAGTACAAACTTGCCATTTTTTATTCCAGTCTTTATTAGCTTATACTCTTAACTATTCACTCTGCATTTTTCACTCTTGCCGTTAGGCAAGTTTGGTGCGGATGAGAGGACTCGAACCTCCACGTCGTTGACACTGGTTCCTAAGACCAGCGCGTCTGCCAGTTCCGCCACATCCGCATTTCTATTGACAAAGTATATCTTAGCATATTTAAGGTTTTGTTGTCAATAGAATATTAAAAAAATTTACTGATTTTCTGCATCATATTTGTAACTACTACACATTGATTCATCTGGATTTTTTGTTTTGCAATCTTGTATTGGTGTTACTATTATTTGTTTTAATGAACATTCTTGTTCTTGATTTTTATTATATTTACAACTTGTTACTGTACAATTAATTTTTTGATTATGCTCCATAAAAATACCTCCTTTTTCTATATCTATTAGTTTGTGTATTTGTTCATTTTTTATTTATTTTTTTAATTTTTTTCTTCCAATTTTTTTGTTTCTTTTTCTTCAAATTCAGCTTTACAACATTGACTTTGTTCTTTAAAGCTTAAATACCAATTAAATCCATTTTGTTCTTTTTGTATACTTTGTAGTCTTTCTTGCAATTCATTAAATGTTTTTGGAGACCCTTGAATTATTGGCTCATTTGGACACCAATTTGCAGGTGTTGATGCTTTATTACATTCTGCTACTTGTAATGCTTCTAATAGTCTTAATATTTCAGGTATACATCTTCCTACATTCATAGGATATACTAAAATTGCTCTTACAATTCCTTTATCATCTATTATAAATACATTTCTTACTGTTTCTGTATTACTAATATCATTTGATATCATTCCGTATTTTCTTGCAATTGTACCATTTCTATCTGCAATTATAGGAAATGGTACTTTTATTCCTGTTCTACAGTATATATCATATAGCCATGCAAGATGAGAAGCATTACTATCTACACTTAACCCTACAAGGCAAGTGTTTCTTTTTCTAAAATATGTATCTGCTTTTGCAAATGCAATTATTTCAGTAGTACATACTGGGGTAAAATCTCCTGGATGTGAGAACAGCACAACCCATTTTCCTTTATAATCATTTAAACATATATCTCCCATTGTAGAAACAGCTTCAAAATCTGGTGCATACATTCCAATTCTAACGTTTCCATTCATCATAACTTCGTAATCCATAAAAAATAAACTCCCTTCATATTTTTTGTATATAATATGAAAAAAGTTTATTTTAAGTTACTTATTATTTTTCTTGTGTTTGTTTTAATCTTAAATATCCAAGTTCTTCCCAACTGTTATATGCAAGGTTTAATTTAAACACTATTTTTGGTTTAGCTCCTGCTCTATTTTTATCAACTACACAAGCATAATATCTAACATCTACGTCATCAGATTTCTCTATATCATAAAATTTAGTATCTACTTCTTCTTTAGAATATTCATATTCCTTAAAATTTTCAACATTTATTTGCTTAATTAAGCATAGTGTGTCTAATACTTCTTTTACAGTCCTACTAACCGCTAAATCGTTTACATCTAGATTAATTGGCGATGTTGTACTTTCTGTTAATTGTAAAGTTGAACAAATAAACATATTAAAGTTTTGTGCTAAATTAGAAAGTATTGTCGCTGTCTTTTTAAGCTCTTCTCCATTTCCTATATTGTCTATATCTGTTTTTAATGTATCGTAGAATACATATTCTATTTTTTCTTTATAGTAGTAATTCATAATTACTTTTCTAAGTTCATCGTTTGTATGGTCTGTAATATTTATAAAGTATATTGAATTTGCAATTTGTTCATTTGCCCACTGGGTTACTGCAATTGTCTTGTTAAATTCTGTAGAGATTTTTGTAAGTCTTTTTACAAAATCTTTTTGTGATTCTTTTGGTCCTTTAACGACAAAACCATCTTTATCAACTTCTGCATCTTTTACATTGTCTGGTCTAAATTTAAATTCTAGTAACTCTCCTTCTGTTTTAGAGATTGTTTGTTTATGTAGTTTTTGAATTACCGGATTGTTTAATATAGTAGTAATTAAACAAAGTTTCATTTTTTCTTCAGACATTTCGTTTGATATTACTAAAACTTTCTTTTTGTGTACAAAAGCTGTATATGTTGCAAGGTTAATTGTAAATCTACTTTTTCCTGCATTAGAAGGCATAGCAAATGCCATTGTTTCACCTTTTCTTATTCCTTTAAACACACTAGAAAGAATTGGGAATGGTAGTGCTAGTCCATTTGTTAAAATACTATCATTTGCCTCTAAGAATGCTGTAAGATTATCTGTTAACACTGACCTTTTAAATTTTCCAGTATCATTAACTTGTTCTATGGCACTTTCTACTTCAGCAATTGACATTTGATCATATAATTTATAATTTGCTATTTCTACTACTTTGTCTTGTATAGCTTTAATTGGTATTCCTTTATAGCTTTTTCTTAATACAAAAAGTTTTTGTAATTCTATATATGCTTTTTCTATGCTATAACCTTTTTCGTTTTTCATTTCTTTTAGTTCGTTTTCTAATTTTTCTGTTGCTTCGTTCTCTCTTGGGAAATTAAACCCTCTTTTAGCAATTTCTGTAGCATATGCTTCTCCATCAGTAAATAAAACTCTTTTATATAAAGTTAATACTTCTTGGTCTTCAAAAAAACAGTTGTTAAATAGGAAGTAATATTTTACTATAGCTTCTGGATTTTCAAGTAACAATTTCATATAGATATGTTCAAGTTCTATATTGCTTAATTCTTTAGGGTATATAACCTTTTCTTCTTTTTTATTATTTCTTCTTCTAGATACCTTTTTTTCTTCTTTATTTTCTTCTTGTTCATCATTCGCATTTTCTACTTCTTTCTTTACTCCAAATGATAAACTTTCAAGTTTTTCTAGTGCATAAGAAAAGTCATTATTTGCTAATGCTTTCTTAATATCTTTAATATCATTTTGATTTTCCTCTGTAACTGGTATACTGTTTATTAATTCATACAATTCATCTATACTTCCGTTCATATTTTACTCCTTTATTAATAACTGTTTTGTTATATTTGTCATCATTATATTTCTGATTATTTTGTTTGTCAATATTTTATTCTTTCATATTAGTTTTATATATTTTTTTATTTACTATATATTCATATACCTCATCTGGTATCATATCATCTAATGTTAAAATTTCATTATTTATTGATTTTCTAACTTTTGTAGAGCTAATTTGTTCATAAGGATTTTCTTCTAGTATATTAAAATGGTCTTTAAAACGTCTTAATATAGGATTTGAAGCAATTTTTTCATTTATTTGAATATCATTTCGTTTTATTACTATATATTCGTAATTTTTAGCTAATATTTCAAAATCCGATAAGCTTATTAGCTTATTTAAATTATCTGCGCCAATAATAAAATATGGCTTAACATCACTATATTTTTCTTGTATCTTCTTAAATGCTTGTAGCATTGTTAATGCATATGGTAAATTCAATTCAATATCTGATACTTCTAATTTTTCATTATTATTTGTTGCAAGCTTTAACATTTCATATCTATCTTTTTCGCTTATTAGATTTTGTTTTTTATATTTATCACCCATTGGAACAAATATTACTTTATCTAAGTTATATTTTTCTGCAATTAAATTTGCAAGATTTATATGTGCATTTGTTACTGGATTAAAGCTTCCTCCAAAAAATCCATATTTTTCTTTCATTTTTGCTCCTTATATAAAGAACCCTCCGTCTTGCTTCGCAAGCCACCTCCCTTGAATAAAGGAGGCTTTTCTCTACATTTTCAATTAACTATCCAGAATCCAGAATAGTAGAGTAAAGGCCCCTTTACTTAAGGGGGCTGTCGTCTAAAAGACGACTGGGGGTTCTTAAATCGTTATTTATTTTTATAAATATTTTTGTACTTCGTTATAAATTTCTTCATGTATATCATTAACTGTTCTTATTTTTCCATCTTTATCAACGCATTTTACTTCGTACCATTCATATTTATTTACTACATCACATGCCGCATTATAGCTATCTACAATATGGTTTTTATCTCTTTCGTGTATATCCTTTTGTGCTTGGTGCGTAAATTTATTTTCTCTATTTTCCATAAGATGCATTGCATATTCTGGTGGCATATTTAAGAAAAATGTTTTAGTTGGTGTTGGTAAACCATATAGGTTAAACTCAAAATCCCATAGCCATTTTAAAAATTTTTCTCTTTCTTCTTTATCTTTTATTTTCCCTGCTTGGTGAACCATATTAGCAGTTGTATATCTATCTGCTAATATAATACCTCCATTATCATAATAATCTTGAAAATGCTTTTTAAAAGTTGCGTATCTGTCTGCCGCATAAAATGTTGAAGCAATATATGGACTCACATCTTTTGCATTTTCTCCAAATTCTCCAGACAAATACATTTTCACAAGCGAAGATGAAGGACTTTCATAATTTGGAAAGCTTACTACTCTATAATTTATATTCTCTTCATCTAACCTTTGTTGTAATTTTCTAAATTGTGTTTGTTTTCCACTTCCATCTGTTCCTTCTATTACAAATATTTTCCCCATACTTTGCTCCTTTTCATCTATGTTTAGATGTTTTATTTTATTCGTGGGCGAACACGAAGCTCGCCCCTACATTTTTTATTGTTTCATTCCATTTTTAATGTATTCTATTTCTTCTTCTACATTTAATCTCATAAATAAAGGTTCACCTTTTTCGATTACTTTTGTAGTTTCTGGGATTTTATCATTTTTCTCCATGCTTTCCCATGTCTTTAATTCGTCATCAGTTATTCCTATTTGTTTTAATATACTATTTGCCGTATCTGGCATATAAGGAATTAACATGATTGCTATTTTTCTTAAATTTTCTATTAAGTAGTTCATACATGCTTGTAGTTTCAGCGTTTCTCCTTCTTTTTCTAAAGCCCATGGTGTTGTTTCATCTATATATTTATTTGTTCTTGAAACTATATTCCAAAGTTCTTGTAAACTTTGTGCAAACTCAAATCTTTCTAAATGTTCTTCTACTAGTTTAATTTGTTTTCTAGTATATTCTTCTAACTCTTCATCTACATCATTTACTTTACCTACATATGTTGGTACTTTTCCTTCAAAGTATTTGTTTACCATTGAAACTGTTCTATTTAGTAAATTTCCTAAATCATTACATAAATCGAAATTAAATCTTTCTACGAATCCTTCTGGTGAAAATACCCCATCTTGTACAACTGGCATCTCTCTTAACAAGAAATATCTTGTTGCATCAAGTCCATATCTATCCATTAATAATTCTGGATACACAACATTTCCTTTAGATTTGCTCATTTTACCATCTTTCATCATAATCCAATTGTGTACTAAAATCTTCTTTGGAAGTGGTAAATCTAATGCCATTAAGAATATTGGCCAATATATTAAGTGAAATCTCGCTATATCTTTTCCAACTATTTGTAAATCTGCTGGCCAGTATTTTTTAAATAATGTATCATCGTCTGATAAATACCCAAGTGCTGTTATATAGTTTGTTAGAGCATCTAGCCAAACGTATACAATATGACGAGGATCACTTTTTACTGGTATCCCCCAATCGAAGCTTGTACGACTAACACATAAATCTTCAAGCCCTGGTTTTATAAAATTATTTATCATTTCTGTTTTTCTAAATTCTGGTGTGATAAAATCTGAAGTTTCATATAGTTTCAATAATCTCTCAGAATATTTTTTCATATTGAAGAAGTATGCTTCTTCCTTCATTGGTTTTACTTCTCTTCCACAGTCTGGACATTTTCCATCTACTAGTTGTGTTTTTGTAAAATATGTTTCACAAGGTACGCAGTACATTCCTTCATAATACCCTTTATAAATATCGCCTTTTTCTAAAAAATATTCAAATATTTTTTGAACAATTTTAGTATGTCTATCCTCTGTTGTTCTAATAAAATCATCATATTGTATATGCATTTTTGCCCACAACTCTTTTGCCATATCTGCCATTTTATCTACATGTTCTTGTGGTGTTATATTATTATTTTCTGCAACAGTTTGGATTTTTTGTCCATGTTCATCTGTTCCAGTAAGAAGGTATGTATCATACCCTCTTAAAGTTTTATATCTTTTTACTGTATCTGCAACAACTGTTGTATATGCTGTACCTATGTGGAATCTTCCACTTGGATAATATATTGGAGTTGTTATATAAAATTTGTCCATTTTCTTTTCGTCCTTTCTATAGACGTCTTGTACTATACGTTTTTCCAAAACCAGTCTAAACTATTACTTATACTTTTTTTATTCTTCGCTTTTGATTCTATATCGTCAATCCATAAATATGATATGTATGTTAAGAATATCATAACAAAATCAACTAATAAGCATCTTCCAAGATCTCCTGCCATTTCTTGGTATTGTACTGATAAAGTTAAAAATTGAATTCCATGCATCACTAATAATATCAAAAATACTATTAGTCCCATTAATGGTACATGTGCATTTTTTGCTTCCTTTCCTATATAGATAAGGCATATTATTACAAATAATGACACTAATAATGCCCATGGATTTGCTACATTAATTAAAAACATCTTTTGTTCCTCCCTTTTATTTTACTTTAGTTTTTCTTCAATTAGACTTGCTAATTCTTTTGCTTTTGTAGTTATATATTGTATATCTTCGCCTTCTATCATAACCCTTACTAATGGTTCTGTTCCAGAAGGTCTTATAAGCACTCTACCATTTCCAGAAAATTCATTTTCTAGTTCATGTATTTTTGCTTGTATTTCTTCATCTTCCTTATATTCTTCTTTTTTACTAGATGAAACTTTTGCATTAATTAACACTTGTGGATATATATTTATTATGCTACAAAGTTCAGATGCTAAAACACCTTTTTCCAATAATATTTTTATAAACATTAAAGATGTTAGAATTCCATCCCCTGTTGGGTTGTAGTCTAGGAATATAATATGGCCAGATTGTTCTCCTCCTAAATTATAACCATTTTTAAGCATTTCTTCTAAAACATATCTATCTCCGACTTTAGTTTGTTTTAGTGTTAAGTTATTTTCTTTTGCATATTTGCTTAGACCTAGATTGCTCATAACTGTTGCAACAACGGTATCATTTTTTAAAGTTCCTTTTTCTTTCATGTATTTTGAAAATACCGCTAAACATTTATCTCCATCAATTTCATTACCTTTTTCATCTATTAAAAGACACCTATCTCCATCTCCATCGTAAGCAATTCCTAAGTTCATTTTGTTTTCTACTACATACTGTTTAACCATTTCTAGATGTGTTGAACCACATTTAGCATTAATATTTGTTCCATTTGGAGTATTGTTTATTATAGTGTAGTTAATACCTAATTCTTTAAATACTTCTTCTGCTATTTTATATGTTGCACCATTTGCAGTATCTATTACTACTTTAAAATCTTTGTTGTTATATTTATCAATATCTTCTTTAAATGTATTTATAAAGAAATTTGCATATTCTTGTAATAAATCTTCTTTTATTTCTGATATTCCTATTTTATCGTGTGGCGCATTTAGTTCTACCATTTTATCAGAATCCATAATCTCTTCAATTTCTTCTTCTATTGAATCGTCTATTTTCATACCCTTATTACTAAAATATTTCACACCATTAAACTCAAATGTATTGTGTGATGCTGAAATAACAACACTTGCATCTGCATTTAATTTTCTTGTTAAGTACGCTACTGCGGGAGTTGGCATTACTCCTAATAATTTAACATTTGCTCCATAACTTAAAAATCCCGCTGTCATTGCACTTTCTATTAGGTTTCCAGATACACGTGTATCTCGACCTATTAATATTGTTGGTGTATGGTCTGTATGTTTTGATAATACATATGCACCAGCTTTTGCAACCTTATATACTAGCTCTGGTGTAAGCTCAGTATTTGCAATTCTTCTAATTCCATCTGTTCCAAAATACTTTCTCATGTAAGTTCTTCATTCCTTGTTTATGTATTTAGGTTTTTATTAGGTTTTACCTATAAACCTTTTATTATATTAAACATCTTTATATACTATATTTTTACAGTTTCTAAACTGCTACTATTATATATATATATTATCTTATTTGCAATATTTTTGAGATAAAAAATTGGTTTTTATATAGGTCGAACTTTGTCGAAATTTTATGATATTTTTTTATTGCGCAATCAATTTTATAATGGTATACTTTTATTATATAAATTGACAAACTATCGAAAGGAGGAAAATATTATGGATGATAAAAATACTAAATTAATTTTAGACACTATGAATAAGAACTTTAGTCAAATTAACACTAGACTTGATGCTCATGATGAAAACTTTAAACAAATCAATACTAAACTCGAAGCTCATGATGAAAACTTTAAACAAATCAATGCTAAACTCGAAGCTCATGATGAAAACTTTAAACAAATCAATGCTAAACTCGAAGCTC
>JAAWOE010000032.1 GCA_022799315.1 Clostridia bacterium | reverse complement strand
CAGGAACTATTGGATATGCATTAAGTAGTTATGAAAAATCTGGATGGTATGAATATAGCCAGTGGGATACAGAAGGAGATCAATATACTCATGGACGGTTCTGTTGGTGGAGTATCAGTCAGTGGTGTGCATTGGTTTTGTTGTGCAACATTTGTAAGTTGTGTTTATGAACATGTTGCAGGAATTCAAATTAGAACACATGGAGCTTTAGATGTTGGAAATAAATTTAAAAATGGTCTTGGAATTGAAGTAGATTTAAATAGTGTTCAACCTGGTGATGTTTTGACAACGCGTACTTCCAGGGGAGGTCATACTGCAATTTATATTGGAAATAATCAACAAGCTGAGGCATCGTCTTCAACTCCTCTGCCTTTGGGTGATATTCATGTTACTACGTATTCACCGTCTAGTTGGGAACATGCATGGAGAATATCAGAAGAAACAGCAAGTCAAGTAACAACATTAAACAGTGATTTCTCAATTACAGGAACAGGAAATATTGGTTCAACAAAAATAGATTATTCAAACTTTTTCTTCAATGGTATACCAGATGGAAAATATTCTTTAGCAAGAGCAAATATATTTGATGCAATAATAGATTTTCTACAAAATATATTATATTATTTAACAGGAATTTTAGCATTAATAAGTAGAATGATATGGATAGGATTTGCATCAATGTTTGATAGATTATTAAACTGGACAGTAGCAAATTTAACAGATACAAATACATATACAGTAGAAGACATTGGACTTGACTCAACAAGAGCAGATGATACAGATAGTAAAAAAAGATATGTAACAGTAGAATCTATATTATATAATGAGTTAGACTTCTTTGATGTTAATGTTTTTAAAGATACATAATAAATAAAAAAGAATAGGAGGTAATTAAAATTGGATGATAAAAAGACTAAAAGAAAAAATATTTTAAAAGTTGCAATTATATCAGTGCTTGCAATACTAATATTTTTAATATCAATTTTTATGAATGTTATTGGATTTTCTCAAACTATGAATCCAGAAGAAACGAATAAATCTGGAATTATTGGTTTTTCATTACCTTCTAATAAAGATTCTAAAAAAGAAGAAGAAGTAAAAAGTGATGTAATTGAAGAAGTTGGAATAAAAGTAAATTCAATGGTTATAGTTAATTTAAAAAATAATGGTTGGGATAGAATAAAAGCAAATTTTAAAAATTTTGAAATGGATTTAGATGGAAATTGTACATTTAAAGAAGGATATAAGTTTTATTGTAATAATACTCTTGTAAATTATATAGTTTTTAATTCTACATATAAAGATAAAGTTATGGGAGATATTTATGTTGGGACTTCTTTAGAGGATGTAAAAAAAGTTTTAGGAGAGCCATCATTTAAAGAAGAAAATATGATAGGTTATAAAACAGGAGAAGTATATGCATTCTTTTATAATGATGAAATTGTAATTTATCCAAATAAAGAAATAGCAAGTAATGATTTTGAAAATTTTATATTTAATTATTATCAAGGATTGTATGATGGAAATAGAACTAATTTTGTTGTTGAATTTAGAAACAAATATCAAGATTTTAAAGTAGAAGCAGATGGAAATGATGTTATATTAACTTCTCTTATAAGACAAGTAAAAATAAGATTAATAGAAAAAACTGGTATGGAAATAACAGTTTATAACGGTTATAATACAGGTAAAATGATGAGTAAATATTTATTAGAAGAAAATAATACTAAAAATGTAAAAAAAGATAAAATGGATTTAGTATTAATAAATGAATTAGAAAGGAAAAATACATAAAGAATGAATCGAAAATTATTAAATATTATAAAAAATTTAATAATTATTTTAGTACTAGTTAGTATAGGAATTTTAGTATTATCAACTAGTTCACTTGCAGTTGTAAAAAAATCAGAAGTACCGCTAGCTCAAATTATGAAGGAAAAAATTGCTATGTGGTATTCAATTATTAGAACAACTTGTTTAGGTTTTATGTTTATTGCAATTATATTTTTATGTTTAAAATTCTTAGTATTTGATAGGTCGCCAGAAAATCTAGCATTATTTAAAACCATGTTTATACATTGGATAATTGGAATGATATTAATTTATGGTATCCATTTTGTTATGATTGGTATTGTAGAAATTAATGAGCTTGGAGTTTCAAAAGCACGTGAAATAGGAGCAGAATTATCTGGTCTTGCAGAAGGTGATGAAGCAAATAAAGAAGAATACTCATTATACGACCAAGCACTTACTCAAGCATATGAGTTAAATATTATTGCCGGAAATGTAGGAATGATAATGTATATAATGTTTGTATTTTATACATATAAATTTACATTTGTTTATGCCAAAAGATATATTAATGTTATAGTATTAATTTTAATTTCACCAATTGTATTTTTAGTTTCTACTATAAAAAAAGGTTTGCAAGGTAGGAATGCTGGTTTAACTAAAAGATGGTTTAAAGAATTTATATATAATGTTTGTATTCAAACTGTACATGCTTTATTTTATGCAACATGTATTGGATTAACAATAAATCTTTCTAATAATAAAGAAACTTATGTAGGTGCATTTTTGACTTTACTTGTATTTGCATTTATATTTAAACTTGATGGATTTATTAGAATGATATTTAACTTTGTTGGTGGAAAAGCGATAACAGTTAGAAAATTTGACTTTTGGAGAACAGCAGGAAATGTTAGAAGAATGGTTCAGGATTATAAAAATGGACAAGGAGCTGTTTTTGAAAAGAAACAACAAATATCTGGTTTAATGAATTCATTTGAGAATGGTTTTAAGGATGTAAATCCAGAAGATGTTATGAATGTTGTTAGAAATGGAAGCTTGAAATTTAAAAATGTATCTCATTCTGCAAAGAATTCTATAAGAGATTTTGGAAAAACTATAGATGGAAAAAATGTTAAACTTTCAGCAGAAGAAATTGTAGAAGAAGAAGAAAAAATGAAAAATCCAAATTTACTTGAAAAGTTATTACATAGCACAAGAGATATGGCATTAGCAGTTGGTTCAGCTGGTGTTGGAATTGGATTAGGTATAGCTAATATTACAAATTCTTTTGCAACTAAAGTACGTAATTTAATTAAAAAAGAAATTGATGAACTAAATTTAGATGTTGAAATGGTTAAACATATTCCAAAGATTATTAGAGCACATCAAAGGAAAGAGCTTCCAGAACCAATAGAAAATAATCCAGAGTTAACAGAGGTTTATCAAACTGTTATTGATTTAGGAGAAGATGGAAAAGTACTAATAGTAAAAATAAAAGATAGAGTTGAAAATGGTGATAAAGATGTTATAGCTATTATTTATAATGAAGTTGGTCCACAAGCATTTTTATATCCAAAAGTAGGTTCTCCTTTTATGGGAATGAAATTACTTGCTGAACATAAATATGAGCAAAAAGCTGTAAATCAAATTTTAGGATTGACTCCAGAAAAGAGAACAATAACTGCTCCAAGTGTTTCTTCAGAAGCGGTTTCAGAAAAAGGTAAAAAAGCAGATAATGAAAAAGATAATTATAAGAGTAAACATAGAGTTAGAATTAAAAGTTATAAATTTAATAGATTCAATCCAACTGCTACTAAAAATATTGTACATAAATTAGAAGTTCATACAATCCTTAGTGATTCATATTTAAAAGTAATGACTAATGTCTATGGAAAACTTAAAGTAGGTAAGTTAAATGCTAGAGGAAATGTTGGCATAAAGAAAACAGAAATAAAATATAGTGCAAAAACAAATTTAGCAAATGCTAAAAAGCAACAAGCAACTTTAAAATTATATGCATTTGGTCAAAGAAAAGAAGATGGAAAATGGGCTATGATTTCTAGCAATATAGCTGAAAGAAAAATGCAAATACAAAATACTTTGCAAGCTAAGCTTGTAAAAATAAAAGAAATGCCAGCAGCTCAAGTAGCTATGAATACATTAGCTAGAATGGGTAAAGCATTTGAAATTGATAAAGGAGTATCTTTAGTTGTAGATGACGTTACAAGGAGATTGGTAAAACCAGTTGCCCCTATTTATAAAGAAGTAGCAGATAAGGTAAATGCGGTTTCAGAAGCGATTAAAGATGTTTATGGTACTGCTCTTGAAGTTAAAGGAATTTTTGGACAAAATGCCGAAAAATCAATGGTAAACATAGTACCAAAACAAACATTAGAAGAACATCCACAAGCTAAAAAATTACAAGAAGTTGGAATTATTAAAGAAGAGTCAATTGTACAATTTATTATGACAGATAATGGTGATGTAACTCAACAGATTTTAAATCTTGAAGGTCAAGTAATAGAACCAGCAAAAGATGAATCTGGAGATATAATAGCCAAAAGAGTTGATGAAGCTGGTCAGATTATACAACATGTTGTTAGTATGGAAGGAACAATTGTTGAACAAAAAATTGATATTACAGATGATAATGTTGCAATTGTAGATGCGCAAGCTGAGAATAAAGTAGTAGAAAGTGAAAAATCTAAAGATGTTATTAATCAAATAAGTGAAGTTGCATTTTTTGTGGTTTCAGGAAATTTAACTTCTATATCAGAAACTGTAAAAGGTACAGATGATATCGTTAGTTTTACAAATGAATTAAATAAAACTGCAGTTAATGGTGAAGTAAACGAAAAAGTTACAGTTGAACAAGGTATTGGAAAACTTGATACATTATTAGGACAAATTTCACAAGAAGAAAAAGAACAAGCAATTGCAGATAAAGTTCTTGTAAATGCAGCAATTAGTTCTGGAATTTATGATATTAAGCATTTTAATCTTGAAGAAAATGCAGATATAAAACTTCAAATAATAGATGATTTAATTGCAAATGGCGTTATTGGTAATGATATAAGAAATAATGAAGCTGCTAAAAGAGATATTATTGATTCAATGCAAGTAAGAGCTAAAGAATTAGATGGAGATGTCGTACTAGATGCAGTAGCCCAAAAAGAATATGCATCAATTGTTTCTGAATCTATAAAATCAGGAGAAGTTACGCCAGATGATGTTGATAAAATTGATTTAGAATCAAAATTAGGAAATTTATCAGATGTAATTGAAAAGGCGGCAAGAGAAACATTAGACGAAGTAAGGTTTGGTAAAGATTTATATGCAGATGAAGCTAAAAAACAACGTGAATTAGAAAGAGAAAAAGCTGAATATAGAAAGAAAAAAGGTTATACAGATGATTCTAATAGTTCAGGAGAAGAAGAAAGTGAAATTGTTAAAGTTACATTAAAATTTAGTGGAGCAGTTTCAACTCAATTTATTGCAGTAACTTTATCAAATAAAGATACAATATCTGCATTTTATGATAGAGCAATGCCTTTACCAACCGCAAATAAATCAAAAACACAGGATTACTTTAATAGAGTATATGCTGGAAAGCTTGGAGGAATTTATTATTCATTTGATAAATATGCAAATGAACATATGGATGGTTGGGAAATTCATGTTGTAGATGATAGAGAAGATATAGATGGTGATGATTCTTATCAAAAAGAAGAAGGCATTTTAACAAGAGCAAATGAAAGAGAAGAACTAGAACGTATAATAAATAAAAATATTCCAAGTCTTAAAAAGATAATAGAAAAATTTATAGAAGATAGAAATGTAACTAGTTTAGATACTTTAAGAACCAATAATAAATTAAAAACAGATTTAGTATCTAAAATCGCTAGAGAATTAAGAAGAGAAAATATTTCTAGATATCAAATTATGGATTTAGTTGAAAGATTAGATCACTATAAGGAATTTAGAGATATTATTGCAAAAGCAAAATCTAAAAATAAAGAGCAGGCAGTTAAAGATAGAGCCAAAGAAGCTATATTAAAGCAAAAAGAAAAAATGTCTGTTGTAAGAACTGATGAAGATTTAGAAGTAGATGAAGAAGAAGCACAAGAAGATAGAAAGCGTGAAATGAAAATTGCTGAATCAGAAAATAACTATGAAGTAAGTTTAGATTCAATGGAAGTACTTCAAGATATGTTTGAATCTTTAAATGCGACTAAAGTATTAGCTGATAAACCAACAGCTAAACAAGAAGCAAGGCAGAAAATGTATATGGATTTTTATGAAAATAATAGTGGAAAAGATCAATTTCCACTATCATAATAAAACATAATTAGTATTAGCTTTAGAAAGGAATTGAAATACTATGAGAATAAAGAAAGATTTTTTAAAGAAATTACTCGTTAGTATGCTAGTAATATTGACACTTTTTAATTTCATATTTTCATCAGGATTAAAGAAATCAGGAGGTATTGTTTTTGCAGATCCTACTACTAGTGGTGACCCTAATGCTAATCCAAGTACTGATCCTGCTGATGTAAGAAATACCTCTAAAACAGAACGTCAAGAAAAAATAGATAGTTTGGTTTCAGCTAGAACAAATGGATTAGCAGAAGCAATTGGATGGGCTATGTGGTCTTATATTGTTAGTGGATTTGGAATGGCACAAGAGATTTTATATAGTTTGGCTAGTTCAGGAGGATTAAATACTTCTGATGTGTCATCATATATTACACCATTAGATATTTTCTTTAATAAGTTTACTTTAGTAGATATAAATATATTTTCAACTACAAATTCTGAAGGAGAAGAATTAGATAGTGATAGTTTAGTATATAAACTTAGAGTTAACGCTGCTTTTTGGTATTTTATATTTAGATCTATTGCTTTAGGTTTCTTATTAATAATGCTTATAATAAATTTAATAAAAGCTGTATCTGTAAGCTCTTCAATTGATCAAAAAACAGTAGCAAAGAAATCTTTAAAAGATTGGCTTTTTAGTTTAATACTAGTTTTGTTTATGCATATACTTATAATATTTATTATAAATTTAAACGAAATTATTATTGGTATTATAGGAGATGTAGCAGGTAAATCAGAAATAGGAGATATCATGGATTCTATGGTTGAAGCATGTTTTTCTGAAAGTTTCTTGTTAAGAGCTGCTTCATTGGTAGCATATGCTTTAATGATACTTCAAACAGTAAAATATTTACTTATTTATATACAACGTTTTTTAACAACTCTATTTTTAGTAATGATTTCTCCAATAATTCCAGTTTGGTACTCAACGGCTAAAACAATAGGAGGAAGGTCTGCAGCTTTACATGGTTGGTTTAGAGAGTTTATATTTAATGTTGTACTACAAATATTACATTGTGTTATTTATGTAGTAATGGTTAGTGTCGCAATGACAGCATTAGTAAGTAACACTACTGAGATAGCACAAGTAGGTGATGTAGCAGCAGCTATAATTGCAATTTTATCATTATTCTTTATAGGTCATGCTGAGAGATTATTAAAAGATATATTAGGATTTAATAGTGCTTCTACTGTTACAAACAATGTTCTTCAAGTTGCACATAATAATGTTAACAATGCAGTTCGATATGCTCAAGGAATGGCTATGTCAGCTGCATATGGATCTGGTATGGGATATAGTATGGGAGCTGCTAGCTTTGGGCAAAATATAAATCCAAGCTCTGGTTATGGACAAGGTATGAACCAAGGAGCTGGATTTGGTCAAAATATAAACCCTGGAGCTGGTGCAACATCAGGAGCTGGCGCAAATCCAATTTCAACAGGATTATCACATTTAAAAAATGGTGTTAGTTCATTTGTATCTGGAATGAATCCACTAAACAATTCTAATGGTGCTGGTAATGGAGATGCTAATACTTCAGGAGCTTTAGATAGTGACTCTAATACAGATGCTTCAAATAATGAAAATGGTAATGGTGCAGCAGGAGGACCTGGAGCTGCAGCTATGCTTATAGCTCCAGTAGTTTCTGGAGGAGCAACTTCAGAAGCAAATCAAGAAATTAATCGTAGAAATAAAAACGTTTTAGAAGAGAGCTTTAACAAATTACATAGAGCACTTGAAACTACTAAGAAAGTTAATAATGTAGAAAAATATGAAGAAACTACAGAAAAAATTGATGATGGTATAGATATAAATATTGGTGGAGAAAATCCAGGATTATTAAATGAATTCAAATCAGCATTTTCAAATTTATTGCAAAATAATAATCTTTCAGAACTTTTATCAGAACTTTCTCGAAAATTAGATGAATTAGATGAATTAAAAAATAAATTAGGAGAAGATGAAGTAAATAAAATTGAAAACAATATAGATAATATGAGTTTAGAAGAAATACAAGCTTATATAAATAGTTTAGACCCTAATAGTGTTCAAGCTCAATATGCATCTACATATGCTGATTACAGACAAAAAGATTCATTAAATTCAGAAATGGAAGCAAGGAAAATGGCTCTAATTGATGAATATAGAGGAAAAGGATTACAAATTGATGATTCTCTTGCTAATCAGTTAATGATAAGTGATAGTGGAAATATATTAAATAGATTGAGAGTTTCTGGAGAAGAAGTAAATGAGCCAGAAAATATAGTTGAACCAGAAGAAGTAGTTGAAACAATTGATATACCTGTAGAAACAAGTGGAACAACTCAACATTCAGAAGATTTATCTAATTCAACTGTACTTGCTGATATGGTTAAAGATAGTCCTGAAGTCCAAAAATCAGCACAAGATTCGTTAAATCTAATTAATATGATTAGTGGAAAAGTTGATGTTGAAGGTGAAATTTCTCATGGAAATATAAATGATTTTACAATAGAAGTTTCTAAAAAGTTAGCAGAAGGTGCATATTCTCAAAGTAATTTTGAAGAAGCTAAAAGAAAAGTAAGAAGAGAAGGAGAAAAGGCTGTACAAGCTTTAGAAAATTATAGAAGTAATCCATCATCAGCTACAGCAAGTGTACTATCTCCTGCTGGAAAGGAATTTGCTAAATTACAAGCAGAAGCACAACATGCAGGACTTATGATTACAGAAGCAACTACAGTTCAAACAACACAAACTGAAGTTACTAGTCAAACAACAGAATCTACAAGAACTTATACACAAATGCCAGTAAATCCTAATACACAAGCAGTTGTTGATGGATTAAAAAATAAAAAGAATGTACAAGATGATAAATAGAAAAAGAAGAGGAGAAATAATATGTCAGCCAGAAGAAAAAAACAAGTAAATTTAAAAATGATATTAATATGTGCTGGAATTCTTGTAACAATTTTAATAATGATTACACTAGTTAGTAAACTTTTTGGTCAAGATGAAGCTGTGATAAATGAAAAAGCTAAAGCTAAATTTACTAAAACTCAAGAAGCAAAGAAAAAAGCTGATTTATCTGGAATGAGTGAACAAGAAAGAATGACATATTATTGTGCTGAATTTTTTAAAAAGATAGATAATGGTTTGTATGAAGAGGCATATGCATTATTATATACAGATTATAAAGAAAACTTTTTTCCAACATTAGATAATTTTAAAAAATATTTTATAGATTATTTTCCTAGTGATTTTTCTCTAGATTATACAAATATAGAAAGATTAGGTTCTATATATGTAATGTGGGTATCTGTTAAAGATACTGTTAATGGTTCAAGATATGGAAAGAATTTTGACATGAATGTAGTAGTACAAGAAAATGATTTAAATGATTTTGTTATATCTTTTAGTAGAGATAGTGCAGTAAATAATACAAGAGAGGAGGAATAAGTATGGCAATAAATGCGGATTTTAGACTAAAAGTAAGACATTTTATAAAAAAACATCAGAAGTTACTTGTTATTTTAGTTATTATTGTACTTCTTTTAGCTATTATTAATAAATTATTTATAACTTTCAAAAATAATAAAGTTCCAAATTCTACTTATACTCCTAATGTTTCTGTTTTAGATGGTAGTAGTGAAGTTCCTAAAAAAGTTGCTAATGCATTTGAAGAATTTATAGATTCATATATTGGATATTGTAATAATAGAAACTATGTTGCAGCTTATAATATGGTTTCAGAAGATTGTAAAAAGAACTTTTTTGGAAATGATTACGATTCTTATGTGAAATATGTTAGACAAAAATTTAATACAACAAAAAGATATGCAATTCAAAATTATTCAAACTTTGAAGATAAATATATATATAGTGTAAAAATATTTGATGATTATCTAGCAACTGGTTTAACGGGACAAAGTTATAAATATCAGGAAGAAAAAATGACAATTAGTTATGATAAAGATAAAAATTTAGTAGTTTCTGTTGGAAATTATATAGAATCAAAGAAGTTACAATATATGGCTTCAAATGATTATTTAAGAGCTGAAATCACAGATGCTCTTGTAAAATATAGTTTTATTGTATACAATTTAAAACTTACAAATAGAACTAATTACACAATTGTTATAAAAGATGGACATGCAGATGCAGAAGAAGTTGGTTTAGCTATAGGAGGAGAAATAAGAACAAGCCTTGATGATGATGTTATTGTATTATTACCAGGTCAAACAGCAGAATATGCAATTTCATTTGATAAATTTTATGATTCAGAAACACAGCCAGATGGAATAGTATTAGATGCTGTTAGAGTTATGGAAAATTATACACGAAATCCTATATCAGAGGATATTGTAAAATCAGAAATAGAAAATGCAGTTGATAAATTTAGTATGACAATAGTGTTTTAACGAAAGGAGAGATATTTATGTCCAAAAAAAATTCGTTAAATCCAATTGCACATAAAGAAGTAGATTACTTAGATCCAGAAGATAAAGGAAAAGGTGAAAAGAAGTCTGGTCATGATATAGCAAATGATATTAAATTTGCTATTGATGGTGCTAAAAAAGCTATTCAAGGAATAAAAGCTCTTTTTCATTTATTAGCTAGTCCAGTTGGATGGATAATTTTACTAATATTACTTATTATATTAGTAATTGTTGAATTAATTTCTTTAGCTTTTGGCTTATCTATGATGCCAGGATTAATGCAATCTAAATTAAGAAATATTTTTAAGCAGATGCTTAATGAAGCACAGGGATGGCTTATGACAGCAGCTTCGGCAGCTTTAGATGATGATGGAGCAGATATAGTTGAAGTTGCAAACTATTTAGAAGAAATGGGATATGATTTAGTAGGATATGGTTTTGTTACTCCTAGTTTAGGCTCATTAAATTCATTTCCAACTTTAGAAGAATTACTAGAAAATGATGAATATACATACGAAAAAGATGATGATGGGATATGGCATTTTTACCGTGATGGTCAGGTTTGGTCAGATAATGGTTTTGTAAATAAAGCTGGTAAAGAATATCCATCTGCATATGGAAAATATTATAATGAATTAGGTATTGCAGTTGATAATGTATCTAATGAATTAATGTTAGATAGAGATACATATCAAGATAAATATGGCATTATAAGGTCTTCAATTGATATAAATAATAATGGGGATGGAAAACTTGTTTATAAACAAACATTTGCAGGAGATGAAGTAAATAGTGTAAAAAAAGATAATATATCTCATTATAGATTAATAAGAACATATTTATTATCAGACTATAGAATTTATACATTAAGAAATGATGATGATGGATTATTAGAAACCATATATGCAAATATAAAAAGGTTATTTGGTTCATATAAAGATGCTTGGGCTAAAGGTTTAATACATGTATTTACATCAGAAAAAGGAATAGCAAAAGAAGCATGGGGAGCAGGAGAACATATTACAGGAGATAATATAACTATAACAAGAGATACAATGACATTAAAAAATGGATATTTTAATAATCCTGTAACTTTTACAACAACAGGATGGTCTCCAAGATATGGTCTTTCATTAGAGTTTTTATTATCTTTACATCTTGGAACAATGGCACCAGATTTAGTATATGCAATGTTACAAAACTTTGATATAGAAATACAAGTATATTTAGAAGATTCAGGAGATAGTAAAGTTAATGCTAAATACTTAGACCCATTGTCAGATTCAGAAGAGGAAGAGGTTACATTAGGAAGTATAGAAGCAGCTTTAAAAGACTCAGGAGCAGATTTTTCATCTGGAACAATAAAGAATTTGGGAGATGCTACATTAACACAAGACTGGGTTAATGGATTAATATTATCAAAGAAAAATTGTATGACCATATTAAAGCACACAGCATTAGTTAGTCCAGATAACTGTACAGGAGGAATTACTGATTATGAAATAGAATATGATACTTATACAAGTGGTTCATATTATGAGGATTTAGAAGGAGAAGATTCAAATAGAAATATATTAAATGATAAATATAATTATCAAGATAGTCATATAGAATCTATTGATTTAGAATATTATGAAAGTGGAGAAGACTCGGTAAAATATACACCAGCTACAATGTTACAATCAGTTAAATATTCATCTGAATATAATTCATATAATACAGCAACATTTGAAAACGAACAAGACCCAAAACAGGAAGATTTAGATATAGCATATGAAAAGGCAACTAAAGATAGAGAAGCTGCACATGATATTTTATTTAATAAGGCTCATCTTTCCGATAGTGATATAAATACTATTGTAGAAGATAATATAATAACGAGAGATTCACGTAATCCTAATATAAAATATAGAATAGAAAAATCTACAGAAATGTGTGAAGATGCGACAGTTTATGGATGGTTTGATGAAGCTAATGGAAAATGGAATTATGGCACAGAAGATGACTATAACAATAAAAGAGGTGGTCATGAATGGGAAGATACCTCACTTGTTTATTATTCATATATATATAAAATTTATAAAACTGTTGAACAAGGAAATGGAAATCAAGGAAGTACTACAAATAATAAAAATAAATTACGTGCACAATTAGTTTTAGCATACTCAGATAAATTAGAACAGGATTTAAAAGCAGTAAGTGGCGAAGTTTACACAATTAATGTATATGAAAATGAAAATGGAGAATATGAATTTGAAGCTTTAAAGAATGGCACAGTTGATTCTGGATGTATTTTTAAATTAAAAAATACTAAAATGGGTGGAGCACAAGATTGGAAATTTTATCCTTCTAGTTTAGTAAATTCTTTAAAGATTACAGATGAAAATATTAATAATTATGATATATTTGGTATTACATTATTTTTAAATAATGGTCCAAGATTTATCTATGCAGATGAAACTTATACATGGTTAGATGATGTTAAAAGTATAAAGCATGTTGATACTCCATATGCTGATAACGACGAAAATAAACCATCATCAGGAGATACAATAGTTTTAAATCAAGAATATCAAATAGATGTATTATATGTTACAGTAATTTTGAAAAATAGAAGTCAAAAAGAGTTACAATATTATAAAGTCTTAGATGAAGATGGAAATAGAACAGGTGAGTATAAATGTAGTAATGCTCCAGATGAGATAACAAGTTGTTGTACAAATTGTCAAAATTATGTAAAATCTGTAGTTCAAGGGTTATCTCATATTTCAGACCAAGATTTCAAAATGTATACTCCTTATATTGCAAGAGTAGTTGGAAGCTGGTTTAGGAATACATATTTTATAGTTCCAAAAGAATCATCTAATGATGAAGCTATTAATAATTATGCTAAAGGACATAAAGAATTTAAAAAAGAAGTAGCACAGGGAGATACAGTAGAGTTTGTTAGAGTTGATGAAGAGTATTTATCTGATACTAAAGAATATTGGACATCTTATAAAAAGAAAGATGATGGTTCAGATGAATATCAATTGTATTACTTAGAACCAGATGGAACAACTACAACGAAAACATTAGAAGAGTTTCTAGAAGAAGAACATACATATAAAGAAAATGGTGAAGAAGTAACTAGAAAGTTTGCAAATAAAGAAGAAGCTGAAAAAGCAGGATTTGCTTTTGTTAAAAAAGCTGAAAGCATTAATGTTGGAGATTTAGCAGATGTAAGTACAAATATGCAAAATGAAGAAAATGAAATAGGACCAGATATTTTATGGTCAGCATATAGTTTTTCTACATCTGGAAATTCAACAAATTGGACTAGAGTAGAACATGGAGATAACACAGAAGTAGATAAACTTTATGAGAAAATATGGAAGTTTGATGAAGATGGTAGTAGCAGTGAAGAAAATACAAGCAAAGGAATATTTTTCAATATAGAAACAACAAATCAAGTAACACAAGAAGAAGATGCCCAAAGAGGTCAAACAAATGCTTTAGTAAAATATTTATTTAAATATAGAAAA
>JAAWOE010000031.1 GCA_022799315.1 Clostridia bacterium | reverse complement strand
TTTCTTCTTTTCATAAAATTTCTTCTCCTCATCTTATGTTTATGTATGATTTTTTATCAAATACATTCTATAAAACCTTATCTTTATTGTCAACATTTTAAGGAATTTTATGAATTATTACTTTATAACTTTTTTCTAATAAAACAAACTTATAAAAATCTTTTCCATATTCACATCATGAATTAAAATATTTATCAAGAGCTTCTGTATACGCATTACCCCATGACCCACGTCCTACATTTTTTAATGCAAATGATACAGTTTGATTACTAGTACTCCCTGAGGATATGCCTCCACCTCCCAACCAATATGTAGTATTATGATAAGTGAAAGGTCTCACATTTGTTGTCCAGACGCTACCATTATTATACTTAACACTAGCAAACTCTTGTGAGTATGAAATTATTCCGTATTTCAGCTGCATAGTTACCGTCACTCCATACACCAACTCTTCCGAGTTAAAATACATGGTCCTGCATTTACTCTATATACATCCAATTTAGTAGTATTTCCAGCTCTGCCAATGTATGAAGTATCTTCAGTTATTAGATATTTTGAATTTAAACATGTTGTCTTAATTTTTTGAATATTGGATTGTCCAATATTCCCCGCATTGTCTATTACTTCTACAACAACTTCACAATCTGTACCTGCCAAATCTCCATACACCTCTGTATAATTATAAGATTTTTCTGTTGTTATATCACTCCAATGATCTAAATTGTTGTATTTACAATTATATCTATATCCTGCAATTCCGCTTTTTCCATCTGTCTTTGTTGCTTCTAAATCTTCTGCTTTTATTACTTCTATTTCTACATTTATTTTCCCAGGTATTACTTTTATCTCTATTTCTTTTGGCTTATTCTTATCTATTTTCGCTATTCTCTCTTCCGATATTCGACTTTGTTTTTGTTTATTATTCATTATATATATAGCTTTTATTTCACAATTGTCTGTTACTATTATTGGTTCTTTGTATATTTCTCCATTATTTTTACTTGGTCTACTACCATCTAATGTATATTTTGTTATACAACTACTTTCTTTACTTATTTTTACTATCTTTTGGTTTGCCCACGTATCTTTATCTTCTATTGTTATAACTGGTACCCTCTCTACTCCCAATATATCTATAGTTTCTATTATTATACTTCCATCTTCATTTTGTTTTAGTTTTATATCATAATTATCTATACTTCCTACATCTGATTCTTTATCTATAGTCTCAAATGTTCCATTTTCTACTAATTTTTGTAATACATCTTCTATTGTTATTTTATTACCTAATATCGTTTCTTTTGTTATTATATCTGCTATTCTTATTTCTACTTCTTCTCTTATTTCTTCTAACTCATATTTCTTTACTGCATATTTCGCTGTTTCAAATAATCCATTTTCTCCTATAGTTAAATTTAACAATACTCCTGCAAGGATTAGCATTAGGATTATTGTTATTATTAGTGCTATTAGGGTAATACCTCTTTGGGCAGGCCCAAGACCTGCCCCCACATTATTTTTTGCATCTGTTTTTCTCATATTACACCCTTCTTTCGTTTTACCATATAATCTTATACAATTTGTCTAGTGGTACATTTAATGCACAGGATAATCTAACCATCATAGAAAAGCTGGGTTCTTTCATCTTGTTTTCAATATCATTTATATGTGTTGTAGATATTCCAGTTTTCTTTGATAGCTGTTGTAGTGTATATTTTTTTCTTTCCTTACTTCTTTTAATAAAATCACTACTTGCATTTCCCCACCAACTAGTATTTTTTTCAATTAAATCACATATTTTATCCGCTTTGGCGGAAATGTAGAATTTTAGCTTATTGTTATTTTATCAACACAATTGTACTATATAATTTTTGTTTTTATAGTCTTTTTGACATATTTGTAAAAATTAAAAACACACCTTATGTTTCATATAAGGTGTGCTATTTTTGTATCTATATATTTTCATCTCTTAATGTATCAATTATATTTTCTTTTCTCATTTTACTACTTGAATATAACATTGTTATAAATACTACTAAATATACACTAATAATAGAGATTATTATACTTGCCCAAGGTAGGCTGAATGCAAATTCAATTAAGTTTCCAAATCCTTTATTAATAAAATAGCAAATCAATATTCCAATTGGTAACCCTAAAAGTAATGCTTTTGTTCCATAGAAAATACATTCTAAATCTAACATTTTTTTAAAGCCTTTTTCTGTCATACCTATTGATTTTAACATTGCAAATTCACGTTTTCTTAAGTTTATATTAGTTGATATTGTGTTAAATATGTTTGCAATTCCAATACTTGAAATAAGAACAATAAATCCATATAAGAATATATTAATAATTAATTTTAAGTTTCTTTGTGATTGTATTTGTTGTTTTACATTTTCTATAAATATATTTAACCCGGTATTTGCTTTTTCAATTTCTTTTAATTCATCTTCTAATGCTCCTTCATCTTTTGCTGTAAAATACATATGTGTATAAATTTCATTACTTAAGTTTTGCATTCCGTTACTTGTAGTTACTGCAATTAGTGTTGGATTATCTGCATTTGAAACACCAAATGGCATTTTATCTGTTACTTTTGCAATTTCAAAGTTCTTAGTAACTTTTTTATATTTTACTTCTTCGTCATTACTACTTTGTTTTTCTCTTATTTCAGTATTTAGATTAATGTTTTCTTTTTCTTTAAGATTAGTTAAATTTCCTTCAATTTTTGCAGACATTAATAAATCTACATAGTTAATTAAAATTACTTGATTATCTTCTAATTTTGCTACTCCTACTTGTTTTAAATAATCTTCCATTTGTTTATCATTTAATGTTATTAAATTTACACCAATTCTATATTTTCCATCTTCTTCATAAAAATATTGTTTTACTTGATCCTTTTCTTTTATTGCTTTTTGCATGTTCTTATCCAGTCTATCTTGTGTATATTGTGTATATGTATACATGCTATCAACAATAGATAGTTTATCAATATTTGGAGATTGTTCAATTTTATCTTTTAACTCATCTTTTGCTTGTTTTTGTGTCTCGTCTTGTGCCCCATAAACATAAATAGAATAATCATAATCCACACTTTTGTATAAAGAGTCAAATCCATTATACATATAACCCACAAATCCACTAACAGATACAAATAAGATAATGCTTATCATAAGTGATATAACTGTAGTACGATATTTTTTCTTACTTCTTTTTAGATTTTTTAGAGCCAATTCTCCTTCAATTCCGAATAACTTTCTAATCCATTTTTTCGTTTTTAATTTTTTAGCTTTTATTTTTATATCATTATTTCCACGTATTGCTTCAATTGGACTAATTTTACTTGCTCGTTTTGCTGGTATCATAACAGATAAATAAATTGTAACTGCAATCAGTATTACCGCAATTACTATTGCCTGCCAAGATACTACTAGATGTAAATTAAAATTAAAGTTTTCTCCTGTCATCATTGGTTTTAGTAAATTATTTACTATTTTTAATGTTATTCCAATTCCACCTATTCCAGATAAAATACCAATTGGTATTCCAATTCCACCTAAAATTGTGCCTTCATATAAAACAGCTTTTCTAATTTGCTTTTTAGTTGCACCAACTGATGCAAGCATTCCAAATTGTTTTTTCCTTTCTGATACAGATATTGCAAAACTGTTATATATAACTAAAATAGAACCCACCATAATAACTGTAATTAAAATGCCACATACGGAATATAACATTCCTTGAAATCCGCCAGTTTTATTAACTCCTTTGTAAGTTAGTACATATGTATTATATTTTAATTGATAAGTTTTTTGTCCAAGCGCATTTTTTTCATATAGTCCTAATTCATCTGCAATTTCTTCTGTATCATCATATAATTTATTAACATTTTTAGAAATTACACCAATATCTACTTTCTCTTTTGTTATTGGTTTTTCTTCATTAAGTAGTGTAACACCAGATGTATAATGGTCAGTTGATTTTTCAAAATCTGGTCTTTTTATTTTTCCACAAACCACATAACATCTTGTTTCTTCTTTTACAAATGTTTCATTTTCTTCTTGCTTAGAGCCTATTAGTTCGTCACCATCACTCATTCTTTTTCCTATATCTAAAATAATTGTATCTCCAATTTTAGGTTCGTTTTCTTTTCCATCAAAAAAGGTATTGCTTAATACAATTTCGTTTTCATTTTCAGGTAATCGTCCTTCTATTAAACGAATTTTCATATTTTCTAATGCTTCTTTAGAATATGCTTTTATGTATAAGAATGGATCATCAGAATAAGGGTTTTTAGCCATTCCTACTGGTGCCATAAGCATTACATTTGTAAATTTCTTATCATGAACAATTTCTCCTATGTCACCTGTTTTTACGTCCTTAAAAATGGCTTCCCATGCACCATCTTGGCTAATTTCTACATCTAACATAAAACTTTGAAAAGAAACAGCTAAAGTTGCAACTGCTGTAATCATTGCTCCTGATAATATAATACCAATAATTGTCACAAGAGTTCTTTTCTTGTTTAGCTTTAAATAATTAGATGTTAATTTATTTAATATATTCATCTTTCTTTCCTTTCCAAGCTTTATTTTATTTTTTCATCACTAGATATCTTTCCATCCTGAATTTTAATCATTCTATCTGCTTGTTTTGCAATATTTAAATCATGTGTAATCATTATTAACGTTTGATTGTACTTTTTATTAGAATATTTTAATAACTCTAATATTTCACTAGAATTTTTGCTATCTAAGTTTCCTGTTGGTTCATCTGCTAGTATAATTGCAGGATTATTAATTAAACTTCTTCCAATAGATACACGTTGTTGTTGTCCACCAGATAATTCACTTGGTAAATGCTTAACCCTTTCTTCTAACCCTAGTGTTTTAATAATTTCTTTTAACCTCTCATCATCTACCTTTTTACCATCTAATAAAACAGGTAATGAAATATTTTCTTCTACATTTAAAATTGGAATCAAGTTATAGAATTGATATATTAGTCCTACATTTCTTCTTCTAAAAATAGCTAAGTCATTGTTATTTAGTGAATATACATCTTGACCTTTTATATACACTTTTCCTGAGGTTGGTCTATCTACTCCTCCTAAAATATGTAGCATTGTTGATTTTCCGTGAACCAGATGGACCAATTATTGCAACAAATTCTCCTTCTTCTACACTAAATGATATGTTATCAATTGCTTTAACACTTGTTTCTCCTTTTCCATATATTTTTGATAAGTTTTCTACTTTTAAAATTTCCATTTTTATAGATCATTCCTTTCTTCTATGTTTGAAAAAGAATTAGTATAGTACTAGGCATTTTAAATCAAAAAAGCAGAGATGTACATTTAGTACATTGAGCATTTTTTGATTTAAAATAACAACGTAATATGCTGATTATTTTTCAAACATTTCTGTTTTCATTATACACGTTTTTTTATAATACTTAACTCATTTAATAATTTCTTAATAAGTTTTAAGGAAATGTTAAAAAATTACAGGACCTACTGACTCTTAATCAGTAGGTCCTGCGGTTTCACATACGCTTTCCTTGTATTTTAAAACTTCCCTTATTAGTATTTGCAATTAGCTCTAGTGTATTTCCATTTACAATACAAGCTGCTGTATATTGTATTTGCCCCATAGGTGTATTAAAATTTCCACTAAATGTGCACTCATTTTCTTTTGTTTTATTTCCTTTAAATTGATTCTTCATTCCCATTGTTTCTAATATTCCTTGTGCAGTATTTCCATTTGTCATTAGCGTTATTGTTCCATTAATTGGACCCATAGGTGTATTTAAACTACAGCCATATTTTCCATCTAACATATAAATTCCTCCTTATATTTATTGTATGCAAATCATAATATGTCCTATGAAAATTTTTTGTGAATATTTGTCAAACTTTTGTTTATGAATATGTTGACTTTTTGTCTATTTTATTTGTATAATATATTCAATCCTTTGTAGAAAGGAGGTGTGGTATGTCTACTAACGATATGATTGTTTTCTTAATAATGCTAGTAATAGTATTATGCAAAGGACAACACGACAAAGAATAGTACGACAGTACATAGAAAAGCCCAGAGGTGCAACTCTGGGCTTTTCTGTGTTGTATATGAATACAAACGACTTAATTGTTTTCTGTAAAACACGACTTTCACAGCTGTTAACTGTATTATATTATATAAATTCCAACTTGTCAATATGTTAAATTGCTTCTTCTTCATTTTGTTGTTCTGCGTCTTGTTTTTCTTCTACTACTTCTAAACTTGCAACAGATACTTCATATGCAACTCTTGTTTCTGAAGTTCCATCTTCAAATTTTTTCTCATATGTTCTTGATTGAACACGTCCTGTTACTTTTACTTCTGTTCCTACATCTATATTTTGGCAAAATCTTGCTGTTCTTCCCCAAGCGATTGCTGGAATATAGTCAGATTTGTTATAAGCACGGTTTACTGCAAGTAGTAAATCTGCAATTTCACGTCCAAATGGAGTTTGACGATAAATTGGTTTTTTACAAATATACCCTGTTAAAATTACTTCATTTGATACTATTTCTTTATTTTCTTCTTCACTTACTTGACTTTCAATTTCATCTTCGAAAAATATGTCTTTTGCAAACACTGTTAATATTAATTTATTTCTTTCATTTTCATAACTATTATATGATCTAAATTGTCCTTTTATTAGTACTTTTTTTCCTATTTCTAATGATCCATCTGGAATTAATCTTTCTGAAATTGTTACTGGTATAATATCTTGTGTATCACTTAAACGTGGTACCTCCATATCAAATATGTAAAAACTTTCTCCATAAATTTCATGACTAAATCTTTTTTCACTTGTTACTTTCCCCATTAATACTAAATGGTTATTATCCGCGTAATTTATATTCATTTTTTTCCTCCCTACCTTTTTTATTTTTTCTATTGTATCTTATTCATCTAGTGTACATTTTAGAATATCTTTTTACTCGTATAGCTCTATTATACTATGTTTTTTTGGTTTTGTCTACATAAAAAGTTTAAATTTTCCATTTTTTTAAAATTTTTACTATATTTTAAATTCATTCGTACCGTATAGCAGTAGCAAAGTAGCTATTCCTAGCATAATATTTGTAGGTAATTTTTCTTCTACTTTTCGTATACTAATTTCCTGTGGTTCCATTTGATTTCCATTTATTAGCACCACATTTCTTTGAACACAAAGTAATATACTTTCATCTGTAACACTTGATGCTGTTATGGTGCTTTTACTATTAAATCCAAAGGTTATTACATTTAAATCCATGTTTTCTAATAATTCTATATTAATTTGTTCATCTGAATTTATTAGTAAATACTTTGCTTTTTTTATTATATTTTTAACTATCTCTTTTTTAGATAGTACTTCTTCATTATTTGATAATATTAAAATTGTTTCAAATTTTACATTTTTTAAGTTTTCAATATTTTCTTTTGTAAATACAATTATAGTATTCTTTTTTAATTTTTTTGTAAGTATTTGTTCTATATAGCTTTCATTTTTAACCTTACATATAACACCAATAAAAGACATCTTTTACTCCTTTTAAATCATGTAATATTAGTATGTCCTTTATAATTTGTATTATTCTACTTATTTACCAATTTTTGCATACCTGTACTATCAATTGTATAATTTTCATTATAGATTAAGTCCGATACTTTAACTATATTAAAACCCTTTTCTTGTATATTATATATTAATTTATCTAATGCTTCAGCTGTATGTTTTGTACCATTATGCATTAATACAATATCTCCTGCTTTTAATTTGTCCTTTAATCTAGACCACATTTCTTCCCCTGTTAATCCCTTATAATCTAATGTATCTAAAGACCATTGAATTGTTTTGTGGTTTTCGTTTTCCGCCGCCTTTATAACAATATCATTATATTCACCATATGGTCCTCTATATAATGTGCTTCTTTTTCCTGTTAACTTTTCTATTTTATCTGCACATTCTTTAATTTGTTGTTGGTTTTTTTCTAATGTCATTTGGCTTACATGTGGATGTGTATTTGAATGGTTACCTATTTCATGCCCTGCATCTGCTATTTTCTTTACCGCTTCTGGAAATCTATCTACCCAATCACCTACCATAAAGAATGTTACTTGCACTTTATATTTACTTAATGTATCTAAAATCATATCAATATCATCTGCATTCCATGCACAATTTATTGTAAGTGAAATCTTTTTTTCTTCTGTTTGGACTGAGTATATTGGTAACATTTTTCCTGCATTTGCTGAAGTTTGAATAGAATCATCTAATTGTGGAATAAACAAACTTGCTCCACTAAACAGAATTGCAACTGTACTAAATGCTACTATGTATGATATGATTTTTTGTTTGTTAAATACTAAGAACATAAAAAATCCTCCTAAAATAAGCTATTTCATTTTATGCTTATTTTAGAAGGTTTATGAATTTTATTCAATTATATCTTCTATTTCTTTAAAATCTAAGATATTGGATTTTATAATATCTCGGACATATTCCCATCTATTTTTCATAAATTGATTACTATTAAATAATTCTTCTATTTCATCATATGTTGGAAGAGGTAATATGTCCCATATCTCTTTCACTATAATTTCCTCCATAATCTATAATTCATATAAATTTGCTTTTAATATTACTTTAGATATTTTACTTTTATCATCTAGTGAAATTTCCCAAATACTTCCTGTAATTGAACGTTTAATTTTTAGCTCTTTTTGTGGCTCTCCTAGTAGTTTATTTAATTGTCTTTGTAAGTCTACTTTATTTGTATAAATTGATAGCTTATTTTCACTATATAATACATTAACAGTTGTTTCAATTTCTGCTTTATTGGCTTCTTTATAAATCTTTTTCATAACATTCCCCAATTTCTATATTTCCATTTTTTAATCTTTTGTGAATGTTGTTTTATACTGTAAATTTAGTATACATTACTACTATATCATACTTTTTAAGATTTTAACATGATTTATTAGAACTTTTTAAGTTAATAAAAGCTTCCTTTTTGATATGATTTTGTGGCTACCTTTATATTAGTACTTGCCATTTTTACATATTAACGGTATAATATGTAAAATAATATTTATTGGAGGATTAATCAATGCTACTTGCACTTGCTGGAGTAACTGGAGTAGGAAAATCTTATTATAAAGATGAATTAGTAAAAAAACTAGGTTTTGAAAAAGTAAAAATTATAACCACTCGTGAGCCTCGTGTAGGTGAAAAAAATGGTGAAGATAAAATATTTGTAACAAAAGAAGAACTACAAGCCTTAAAAGATAGTGGAAAAGTTGCTTATGAATTTAAGATGTTAGGCAACACTTATGCATATACTTATGAAGCACTTAATTCAACTAAAAATACAGTATTCGAGTTACATTATGATACTATATTTGATTTTAAAAAGGTTTGCCCTAATTTATGTGCTATTTATATCTTTCCAACAGATATTGAAACAGCAAAGGATAAAACACGTGAAAGGCATTTAGCACCTCTTGTAGAAAAAGATAGACTTTTAGAAATTGATGAGCATTATAAAAGAATTACTACTGATGAAGATTTAAGAAATATGTTTGATTATACAATATATAATAATTATGATGAAAAATCTGAAGATGAATTTATTAATTTAGTAAATGATTTACTACAAAAAAAAAATAGAAATTGAGGTATTTAACATGACAAAAAACTACTTCACATTAGATGAAGACTTTGAAACAATTATAAAAAATGCATTACCAAATAAAACAATTAATTCTATTCACTCAGTTACAACTGGATGGACAAATATTGTTTATGAAGTATGTACAAATGATGGGGATTTCTTTTTCAGATTTCCTAGAGATGACTTTTGGATTAGAACAATTGTAAAAGATTATGAATTTGCAAAATTTGTTTATGGTAAAACTGACTTTAACACAGTTAAACTTGAATTACTATATGATAATAACCGTCCTTTTAGTATGCATAAAAAAATCGAAGGGACAGTTTTAGCAAGTAAAATGGACACTATGACTGAAGATGAAGTTAAAATCATATCAGCTGATATTGCAAAATTCATGTTCCAGTTACATAGTCTAGAATTTGATTTTAATGAAATATTTGAGATTGATAACATTGGGTTAAAACTAACTGATTTTTTAGATGAATTATTAAATGTTCATGTTGCAAAAGAAGATATGAAATTTTGGAATTATAACGAATTTATAAATAAAGACCATACATGTTTAGTTCATGGTGATTTAAATTCAAGTAATATTATAATAGATGAAAATAATCATATTGCAGGTATTATTGATTTTGGATTTGCAGGTTTTGGAAATAAATATTTTGATATTGCTCGTATTTTAAGTAGACAATATCCAGACAATTTTAAAGAAGAAATTATTAAAAGTTATGAAAACATTTCTAATACTAAATTAGATTGTCCTATCCTTGAAGATGAAATTAATATTTGGATTAAAATTGATAGTGCTTATATTAACTATATGAGAGGAATTGGTATTTACGAATAAGTGGATTTTATTAGAAGGTGAAGCAATATCACCTTCTATACTTTGGTCGTAATTGATATCATAATTTTTGTATTTCTTACAAATCAAATTCCATTAAATTGACTTTTTTGTATACATAATGTATAATATTTACATATAGACGCGTATATCACTATTGTTGAAGGGAGGCCTTTACATGAACAAACCTAATCATCACTCTTTTCTGGACACAGGTCTTGTGGTAGTGTCACTCGCATTAGCTTGTGCGGCTTTGTATCTTTCATACTATGTGTTTCGCCGGACAGTCTTATTGTTCGTTTTAGAGCTGTTTGCGACAGTCTTTTCTGCAATGTGATTTCTGCAGAAAAAGAAAGGATGCACCTTTTTGAAAGTGCATCCTTTCTTTTATATATTATATTTTTCTCTTTTTTGATACTCTGTATGTAGTAATTCATGTGCTATGTGGCTTCCTGGCTTTTCTAAAAATTCCTTGTATACCTTTTTAATTACTGGGTTTTCATGTGATTTACGTATTACACTTTTTTCATCAATTGAATATAGTGCATCTGCTCTTTTTGCTCTTACATCAAAACTACTTCTTATTTTTGAGCTTTTAATTGGTTGGCCTCCACCCATTACGCATCCACCTGGACATGCCATAATTTCTACAAATTGATAATCCGCTTTTCCAGATTTTATTTCTTCTAATATTTCCTGTGCATTTTTAAGTCCGCTTGCTGCAACAACTCCTACATCATTTCCTGCAATGTTTACTGTTGCTTTTTTAATGCCATCTCCTCCACGTACTTGTTCAAAATCAATTTTTCCTAAGTCTTTACCTGTTAATGTATCCTGTGCTGTTCTTAATGCTGCTTCCATAACACCACCTGTTGTTCCAAAAATTGCAGCAGCTCCTGTTGCTTCTCCCATTGGCTCATCAAAAGATGACTCTTCTAATTTAGTAAATTCTATATTTGCTTGTTTTATCATTCTTGCAAGTTCTCTTGTTGTTAATACAGCATCTACATCATACATTCCATTATTTTGCATTTCATTTCTTTGTCTTTCAAATTTCTTTGCAATACATGGCATAACTGATACTACATAAATTTTACTTGGATCAATTCCCTCTTTTTTAGCATAATATGTTTTTATTAATGCTCCAAACATTTGGTGTGGCGATTTACAAGTTGATAAATGTGGTAGTAATTCTGGATAATTCATTTCTATGTATTTTACCCAACCCGGACTACAAGATGTAATCATAGGAAGAACTCCACCATTTTGAATTCTTTCTATAAATTCATTTGCTTCTTCCATAATAGTAAAATCTGCACCAGTGTTTGTATCAAATACTTTATCAAATCCCAAACGTCTTAGAGCTGTTACCATTTTACCTGTTACATTTGTTCCTATTTCCATTCCAAATTCTTCACCTAATGCAACTCTTACGGCTGGTGCTGTTTGAACAACAACGTAGCTATCTTGGTCTTTTAGTTTTACCCATACATCATCTATGCTTTCTTTTTCATGTAAAGCTCCTGTTGGACAAGCTTGTATACATTGACCACAAAATGTACAGTTTACATCATTTAAGCTACTATCTCCTACTGTTGAAATACAAGATTTAAATCCACGATTAATACAATCAATAGCTCCTACTTTTTGAACATTTTTACAAGCTGCAATACATCTTCTACATAAGATACATTTATTAAAATCTCTTACAATTGATGGAGATACATTATCTATTTTATGCTCTGTTCTTTCCCCTTCAAATTCTATATTTTGAATATTAAATTTTGTACAAAGCTCTTGTAGTTCACAATTTCCGTGATCTTGTACAAGTTAGACACTCCTTTGCATGGTTTGAAACAATTAGGTCTAAAATAACATGTCTTGCTTCTAATACATTTGGTGTATGAGTATTTACTACCATTCCTTCTTCAACTGTTTGAATACAAGAGGTTGCAAATCCACGTCTACCTTCTACTTCTACAATGCACATTCTACAGTCTCCAACTTCATTTATGTCTTTTAAAAAACATAGTGTTGGAATATCTATTTCTGCTTGTCTTGCCGCTTCTAATATTGTCATACCTTTTTTTGCTTTTACTTCTACTCCGTCAATTGTTAAATTCACAAATTCTTCTTTCATAAAAGGTCCTCCTTTCTAATTTCCAATTGCTTTAAATGGACAGCTAGTTAAACATGTTCCACATTTTATACATTTATCTTGGTTAATTGTTCTTACCTCTCTTGCTTCCCCTTCAATCGCATTTACTGGGCAATTTCTTTGGCATAATCCACAACCTTTACACTTTTCTGGATTAATAGTAATTTTTGCCATTGCTTTACATTCTAGTGCTTTACATTCTTTTTGTACAACATGTTCTTTATATTCTTCTCTAAAATATTTCATTGTACTTAATACTGGATTTGGTGCACTTTGTCCTAGTCCACAAACACTTGCATTTTTAATGTTATTTGCTAGTTTTTCTAATTTATATAAGTCAAGTTCTGTTCCTTCTCCATTACATATCTTTTGTAGTATTTCTAACATTCTTTTTGTTCCAATTCTACAAGGTGTACATTTACCGCAAGACTCATCTACTGTAAATTCTAAGTAGAATTTAGCAAGACTTACCATACATTTTGTATCGTCCATTACAATAAGTCCACCTGAACCCATCATCGAACCAATTTGTTTTAAAGATTCATAATCAATTGGTGTGTCTAAATGTTCTTTTGGAATACATCCACCTGATGGTCCTCCTGTTTGTGCTGCTTTAAAGTCTCTACCATTTGGAATTCCGCCACCTATATCATAAATAATTTCACGAAGTGTAGTTCCCATTGGTACTTCTACAAGTCCTACGTTATTTACGTTTCCTCCTAATGCAAATACTTTAGTTCCTTTTGAAGTTTCGGTTCCAATACTAGAATACCACTCTGGTCCATTTAAAATAATTTGTGCAATATTTGCATATGTTTCAACATTATTAATTAGTGTTGGTTTTCCCCATAAGCCAGACACTGCAGGATATGGTGGTTTTACCCTTGGTTGACCACGTCTTCCTTCAATAGATTCTAGAAGTGCTGTTTCTTCCCCACACACAAATGCACCTGCACCTAATCTAATTTCTATATCAAAAGAGAAATTGCTTCTAAATATGTTTTCTCCTAATATTCCATATTCTCTTGCTTGTTTTAGAGCAATATCAAAACGTTTTACAGCAATTGGATATTCTGCTCTTACATATATGTAACCTTTATTTGCACCTATTGCATATGCTGCAATTGCCATTGCTTCAATAACAGAATGTGGATCTCCTTCTAATATACTTCTATCCATGAATGCACCTGGGTCACCTTCGTCTGCATTACATACAACATATTTTTGTAATTCAGTTGATGCTCTTGTAAGTTCCCATTTTTTACCTGTAGGAAAACCTGCTCCACCACGACCACGAAGTCCGTGATGCTTTTATTACATCAATTACTTCTTCTTCGCTCATTTTTATAAGTACTTTTTCTAAGGCTTTGTACCCATCAAATGCTATGTATTCATCAATATCTTCTGGATTAATAACACCACAATTTTTAAGTGCAATTCTTTTTTGCTTTTTATAGAAATTTAACTCATCTAAACTATTTACTTTACTTCCATCAATATCTTTACAAAGTAAACGTTCTACTTTTTCACCATTTAAAATATGCTTTTCAATAATCTCTTCACAATCTTCTGGTTTTACCATAGCATAAAAAGTGTCTTCTGGTCTTATAATTACTATTGGTCCTTTCGCGCAAAGTCCAAAACATCCAGTTTTAATTACTCTTACATTTTCAATATCTTTTTCTTTAATAAGCTTTTTAAAGTTTTCTAATATTTCTGGTGATTTTGATGAAGTACATCCTGTTCCTTGGCATACCAAAATATGTTTTTCTCTTACATCTGTATTTTTGTTAACCCTTAAGTCTAATTCTTTTCTCTTTTCTTCTCTTATTTTTGCAATTTCTTCTACAGTTTTCATATTTCTTAGCACCTCCTATTTTTATTTTAGTTCGTCTAATACTTGGTCTAATTTTTGAACTGTTGCTTTTCCATAGACTTCTCCATTTACAGTAAATACTGGTGCAAGTCCACAAGCGCCTACACATCTTGTAGCCTCTATTGAAAACTTGCCGTCCCCAGTTGTTTCTCCTGTTTTTATTCCAAGTCTTTCTTCTAATCTATCCATAATTTTTTGTGAGCCCTTTACATAGCAAGCTGTTCCTAAACATACAGCAATATGATATTTTCCTTTTGGTTTTAATGTAAATCTTGAATAAAATGTAACTACTCCATATATTTCTGCCATAGGAACTCCTAAGTATTCTGATATTGCCATCTGCGCATGTTTTGGAATATAACCATAATGTTCTTGTACATCATTTAATATTTGAATTAAGTTGTCTTTATCTTGTTTATATACCCATAAAATTTTTTCTAGTTCTTCGTCTTTTCCACAATTTTCACAGCATTTTTTATTATTTTCTTCCATTTACTTGTCTCCTTCCTTTTATTTAATTTAGCAACGAACTAGCTTCACGTGGATAATGTGCTTTTCTTTTTAAGCTTAAAAAGAAAATGCCCATCATCCAGCAAGATGAAGCGGAATGGTATGCTAATAAAATAACTTTGATTTGATTATATCAAACCAAAGTTATTTGTACAATTATTTTGTCATATATTGTCTAAATTTTTTAGTCCGCTTTTTCTTTATAACTCCAAGTTTTTCCCAAATCTTCCGATTCATATAAATAATAAGTTCTGCTAGGTGTTTTTGCATGGTTTAATGTGTAAATTGTAATCTCTAATTTATTTTCTTTTTCTTCTGGAAAATCTTTAAATAATAAATTGTTTTCTTCTATAAAACTCATCTTTTCTATTTTAACTTCTTGCCAGGTTTTTCCTCCATCTTCTGTTCTTTCTAGAATAGCAAGTTCGTCAGTTCCCTGTCTTCCGTAATCTATATAAAAACCTACTTCTTCATTAATAAACTTAAATTTTGTATCATAATGAACTGTAAAAAATTGGTCAGTTACTTGTTTCCAAGTACTCCCTCCATCAGTTGTTGCATAAATCATAACAGCATATTTTCCCATTGCTGGATCTCCCATACAAACCACATGTCCTTCTTTATCTGTAGTAAAGTGCTTATATACAACTGGAAGTTCACATTCATCAATATAGTCTCCTTCTTTTTCAATATATGAATTATTTGTAACATTATCTTTTTCTCTTTTAATCTCATTTTTTGTATAAATAATATCTACTATATAAATAATAGTTATTCCAATTAAAAATATTCCTAATATACTTAATAATATTTTCTTTTGTTTTTTACTTAATCGTAATTTCTTTATTTCTTCGTTTTGTTCTACTAAAGATCTATATTCTTTTATTATATGATTTGATGTGTATATACCAACAATTAATGCACTTATTTGCAACAGGACACAAATTGGTAATATTTCTTCAGTAAGATTTATTGCTCCACTTTCAATTAGCTCATGTGCACCGACTATCAGAGATATATCCTAAATCCTTTTTCTTTTCCTTCAAGCCATCCATATAATAAGCTTTTACAATATAATCATCAGGAAAACCATTTGCAATAATAATTTTCGTTATATAAGTATTTCTTCCTATACCGTCTAATAGTTTAACTATATTTTTATTCTCTATATTGGCCTTTTCTTCGTTTACTTGTACTTCATATGTGGTTGTAAAGCAATATTCAAAAAACATTTTAAATGGTACTACCATTAGTATTACCGTTAACAAAACTAAAAAAATAGTCTTTAATATTCTTTTAGTTTTTTCTTTTTTATAATCTAGATAAGCAGACATTAGCTTTAATAAAGTATATATTCCAATCATAACAATTGGTATAAAGGACCAAAATGCTATTAGTAGTGTTATCATAAGTATTCCATTTATATAGTTATCAAATTTATAAAAAAGACTGTATATTATAGGTGATAAAATTTTATATTTTCCATGCCATTCATTAATTTGATACAGAGTTATCCATAGTGTGAATATAGCAAATATTCCTAATACAACACAAAAAAACACTTTCATTACTATTATTGTTTGTTTTTCAGGTTTATTTACTTCCTTATTTTCTTCCATACTTATTCCTTCTCTTTTAATTTATTTGCTTTCAAAATATCATTTAGTCTTGTATTTGTCAATATTAGACTGTATGTTCATGTGCTCTTACAATTAATTATAAAATTTAAAATTGCTCAAAAATCTTAGATTACGTAAAGTATTATTCTAGTATACAAAAAGAGACTTCCTTTATTCTGTTAAACTTTTAGAGTTCAGTATAATTTGAAGTCTCTTTTTCATATTTATTTTACTATTTTCATATTTCTTTTTACTTCTTCAATTTCATTGTTCGTTGCTCCTGTCAACTCTTTTATTTCGTCTAATTTCATTCCTTTTTGTAACATATTGTTAATAATCATTTCAGTTTTTTGCTTAATTCCTTTTTGAATTCCTTTTTGTAATCCCTTTTGTAACCCTCTTTCTATTGCATCTGCTTCTATCATTTCTATTGCTTCTTCCATAACTTCATCTTCTCCTTTCTTTATTTTTATTAA
>JAAWOE010000007.1 GCA_022799315.1 Clostridia bacterium | reverse complement strand
AATAGAAAGATCAGTTGAAAATATAAGAACAGTAGAAGAATTAGTAGCGTTTAGAGATAAAGTAAATACAGGTTTAACATACGAAGGAAAAACAATAAACTTATTAGCAGATTTAGACTTAAGTAGTGTATGTGGTAAAGACGTAAATGGACAAGAAGTAAGTTGGATACCTATAGGTAGTGAAGAGAAAATATTTAAAGGAACATTTGATGGAAATAACAAATCAATACAAAACATATTTATAAATAAATCAGCATATAATATTGGACTATTTGGGTGTATAGAAAATAGTATAATAAAAAATTTAAAACTAGACAAAGGAAGCATAAATGGTGATGGAAATGTTATCGCAGGGATATGTGCAATGGCAACTAATTCTAAAATATGTAATTGTGTAAATAATGTGAGTGTTGAAGGAAACACTAATTTTAGTGGAGGAATAATAGGAGTAGGAAACTCTGTAACGTTAGAACAATGTAGTAATTTAAAAAATATTGGTAAACATCATTTTGGACGGAGGAATAGCGGCATGTGTTACAGGAAATAGTAAAATAATTAAGTCTTATAATATTGGATATATACATTCAAGAGAAACAGGGTCTTCATATACTTCGTTATGTATGTCTGGTGGAATAATTGGATATACACAAGGGAATGCTACCACTATAGAAAATTGCTATAATATTGGAGAAACATACGGAATGACTCATGTAGGTGGTATAATTGGACATATATCAAGTTCTGGAAGTGTCATAATAAATAATTGTTATACAATGGGAAGAATAACAGGAAATAATAGATATGCCATAGTAGGTATACACAATTCCACTCCGGCAATAATGAGCAATAATTATTGGCTAACAAATTGTGGAGCTATATCAGGAAGTTACTCAAATGGGAATGCAAATGCAACACCATTAAATGAAGAGGAAATTAAAGGCTTAGCATTGACATTAAGTGATTCATATACAAATGATGAAAAAACAAAAATAATAGATGAAGAGACTGGAGAAGAAAAGGAAGTTTGGAAATATAACAATGGTTATCCAATATTAAAATGGCAATTAAGATAAGATATTGAAAAAATAGATCGACATTCTTGTCGGTCTATTTTGAGGTATTAGCCACTTTTTTTGTATGTTTATTGTAAATAAGCAATCCTATTCCAGAAATTAAAAATGTAATAGCATATGCTGCAATTGATAAGCCCCAATTTCCTGAAACTACATTGCTACCTGCAAAAGTAGAAGAAATAACAGATGGAAAACGAGCAAAGGTAGAAATAATTAAAAACCTAGAAGCACGAATTGGTAGTAATCCTGCAATATATACAAATAAGTCTTTTGGTGTTCCAGGGATTAAAAAAAGTACAAGTAAAATTATTTCTATTCTTTCTGGATTAGAAAACAATTTACTATTTTCTATATTACTAATTTTATCTTTACCAAAAAAACTATAAATAAAATCTCTTCCAAATTTCCTTACGCAATAAAATATAATAAGAGAACTTAAAAATGCACCTAAAAATATTAGAACTGTTCCCCAAAAAGTTCCATAACACATACCTGCCAAGAACTCAATTGGTTCTCCTGGAAGTATTGGTATAAGTATTTGCAATAATTGTAACCCAAGTAGCATAAATATTCCACCAAGATTAGACTCTGCAATTTGCTCTTTAAATTTTAATTGACCGTTCACTAGTTCCTAAATTGGCAAAAAGAGGTAATAGTTTAATGCTAAGAAAAATAACAAGAACAATTGTAACTATTAATAGTAGCAATTTTACATATTTAAAATTTTTCGTATTTTTATTTTCCATAATACACTTCCTTAAAAATGATATAACATATAATAACATACTTTTTTGTTCTTTAGCATGAAATTAAGAAAATACTAATAAATAATAGGTATTATTTAAATCTTATGATATAATTAAACAAAATAGAGGAAAATAAAGTTTTTCAATCAGTTTGTACCTTAGAAAAGGAATATGATTAAATATGGATGAAATAAGAGAAAAAATATTTGAACTAGCAGATGAAAAATATAAGGAATTTCATAGTGGACTTTGCCCAAATACAAATAATATTGTTGGCGTAAGAGTGCCGGTATTAAGAAATTATTCAAAAGAACTTGTAAAAGGAAATTTTAGAAATTATCTTGCAAATGCTAAAGATGAATATTATGAAGAAGTTATGCTACAAGGAATGGTAATTGGGCTTGCAAAAATGGAATTAGAAGAAAGACTAGAATATATTACTAAATTTGTTCCTAAAATTGATAACTGGGCAGTTTGTGATGTTTCTTGTGCTGGATTTAAATTCGCAAAAAAATATCAAAGTGAAGTATGGAAGTTTTTAAAGCCATATTTAGAATCAAATAAGGAATTTGAAATTCGATTTGGAGTAGTAATGTTATTAGACTTCTATATAACAGAGGAATATATAGATAAAGTATTAGAAATATTAAATAAAATACAATATGAAGGTTACTATGTGAAAATGGCAGTAGCATGGGCAATTTCAGTATGTTATATCAAATTTCCAAAAGAAACATTTAAATTATTACAAGAAAACAGCTTAGATGATTTTACTTATAACAAAGCATTACAAAAAATTATAGAATCTTACAGAGTGTCAGAAGAAGAAAAGAAAACAATTAGAGCAATGAAGAGAACTAATAAGGAGTAGCATGGAGAGAATATTTGATAGAATAGGAAAAGAAATTGATTTAGAAGAATTAAGTAAAAATATTTGCATTACATATAAATTAGGTGATTATAATAAATATAAATTGATTCTCGTAGGAATAGATGATTTATCATATGTTTTAAATACTTCAAAAGGAAGGTATTTAGTAAAAATAATAAATCAAGAAAAAACAAATGAAGAGATAAACGAATTTATTCAGAAGAGTAGTATTATTACAAGAAATAATATAAACGTACCTAAACTTATACCATATGAAGAAGGATATCTTTTTACATATGAAATAGATGGCTTACATATAGATCTTGTTGTTATGGAGTATATTGATGGAAGTGATTTATATTCTAATAATGAACATATAACAAAAGCGGATATTGAAAAATTAATAGATATATTAATACCACTACATAAACTAGAAGAAAAAATAGAAAACAAAGAATATGATGAATACTGTTTTATGAAAATAAAAGAGGATTATCAAAAAACAAAAAATGTCTTACCTAAAAATATAAAGGCACAAGTAGAAAAAATGATTAAAGAATTTGATAAGATTGAATTAGAAAAATTACCTAAGTGTTTTACTCATGGAGATTTAATATCAAGTAACATTATAAAAGATAAAAATAAAGATTTATGGTTAATTGATTTCTATCAAAGCGGAATAGGAGTTCGAATTTTAGATATTGTAAAAGTATTGAATAGTGTTATAGATAATTATAAATATGAAAATGATACAGAAGAATTAGAGCAATATTTTATAGAAGAATACAATAAAAGAATGAAATTAACACCATATGAACTAGAAGTTTTACCTATATTAAGAAAAATTGATGTATGTACAGGAATCATGATGGAAACATTTGACGCCATAGAAGGAAGAGATAACGAAGAAAACCAATATTGGTTAGAAAATGATAAAAGAATATTTGAAAGACTATAAATATAAAGTGATATAAATAAAAGTTAAAGAGTAGGTTATAAACCTACTCTTTAGTATATAAATTACATTAATTTTCTTATTGTTTTACGAGAATCTCTTTCTAGAGCATAAATAGTATCAACATCATCTCTTAAATCTTTAATATCTTTTTGAATACTAGAGAGAATATTCTTTATTTCAATATGCTCTAAACGGTTTTCTTCATAATTTCTATCTATTTTATCATTCAAAGTCTTATATTGTTTATCTATTTTATCATTCAAAGTCTTATATTGTTTATCCATCTTATCATTCAAAGTCTTATATTGTTTATCCATCTTATCATTCAAAGTCTTGTATTGTTTATCCATCTTATCATTCAAAGTCTTGTATTGATTATCCATTTTATCATTCAAAGTCTTGTATTGATTATCCATTTTATCATTCAAAATCTTGTATTGATTATCCATTTTATCATTTAAAGTCTTGTATTGATTATCCATTTTATCATTTAACAATTGAATATCTTTATTCATGGCTTTAATTTGATCAAATAAGATAGTTTGATTTTGAGATAAAGTAGTAGTTATTTGTTTAAGCATACCTATAACAATAGTTGTAGTTTCATTATTTTCCATTGGGGTTCACCTCCTAACTATAAGAATTTTTACAAATAGCCCAATGGTTCCTACTTCCTATTTTGAATATTATCATACGAATAAAAGATTGTCAAGACATTTTTACAAAAAGACTATAAAATTTATTTACACAAAGTGTTTGACAAATGCTAATAATTATGATAAAATATCTATCTGTAATCCGCTTAATTAAGGTACATAAAGGTTAATTAAGTTTAACTACCTAAATATTGGGATTAGCGAGTATACAAAAAAGGGAGGTGTACATACATGTACGCAATAATTGAAAGCTGTGGAAAACAATACAAAGTAGTAGAAGGAGATGTTGTATTCTTCGAAAAACTTGATGCAGAAGAAGGAAAAAAAGTTACATTTGATAATGTAGTTTTAGTAGCTGACGGAGAAAAAGTAGAAGTTGGAGCTCCTTATGTAAAAGGTTTCAAAGTTGAAGGAAAAGTTTTATCACACGGAAAAGGTAAAAAAATAGTTGTTTTCAAATATAAAGCTAAAAAGAATTATAGAAGAAAACAAGGACACAGACAACCATATACAAAGGTTGAAATTACTTCTATTAAAAAACCAGCTGCAAAAAAAGCAGCACCTAAAGCTGAAGCAGAAGCTAAAGTAGAAGAATAAAATTTAGATTTATAGTAAAGTGATATAAACATCATATAGTTAGGAAGGAGTGAAATGTAGCATGGCTCATAAGAAAGGTCAAGGTAGTGTTAAGAACGGAAGAGATAGTGAATCTAAACGTCTTGGTGTAAAACGTGCAGACGGACAATTCGTTCTAGCAGGAAATATATTAGTTAGACAAAGAGGAACTCATATCCATCCAGGAACTAATGTAGGAATTGGTAGTGATGATACTTTATATGCATTAGTAGATGGAACAGTTAAATTTGAAAGATTAGGTAGAGACAAGAAAAAGGTAAGTGTCTACGAAGTTCAAGAAACTGTTGTTGAAGAACCAAAAAAAGAAGTTAAAAAAGCTGCTAAAAAAGAAGTCGTTAAAGAAGAAGTAGCAGAAGAAAAAGTTGAAGTTAAAAAAACAACAACAAGAAAAACTACTAAAAAAGCAGACAAAGAAGAAGCTTAAATATAAAGGACAACTCCATATTTGGAGTTGTTTTTTTTAATAAATTAGAGTATAATAGAAATATCTATTGAAAAATTTGTGAAAATTAGTTTTTGAAGTGCGAAATAGTAATATATAATAAAATACAAGGAGGAAATTAAAACATGGCAGATAAAGAGACAAAAAAACGTATTTTAACAGGAGATAGACCAACAGGAAAATTACATATTGGTCATTATTTTGGTTCTTTACAAAATAGAGTTAAGCTTCAAAATGAATATGAAACATTTATTGAAGTTGCAGACGTTCAAGCATTAACAGATAATTTTGCAAATCCTGAGAAAGTAAAAAGCAATGTAAAAGAAATTGTAATGGACCAATTGGCAGTGGGAATTGATCCTAATAAAGCTACGATTTTTTTACAATCTATGGTACCAGAAATAGCAGAACTTACCGTGTTTTATTCAAATCTTGTAACTATTGCAAGACTAGAAAGAAATCCAACTGTTAAAACAGAAATAGCACAAAAAAGAGAAATATTTGGTGAAAGTGTAACATATGGATTCTTAGGTTACCCTGTAAGCCAAGCAGCAGATATAACAGCATTTGATGCGACCATTATTCCAGTAGGAGAAGACCAATTGCCATTAATTGAACAATGTAGAGAAATTGTTAGAAAATTTAATTCTATATATGGAGAGACTCTAAAAGAGCCACAAGCATATTTAGGAGAAAACAAAAGAATTAAAGGACTAGATGGGAATGAAAAAATGGGAAAATCTTTAGGAAATGCAATTTACTTATCAGATTCAGAAGAAGAGATTGCAAAAAAAGTTATGAGTGCAGTAACAGACCCTGCAAGAATAAAAAAAGATGACCCGGGAAATCCTAATGTGTGTATGGTGGCATATTATCATAACTTATTTAGTAAAGACGAAGTAGAAATAATTTGTGAAGAATGTAAAGCTGGAAAAAGAGGTTGTGTTGCTTGTAAAAAGCAATTAATAAAAAGAATAGTAGAACATCTAGCACCAATTAGAGAGAAAAGACATTATTATGAGGAAAGACCAGAACTTGTAAAAGAAATACTAATGGAAGGAACGAAAACTGCAAGAAAAGAAGCATCAATTACTATGGAAAAAGTGAAGGATGCTATGAAACTAGATTATTTTAAGATTGAAAAATAAGAATTTATTAGAAGGAGAAAAACATGTTTACAGACTACGCAAAGATAATAATTAAATCTGGAAATGGAGGAAATGGTGCGGCAACATTTAGAAGAGAGAAATATGTTGCTGCAGGTGGTCCAGATGGCGGAGATGGCGGAAAAGGTGGAAGTATCTATTTTATAGTAGATAAAGACTTAAATACTTTATTAGACTTTAGATACAAGAAGAATTTTAAAGCAGAAAATGGAGAAAATGGAAGTGGAAATAATTGTCATGGAAAAAAAGGACAAGACCTATATATAGGTGTACCTAGAGGAACAATTATAAAAGATGTTGAGAGTCGGAAAAGTAGTTGCAGATTTATCAGAAGAAAACCAAAAAGAACTAGTATTAGAAGGTGGAAGAGGTGGAAAAGGAAATACACATTTTGCAACTTCAACTCGTCAAGCACCTAGGTTTTCACAAGATGGAGAAAAAGGACTAGAAAAAGAGCTGATATTAGAACTAAAACTACTTGCAGATGTTGGCTTGGTAGGTTTCCCAAACGTAGGAAAATCAACTTTTCTTTCTAGAGTAACTAGTGCAAAACCTAAAATTGCAGATTATCATTTTACAACAATTATACCAAATTTAGGTGTTGTAAAATCTATTTATGGAGATAGTTTTGTAATTGCAGACATTCCAGGAATTATAGAAGGAGCAAGTACTGGTGTAGGGCTTGGAATTCAATTTTTAAGGCATATTGAAAGAACAAGATTATTACTTCATGTAATTGATGTTTCAGGATTAGAAGGAAGAAACCCAGTAGAAGATTTTAAAACTATAAATGATGAATTAAAGACATATAGTGAGAAATTAGCTACTAGAAAACAAATTATAGTTGCTAATAAAACAGATGTAATGCAAGATGAAGACTTATACAAACAATTAGAAGAATTAGCTAGTAAAAAAGATATGGAAATATACAAAATATCTGCTGCAACAGGAGAAGGCGTAGATGAACTAATGAATAGGGTAACACAAGTTCTAAAGGAATTACCGAAAGAAGAATTAGTAGAGGTAGAAGAAAGGATAGTATATACATTAGATGAAGAAAAAGACGAATTTAGTGTAACAAAAGAAGGAAATGACTTCATTGTAGAAGGACCAGCAGCAGAAAGATTAATGGGAAGAATAAACATTGGAGATAATGAATCAATGCACTATTTCCAAAAATCTATTAGAGAATTAGGAATAGAAGAAAGACTAAAACAACTAGGAATAAAAGAAGGAGATACTGTAAAATTCTTAGAATGGGAATTTGAATGGTATGATTAAAAAATAAACACAATGAATTATATTCATTGTGTTTATTTTATATAGAATATGTATAAAAATAAGAAAGAGTTTCTTATTTTTATAATAATCAATAAACATAAAATATGTTTACAAGAAATATGGTGTAACATATAATGTCATTAAATCATGCAATATAAGGGATGAAATTTAATGAAAATAGGAAATGAAAAAGCAATAACAATAGTGTCACTAATAATTACAATTATTATAATGTTAATTTTAGTTGGAATTGTACTATATTTTTCAATTGGAGAAAATGGATTAATAAAAATATCAAAAGAAGCGGCAAAAAAATATCAAAATGCACAAAAAGATGAACAAGAACAATTATCTGGTGTAATTATAGGCGATAACTGGAAAGAAGATACAAAAGCCAATGAAATGATATTACTAGAATCAAATTGTAGCGGAAGGTATGAAAAATCAATTTCTATTTCAAATATAAAAGAATATAAAAATTATACAGAAGATGATTTCGTTATAGTGTTAACAGGAATTCAAGAAGCTAACTCTAATGATGCTACATATGTTAACAAAATAACGAAAAGCTATAATAGTGATACAGGTGAATTATCAATTTCAAAGTGTATAGTTTATCATAGTTCAAATTATTTTCAAGTTTGGGCCATATATGATGTGTATCTAAAAAAATAAAACAAACAAATTTTTTAAAAAAGTTCAAACTTTTGTTTGACTTTTTTTTGCTTTTATGATACCATAGTGACAAATATATAAAGGGAGTGGTATTGTATGAACAAAAAGGACCCAAATGAACTAAATAAAAGAGAAAAATCAATATTAAAATTTATCGAAAAACAAATAGCATTAAATAGCTATCCACCATCAGTTAGAGAAATTGGAAAAGCAGTAGGGCTAAAATCAACTGCAACAGTACATGGATATCTTGCAAAATTAGAAGAAAAAGGATATATTAAAAAAGAGTCACAAAAAGGAAGAACATTGAAACTATTAAAAGGTGGAGCAGGAGAAAATAAAAACCAAACATCAATGAAAGAATTTTATTCAGGAAAAGAAATGGTAGAAGTACCTGTTATAGGAAAAATAACAGCAGGAGCACCAATCTTAGCAGTAGAAAATGTAACAGATACATTTCCTATTCCAATTGATTTTGTTGGAAACAGTGAATCTTTCATGCTTACAGTACGTGGAGAAAGTATGATAGAAGCAGGAATTTTAGATGGTGATTATATATTAGTTAAAAAACAAAATACAGCTAATAATGGAGAAATTGTAGTTGCATTAATAGAAGATGAAGCAACAGTAAAAACTTTCTATAAAGAAAAAGACCATATTAGATTACAACCAGAAAATTCTACTATGGATCCAATTATTGTACCAGATTGTAAAATACTTGGAAAAGTTGCTGGTGTATTTAGAAAAATGTAAAATAAAAGACTGGTTCGCTAATGCGAATCAGTCTTTTGGGTTTGCGCCTTTAATTGGCGGCCGTCACATAAATTGGTAATGTAAAAAATGCATTTTTTGCAAATACTAGGTTTAGAACGGCCACGGCAATCTGAACAGTGATTCCGACAAGAGCAAACCAAACAAGTAGAAGAATTTTTCTTTTTCTTGTTGCATGAAACTACAATAGGTTCACACATGTGTTAATCCTCTCTTTCTTGATTTTGTATAATTATATCAGAAAATACCATAAAATTCAACATATAGGGGAGATATATTAAAATAATAGTATAAATTGCCGAATTTTGAGCTATATGTAAGAAAAAAGCAACATAATGGAGAAAAAGAAAACATGTGAGGAATTTACATAAACTTGACTTGCCGCTAGAAATTTAGTATAATATTAGTATAGCTAGTAAAAAAACATCAGCCATGTATGGCTAAAGGAGGGCAACTTATGAAGATTCAATTTGATTCACGGAACGGAGCAATGGCAGTAAACAACGGATATATTATAAAATGTATTCCGTGGAAGAATGGCTCTGGAGAGTATTATATGTGGAACATCACAATCCAGAAGGCGGGCGAACACGACCTGACAGATGTGGAAGTATACTGTCGGGATATTCCGATCTTAAAAATGGAAGAAATGTTTGAGTGGCTGACAACAAATACGGAGAAAACGCCGGATGAAATAAGTCAGTACCTCAAAAAGAAACTTCTGAGCTGGAAATGTAATGTCTACAAAATGACCAAAGACGAAGATGACAGCGGCAGGAGAATTACGGATCGCTCCAAAGGTGCAGGTACACCCGCACTTGAGTATCCCGGAACTCGACTTGATGAAATAGCAGACTAAAATGACGTGAGGTACAATGTGTGCCTCACGTCCCTTTTTATATAGATTAAGAAATAATGTTTTACAATTGCATACTTTTATGGTAAAATGATAAAAAATATAGGAGGTACATATATTGAGAGTATCATTAATACAAATGAATTCAAAAGATAATAAGCAAGAAAATATAGATAAAGCAATTAGCTTCATGGATGAGGCTGTTAAACAAAAAGCAGATATTATATGCTTGTCAGAAAAATTTTTATATTGGGGACAAGGTAGAGGAGCAGAAAGTATAGATTCAACAATAATTAGAGATTTTAAAGAATATGCTAAAAGAATATTATATTAGGAAGTTTAGCATTAAAGGTTGAAGATACAGACAATATAACAAATACCTCTCTTGTAATTAATAGAAATGGTGAAATAATACATAGATATGATAAAATTTATATGTATACAGTAGATAGGGAAGATTTAAAAATAGATGAAGGAAGAGATACAATAAAAGGAAACAAGTTAGGGTTTGTTGAAATAGATGGAGTAAAAATAGGTATAGGAATATGCTTTGACCTTAGATATCCAGAATATTTTAAAACACTTGTATTAAATGGTGCAGAAGTAATATTTTTACCATCTAGTTTTAGAAAATCTACAGGAGAACTGGCATGGGAAATATTAACTAGAGCAAGAGCAATTGAAAATCAAGTATATTTTTGCGCTTGTAACCAAACAGGAGGAATAGCAGAAAAAGAAAGATGTGGTAATACACGAATAATTTCTTATGATGGAACAATTATATCTAATATTGAAAAAGAAGAAGGGATTATTATACAAGACTTAGATATAGAGAAATTAAGAAAATTTAGAAAAGAATTTCCAATTTTAAAGCAAGTAGAAAAATTTTAACATAGAAAGATACATATTTTATGAAACAAAAAAACTCGAAAGTAAAACTTTCGAGTTTTTGATATTTCTAACGTTTACTAAATTGTGGAGCTTTTCTTGCTTTTTTAAGACCGTATTTTCTTCTTTCTTTCATACGTGGATCTCTTGTTAAGAAACCATTTGATTTTAATTCTGGTCTATATTCAGCATTTGCTTCATTTAAAGCTCTTGCAATACCGTGACGGATTGCTCCTGCTTGACCTGTGTATCCTCCACCAATAACTTTACAAATAACATCATATTTAGCAAGTGTATTTGTAACTGTTAATGGTTGTCTTACGATAACTTTTAATGTTTCAAGTCCAAAGTATTCATCAATACTTTTACCATTTATAGTAATTGCTCCTGTTCCTTCTACTAAACGAACTCTAGCAATTGAACTTTTTCTTCTACCTGTACCATAAAATACTATTTTTTCTGATTTTGCTTTAGGCATTTAATTTTCCTCCTTAAATTTTAGAATTCCCATACTTCTGGTTTTTGAGCTTGATTTTCATGTTCGCTACCAGCATATAATCTTAATTTTTTAACCATTTGTCTTCCTAAGCTATTGTGTGGAAGCATTCCTTTTACAGCAAGCATTAAAGCTTTTTCAGGATTTTTATCTAGCATATCTCTTGCTACTACTTCTTTCATTCCACCAATATATCCTGAATGATGTCTGTAAACTTTTTGGTCTAATTTGTGACCTGTTAGAACTACTTTTGAACAGTTAATAACAATTACATGATCACCTACATCTATATTTGGTGTAAATGTTGGTTTGTGTTTTCCTCTTAACAATTTTGCAGCTTCTGTTGCAACTCTACCTAAAGGTTTTCCTTCTGCATCAATGATATACCATTTTCTTTCAATATCATCTTTTTTTATACTGTATGTTGTATTATTCATGATAATAATACCCTCCATTCATTATTTTCTCTATGTATATTATAAAGCTAAAATAAACTACCGGGGAGAAGTTTATATAAACTTTTATAATAACGCTTTATTATTCTAATACAAAATTCATAAAAAGTCAATATTTATCGAAGAATTTATTTACATTTACTTAGAGTTAATGATATAATTACCATAGACTAATGAAAGGATTGATGAAAAAATGAAAATAACTGCAAGAACAATAATATTTGGATTAATAATTGTATTTTGTATATTTGCAATTAATTTTGGTGTATATTGGCAGTTTTTTAGAAATACTAATACAAACACAATAGAGCCTGAGGCACCTATTACTAGTGACAATACAGAACAAATAGAAAAGAATTTTAAAAATATATTTGAAAACAAATTAGATTATCAAGGAAATAATGTAAATACAATAGGAATAACTAAAAAGGATTCTACAAAGGATTTAATATATACTTGGGTATCAGCTGAAAGAATAGTAGAAAATAAGTATGATATAAAACTAAATATACCAAGGATAAACATATCAAACACATCAGTAGAAAAATTTAATGAAAAAGTAAAAGGTTTATATGTAGATAAAGCAAATGATATTATAGTAAATGCAACAAATAATACAGTATACACGGTAGAATATATGAGCTATATTAATACAAACATAATGTCACTTGTGATTAAATCTACATTAAAAGAAGGAAATAATCCACAAAGGGTAATTATACAAACATATAATTATAACTTAAGTACAAACGAGGAAATTACATTTGCTCAAATGCTTGAAATTAAAGGATTACAAGAAAACACAGTGAAAAAGACAATATCAGAAAAGATACAAAAGGCAAATACTGAAGCTATGAAATTAAAAAACTTAGGATACAATGTTTATGTAAGAGATTTATCAAGTGACATGTATGAACTTAAAAACATAACAAACTTTATGTTAGGAGAAGATAACAACTTATATATAATATATCCATATGGAAATAATAATTTTACAGATGAAATGGATGTTATAGTATTTGAATAAAATTATATATGAACAGACGACTACTTTGGTAGCCGTCTGTTTTGAAAATAAAAGGGGATGTAAATATAAGATTTATAAATTCTAAAATTATATTCTTATATTTACAAAGAGAGTATACTGGAGTAATTTTATATACTCTCTTTGTATGGTATATAATATAAAACATATTTGTCCTTTTTGTGAATACAAGGTGTAAAAATTGTATAATATTATCTACTAAGGTTGTTCAGCAAGTGTCAAAGTTATAGAAACTTCACTTCCATTTCTATTTACCTTTAATGTCATTTCATCACCAATCTTATGAGAATTCTTAATTTCATTTAATTCATCCATGGTAGTAATGTTTTTACCATCTGCCCCAACAATAACATCACCTATTTTAAGTCCAGCTTTTTCAGCACTAGAAAAATCATCTATAGATTTTATATAGATACCAACTACTAATTTGTTATATTCAGCAGTTTTTTCATCTAAATCTATACCATTAATTCCTATATATGGTCTTTTTACTTTATTATATTGAATTAGTTGTTCATAAATATCAATAGTAGAATTTATAGGAATAGCAAATCCCATACCTTCAATACCAGTACCAGAAAGTTTTAGAGTATTTATTCCAATAACTTTACCTTCAGCATTAACTAACGCGCCACCACTATTTCCAGCATTAATTGCAGCATCTGTTTGAATTAAAGTAAATGTCTTTCCATCTGAATCTGTAACTTTTCTATTAACAGCACTAATTATTCCAGAAGTTACACTGCTTTGCATTCCTAAAGGATTACCAACAGCCATAGAAAATTCACCAACTTGTACAGAATCTGAATTTCCAAGTTCAGCAGCAGTTAATCCAGTTTTTTCTATTTTTATAACAGCTAAATCTGTTTGCTCGTCTGTTCCGATAATTTTAGCTTCATATGCTGTTTCATCATTATATAAATGAACAGTTAATTTACTTGCTTTTGAGACTTCATAATATGAATTATTAGAACCAGAATTAACAATATGATTATTTGTTAAAATATAACCATCTTCACTTATAATAATTCCAGAACCTTCGGCTTTTGCAGTACCACCTCTTGAGAAAATAGAATTTACAGAGTATTCAACTTCAATTCCAACAATAGAAGGACGTACTTTGTTTGCAACACTAATTCCTGTATCAGAAAGATTAGTCAAAGAAACTTCTGTTAATTTATCAGAATAAGAAGTGTTACTATTCTTAATATGAGAAGTATTAACTCCATTATCAGTAATTAGTTTATTTACTTCGGGTATACCAAAACAAATAGCCATTACTAAAGATGCTCCAAGTATTCCAGAACAAAATGGTAATAAAATATTTTTTCCGAAATGTGTGTTTTTAGAACTCTTCTTATCAGAAGAAAAGTCTACCACTGTATATGTAGTGGATTTGTTTTCATTATCATTGTTTTCCATATAAAAACCTCCAAATTTAATTATACTATAACCTAAACTAGTATTATAATACAATAGTTTTGTGAATTATGTGTGAAAAAATAAAATAATATTGTTGAAAATAATTGTATTAAACTATATAATAAAAAAAGGAAAAATATTAAAGGAGGATTAACTATATGAACAAAAATAGTAAAGGAATAACATTAGTTTCATTAGTAATTACAATAATAATACTAATGCTTATAACCTCAGTTACAGTATATACAGGAACAAATGTTATAAAACAAGTTACTCTTCAAAATGTTAATACAGATATGATGTTAATTAAAGCCAAGGTAAAAACTATGGAAGAGCAAGCAAAATTTAATAAAGATAACTCTAATTATAAAGGAACTCCTTTAATAGATGTACATGATAACAAAAAAATAGATAAATTAGTAGATGAAGAAATTGTAGAAGATATAACTAAATATTATCTACTATCAAAAGAAGATTTAAACTCTATGGGATTAGAAAAAATAGATATAGCAGATGGTTACCTTGTAAATTATGAAAGTGAAGAAATAATTTATGTAAGAGGACTAAAAAAAGATGATAATATGTATTACAAACTATCAGACATAAAAGATTTAAAATATTAGAAGGAAAAATAGATGAAAGAAAAAGAATTACTAAGATTGCAAAATTTGAAGAAAATAGAAGAAGAAATATATAGTAAAAACGAGAATATAAAATATATATGTGGGATAGATGAGGCAGGACGTGGACCACTTGCAGGACCAGTTGTTGTAGCAAGCGTTATTATGCCACATGATTCAATGATAGAAGGAGTAAATGATTCTAAAAAAGTTTCAGAAAAGAAAAGAGAAGAGCTATACGAAAAAATAATAGAGGAATCAATTAGTTATGGAGTGGGAATTATGGACCACAACGAAATTGACGAATATAATATATTAAATGCAACTAAAATGGGATTAACGAATTCGTTAAAAGAATTGACAGTAAAACCTGATTTAATAGTGGTAGATGCCCTAAATAAGATAGACACACTAGGAATACCTTATAAATCAATTATAAAAGGAGATGCTCTTTGCTACTCAATATCTGCAGCATCAATAATTGCAAAGGTTACAAGGGACAGAATAATGAGACAGTGGGATGAAGTATATCCTATGTATGGTTTCCAAAAACATAAGGGTTATGGAACTGCAGCTCATATTGCGGCAATTAAAGAATATGGATTATGTCCAATACATAGGAAAAGCTTTACAAAAAATTTTATATAAAATGGGAGAGGTACGAATGAATATCTTAGAGATTATTGCTAAAAAAAGAGATAAAAAATCATTAACAAAAGAAGAAATAGAATATTTTATAGAAGGTTATACAAATGGTAGTATAACAGATTATCAAGCCTCAGCACTTGTTATGGCAATTTATATTAATGGAATGAATGATGAAGAAATAACAAATTTAACCCTAGCTATGGCACATTCTGGGGAAATGCTAGATCTATCAGTATTTGGAAAAAATGTAGTAGATAAACATTCAACAGGTGGAGTAGGAGATAAAGTAACTCTAATTCTTATGCCAATTATTGCATCTTTTGGTATACCTGTTGCAAAAATGTCTGGTAGAGGATTGGGTTTTACTGGTGGAACAATAGACAAATTAGAGTCAATTCCAGGTTATAATACAAGTGTTAATATAGAAGATTTTATTAATAATGTTAAAGAAAAAGGAATTAGCTTAATTGGTCAAACAATGAATTTAGCACCTGCAGATAAAAAAATTTATGCATTACGTGATACAATTGCTTGTACAGATAGTATACCTCTTATTGCATCAAGTATTATGAGTAAAAAAATAGCAGCAGGAGCAAATAAAATTGTCTTAGATGTTACTTGTGGATTTGGAGCATTTATGCAAAACAAAGAAGATGCCATAAAGTTATCTGAAACCATGAATAGAATTGGAAAACTTGCAGATAAAGAAACAATATGTATTATAACTAATATGGACGAACCACTTGGAAGTGCTGTAGGAAATAACCTAGAAGTAATAGAGGCAATTAATGCTTTAAATGGAAAAATGGCAGATGATTTAAAAGAAGTTATATTAGAACTTGGAGCCTATATGATTAAACTTGCAGGAATAAATGAAGACATAGATAAGAACAAGGAAATGATATTAGAAAACATACAAAACAAAAAAGCTTATAACAAATTTGTAGAACTTGTAGAAAATCAAGGTGGAGATATATCTTATATAGAAGATACAACTAAATTTGCAAAAGCTAAATACATAGTTCCAGTTGTATGTAAAAAAGATGGTTATGTAGAAGAACTTAATGCAAGAAAAGTAGGAGAAATTTCAGGAGCACTTGGAGCAGGTAGAGTAAGAAAAGAAGATGATATAGATGAAACTGTAGGAGTTATGCTTTGTAAGAAAGTATCAGACGAAGTAAGAACTGGAGATATTCTTGCGTATGTACATGCAAATAATGAAGAACTTTCTGCTAAAGCTGTTAAGGATTTAGAAGAAGTATATAAAATAGGAGATATTAAGCCTAAGAGACTAGAAGTAATATTAGGAATTGTGAAATAAAATCCATTAGTTTATATATTTTTGCTATTAAAAAGATTAATAATATTTATGATTTATTAATCTTTTTATAATGAGGATATTCTTAAATATAGCAATAAAGTAGCTTCACTTGGATGATGTGCTTTTCGTCTGCGAGCCTGATGAGCAACGAAAATGCCCATCATCCAGCAAGATGAAGCGGATTTATAAGAATTATAACAAAACACATTTAAAGAATTGAGATTTACTCAATTCTTCTTTCTTTTTCTTTACCACAAAGTTTATCATATTCCTTACATTTAATTTTATATTCCATTTGTTGAGACATATATCTATAATACATATATGCCTGTTCATATTGCATCATAGGATTAAACATAGGATCCCTGTAAATATTATCATTCACCATATTAGGATCAAAATTCATATTATCATATCCATTAAAATCCATATTTCTATCCATAAAATCACTCCTTTATATACATATATTCGTAACAATATTATTTTAGTAGTAAAATTCTAAACCTTCTTGTAATTACGATTTTTTCTTTTTAAGACAATAAATAATGTAATTATAGCAATTAAAGTAAGCGTAAAAATATTATATTTATTGGTATAAGAACTAATAACATTTAACCTATTCACATTTCCTGAAAATATTGGGACTATATCTAGGTTAAATATAGGAAAAATGTGAATAACTATGTATGTTAAAAATGCCGAAATAATTCCATGTAAAAGTTTTCCTATAGCATATGGCTTAATAGAAATATCAGATTTTGAAGTAATACTTAATACTTGTAGTAAAACACTAAAACCACCAAAACCAACTAATAAAGCGGAAATAACAATAGTAGTAGAAATAGATTTTGTATTAATAGTTACAATTTGTGAAAGTCCATTTGTAAGTTCAACTATTCCTGAGATTATAGGTTTTATATAACTTATATCAATCTTTAAAAAGTTAAAAATAGGAGATAATGTATTTAAAGCAATATTTAACATACCAGAACTATTCAAGATAGAAATTATTACAGAAAATAGAATTACAAAACCACCAATCATAACAACAGTATTAATAGAACTAGTAATACTTGTAGCTAATATCTCTCCCAAATTAGAAAAAGTAACAGTTCCTTTTGAAATGTTAGTATTAGTTTTATAATTAACTTTTTCTTTATCATTAAATTTCCAAAATCTAAATAAAATACCAACAATAATGCATGATAAAAAATGTGTAATAAATAGTAATAATCCGAATTAAAGTATTACCAAACATAGTAATTCCAACAGTGCCAATAATAAATAAAGGACCAGAATTATTAGTAAAAGCAAGAAGTCTTTCAGCTTCAGCTTTTGTGCATAAGCCATCTTGTCTAAATTTTGTAACAATTTTTGCACCAACTGGATATCCACTTATAATACCCATAACAAATGCATAAGCACCAATACCAGGGACATTAAAGAGTGGTTTCATATATTTATTAAGTAGTCTTCCAATAATTTGGGTAACATTAGTATGTGATAATAATTCAGTAGCCATGAAGAAAGGTAAAAGAGCTGGAACAACAGAATTTGCCCATAATGCTAATCCATTTTTAGTAGCAGATAGATTTTGTTTAGAAAATAGAACTAAGCAAACTGTAAAAACAACAAATAGGCTAGGTAATATGTTTCTTTTTAATGACAAGAAAATGAAATGAGATTTGTTTTTCAAATGTGTACTACCTCCAATAAATATTAATACATATATATGAAAAAAATCTTGTAATATACATATAGGTATGGTATATTTGTAAAAGAAAAAACGAGATTATTAGGAGGCATATTATGTGGGGAGACATAGCAATTGCATTCTTGCTTTCATTTATAACAGCATTTGCTGTAACACCATATACGATTAAACTAGCAAAAAGAGTAGGAGCAATCGATTTACCAAAAGATGACAGAAGAATTAATAAAAAACCTATGCCACGTTTAGGAGGACTCGCTGTTATTGCAGGTTTTTTAATTTCAATTACATATTTAATTACTATTATGAGCATAGAAGGAACAATAAATTTAGTAGAAGAACAATACTATATTAAACTTTCTGGATTTTTTTTGGGCACATTGGTTATAATAATTACATGTTTTATAGATGATGTAAAAGGAATTTCGCCGCTTGTAAAGCTTTCAGGACAGATAGTAGCTGCAATTATAATAATGAAATGTGGAATTAGAATTGAACATATTAGTATTCCGTTCCTAGAAACAGAAGAACTTATGCAATTAAATAGTGTATTTTCAACCATACTAACATTGGGATGGATTGTTGGAATTACAAATGCAATTAATTTAATTGATGGTTTAGATGGACTATCTTCCGGAATATCATTAATATCGTGCTTATCACTAATAATTATATTCTCACTTAACGGTTCACCATTAGTTGCAATTATAATGATTACAGCACTAGCTGGTGCATTAACAGGTTTTTTACCATTTAATTTTAACCCAGCAAAAACTTTTATAGGTGATACAGGATCAAACTTTTTGGGATATTGTTTAGCAGTAATATCAATACTTGGAGTAGCAAAAACATATACAGCAATTGTGATTGTTGCACCATTAATAGTACTTGCTCTTCCAGTGTTTGATACTCTATTTGCAATAGTAAGAAGAATAATAAAAGGCAAATCATTAAAAGCAGTAGTAATGCCAGATAAAGGACATTTACATCACAAAATGCTAAAAAAAGGATTTACACAAAAAGAAGCAGTACTTACTTTATATGGAATTAGTGCAACATTTGGAATGTTTGCAATTGTTTTACTAGAAAGTGGAATATGGAAAGCACTATCATTTGCGTTAATAGTAGTAGCAGTATTTGCTATAGGCTATAAAAATATATTTAAATTAAGAGGAGGTAATGAAATGTATAAATGTTTAGCTTGTGGTTATGAATATAATCCAGAAATTGGAGATCCAGACAACGGAATAGCACCAGGAACACCATTTGAAGACTTACCAGATACATGGGTATGTCCATTATGCGGTGTAGGAAAAGATATGTTCGAAGAAGAATAAAAATGATTTAAACAAAAGGTCGACGTTTACGTCGGCCTAGTTTGTTATCTAAATTGCTAAAATTTAATAAAATATATTGCAAAATATAAAAAAGAATAGTAAGATAGGTTCATATTTTATATCAATTAATTTTATTTTCAAAAAATTAAATCTTAAATTAAAAATCCAAAAAGAAAAATCAAATAAAAAGGAGGTAATGATTATAGGAAAAGAAGAAAATTTCAGAAACTATATTGACAACAAGACAACTATATATTATTATATAGTTAATGAAGATAAGGTTGTAAAAGTTACATATGATAGAGATTTACTAGGAGCTAGAAAAGACTGGATAAAGAGTAATGATAAAGACAAAAAGAACGAATTAAATGAAGAACAGGACAGTTACGAAATAATAACTAATAAAGATGTAAATAACAAACATGATAAAACATATAGAAGTATATTAGATAGTAAAAAAGATGCAGCATATATTATTAATCAAGTATTAAACTTAGAAGAAAAAATAAAAGAAGAAGAAATAGAAAAATACAATAGTAGTTTTGTAACAAATAACTTACAAAATAAAGAAGCAGATATTGTATATAAAATGAAAGAAAAAGATATATTCTTTTTAATAGAACATCAAAATAAAGTAGATCATTCTATGCCATATAGAATAGAAGAATACAGAATAGAAATAATAAAAAGTGCAATAGACATAGAAAAAATAAAAAGCAAAGGGTATGAAATGCCAGAAGTAATACCAATAGTAATATACACAGGAAAAGGTAATTGGAATGCAAAGTTACATTTGCATAGTATACAAGATGAAAGATTTAAAGATGTAAACTTACAAAAATATAATCTAATTGATATAAATAAATATGAAAAAGAAACATTAATAAATAGTGATTATTTAATAGACAAAATGTTTTTAATAGAAAAAGCAAAAACTGGAGAAGAGGCAGAAGAAGCAATAAAAAGTACTAAAGATAAAGAAGATAGACAAAAATTAGTGAGAATAATACAAAGAACTTTAAAAGGAAAGATACCAAAAGAAAAATTAGAGGAAATAATTCAAAAAGAGAAGGGAGAAGATAAAATTATGGAAGAGGCATTAGATAGGATAATAACATATGAAAAAATAAGAGCAAGAAAAGAAGAAAGAAAAAACATATTAAAAAATATAATTAATAATATGCTAAAAAAGGGACTAGGAATGGATGAGATAATGGAATTAACAGGAGCAACCCAAAGAGAGATTATGCAAGTAAAAAACAATTAAGTAAAGGACAAAATAAAAGATTGGAAAATTAAATTCCAATCTTTTATTTTGTCCTTTTTTATGGTATAATCATACTGTTAAAAAAAGAGAGGAAGATTTATAGATGGAAAACAAAGATAGAATTATTAAAATGCTAGCATATAATGGACGAGTAAGTATTGTGTGTGCAAATACTACACAATTAGTAGAAAATGCAAGAAAAACACATGACTTAAGTCCAGTAGTTACAGCAGCTTTTGGAAGAACTTTAACAGTAACAGCTATTATGGCGGCAAACATGAAAAATGAAAATGATAAATTAACAGTTCAAATAAAAGGAAATGGACCATTAGGTGGAATGGTTATAGTAAGTAACAACTTCCCAAAACTAAAAGGCTATGTTCAAAATCCAATAGTTGATTTGCCATTAAAAAATGGAAAATTAGATGTTGGAAGTGCTGTTGGAAAAGAAGGCTATCTAAATGCTATTAAAGATATAGGTTTAAAAGAGCCATATGTTGGAATGGTGCCTTTAGTATCTGGAGAAATTGCAGAAGACTTCGCATCTTATTTTGCGACATCTGAACAAACAAATACAGCAGTTAACTTAGGTGTTTTAGTAAATCAAAATGGAGTAAAAGCAAGTGGAGGATATATTGTAACCCCAATGCCAGATGCAACAGAAGATGACTTATTCATATTAGAAAATAGAATTAAAGAGGCAAAGCCAATTAGTCAGATGTTAGATGAAAATTGGAGTTTACTTGATATTGCAAAAGATATCACAGGAGATGAAAAAGTACAGATTATAGATGATTCCATTATGCCTATTTATGAATGTGATTGTAGTAAGGAAAAAATTGAAAGAGGACTTATTTCATTAGGAAAAGAAGAATTACAAGATATAATAAATACCCAAATAAAAATTGAAACAGTATGTCATTTTTGTAATAAAAAGTATACTTTTACAAAGGATGAATTAGAAAAATTATTAGAAAATGTGAAATAAATATAAAAAAGAAGTAGATGCATTTTAGTGCATCTACTTCTTTTTTATATTACATTTAAAATAACTGGTGCAACTTGTTTCTTTCTAGAAACAACGCCCTCTAAAAATGCCATGTTGTTTTCTACAGTTTTAGAAAATGCTTTTTCAAATACTGATACATCTCCTAACACAATTGCTTGTGAATTACTATTTATTATATCAGTAATTAAGAAAACAAATAAGCGAGATCCATTTTCATTCATAAAATCTGTCATAGCATTCTCAATTGCTTCTTTATTTTGTAATACATCTTCAATACAAGCTGTATTTACTTGCGCAACTTGGAACTTGAAATCTCCATTTGCAAATTCTTTTGAATCTATGTTAATTAATTGTTCAGATGTAAAATCACTTAAATCTGTTCCTGCTTTTAACATATCTAATCCATATGTATTAACATCAATATCAGCAATTTTAGCTAATTCTTCTAAGGCTTTTTTGTCGTGTTCAGTTGTTGTTGGTGATTTTAATAATAATGTATCTGAAATAATTGCAGAAAGCATTAAAATAGCCTCTGTTTTTTCTATTTTATGTCCTAATCTATTAAACTCTTCAAATAATATTGTACAAGTACAACCATATGGTTTGGCTGTATAATATAAAGGTTCTGATGTTTCAAAATTTGCAATTCTATGATGATCTGTAACGCCTAATATTTTAGCTTTTTCTATTCCATCTACACTTTGTGCAAATTCATTGTGGTCAACTAATAATACAGTTTGTCCTTCTTCTACATGATCTATTAATTCAGGTGCTTCAATTCCTAAGTAATCTAAAACAAATTGAGTTTCTTTGTTTACATTTCCTAATCTTACTGCTTTTGTTTTCCAACCATTTTTTCTATCTAAAATTTCATGTACTAAACTAGAACAGATTGAATCTGTATCTGGGTTTTTATGTCCAAAAATTAATGTTTTTTCTTCCATAATAAATTCTCCTATCTCTATTTAAAATCTAAATAATAATATACAAAAAAAATAACGAAAAATCAAGTTTTTTACTACTTTTTTGCAAAAATGTGTTATCATGTAGCGTTTGTCATCCCATTAATAGATAGTAATATAATATTAAAAATTCCGTTCTCCAAGGCGTTTAAGCATAGCTGGTTTTACAAACTATTGTTACACATTATACTTTGTAGAAGAAAGAGCGACGCTTTGCTAAGTCAGGTCGAACTCATTTTTAGTCTTATATTACTATCTATTAATTTAAACTATTATCCAGTAGCAAAAACGTAGAGAAGCGCGAGATGGCTTTGATTAATGTTTTTTCGCAGTTTCGCTGTGGGGACCGACAAGCTACATAGTGTTATAAAATGAGTTTTTAAGCGAAATTTTATAACACTATGTGTGATGTTGGGAAAAACAAGAAAAAACATTAACAAACCATCGGGAGTGATTTTTGCATGCAAAAGGAACAATAATATACGATTAAAAAGTAAAGTGTAAGAAAGTGCCATTTATAATAAAATAGCACTTTCTAAACCTAATTTTATCATTTGATTTAATGAACTTTGTCTTTGCTCTGCAGTTGCTTTTTCATCATAATAATAAGAATCAACAACAGTGAGTAAACAACTAGCTTTCTTATTTAATAACTTAGCATTGTAGAATAACGCAAAAGCTTCCATTTCAGCACCAGAAATATTATATTCCTTTGGAAGTCTATCAATCATTTTGTTCATATCGCTCATATATCTATCAAAAACTTCTCCACATAGAGTATTTGCCTTTACTATTGGAATAGATAATACACTTGATACTTCTTCTATTTTAGAGTTTAATGATTTGCTAGAAGAAATATAATGGCAATCATCATTATTTAAACTAAGTGCATAATTACTTTCTGTATAAGTATTATCAACTAAAACTAAGTCAAACATTTTTAGGTCTTTTGTGTAACCGCCACAAGAGCCAAGTCTTATAATATTTTCTACATCATAAAATTTAAATAACTCATAAGAATATATTCCCATACTCGGAATTCCCATACCGTGATGCCATAACTGTAATTTCTTTTCCTTTATATGTTCCAGTGTAGGCATAAATATTACGAACAGAGCTTACCAACTTTACATTTTCTAAAAAGTTATCTGCAATTAGTTTTGCACGTAATGGGTCTCCTGGCATTAATACTGTTTTTGCAATTTCGCTAGCATTTGCTTCTATATGTGGTGTCATAAACTTACCTCCTTAAATTATATACACTTGCTCCATTTTTTTTTTAAGCCTAAAAAGAAAATGCCGAACATACAGCAAGATGGAGCAGAATGAACATATGGTATAAATACTGTACTTATTATATATCAAATATTACAAAATAGTCTAGAAAAATACAATAAAATGTGATAAAATATAACGTATGTTATAAAACAAGGAGAAAATTATGAAAATAGGATTTGTATCATTAGGATGTAGTAAAAATTTAGTAGATACTGAAATGATGATAGGAATATTTAAAGAGCACGAATTTAGTATTGTAAACAATCCACAGGAGGCAGATATTATATTAATTAATACTTGTGGATTTATTGAGAGTGCAAAACAAGAAGCAATAAACACAATACTAGAAATGGCAGAATATAAAAAGAAAAATTGCAAATATATTATAGCAACAGGTTGTTTAGTACAAAGATATAAAGAAGAATTAGAAAAAGCATTACCAGAAGTAGACTTATTTATCAACTGTGATAGCTATGATGAATTTTGGAAAGAAGTAAAAAAAGTTATTAAAAATGAAAAAGAAAATAAAAAATATAACCTAGATTATGAAAACAGAGTAATAACAACAGGGGACAAAATGGCATATTTAAAGATTGCAGAAGGATGTAGTAATAGATGTACATATTGTGCAATTCCTCAAATAAGAGGTCCATTTGTTAGCAGAAAAATGGAGGATGTATTAAAAGAAGCTCGAGAACTTGCAAAAAAAGGAATAAAAGAACTTATTGTAATTGCACAAGATACTACCAAATATGGTATTGATATATATGGAGAATCCAAACTTGCAAAACTTCTAGAAGAGCTATGTAAAATAGAAGGTATCGAATGGATTAGATTTTTATATGCTTATCCTGAAACAATTACAGATGAACTAATTCAAGTTGTAAAAAACAATGATAAAATATGTAAATATTTTGATATTCCAATACAACATATTTCAGATAAAGTTTTAAAAAGAATGAATAGAAAAAGTGATTCAAAATCTATAAAAGAACTAATACAAAAAATAAGAAACCAGATACCAGAAGTCATATTAAGAACTACTGTAATTGTAGGTTTCCCAGGAGAAACAGATGAGGATTTTAATGAACTTTATAATTTTATAGAACAAGCAGGTTTTGATAAATTAGGTGCATTTACATACTCAAAAGAAGATGGAACACCAGCATCAAGATTAAAAGAACAAATTCATCCAATGACTAAGAAAAGTAGATACAACAAAATAATGAGAATACAACAAGAAATATCAAGGAAAAATTTAGAAGCAAAAATTGGACAAGAGTATAAAGTATTACTAGAATCTGTAGCATTTGATGGAAAATGTTATATTGGAAGAAGTTATATGGATGTACCAGATATGGATGGGGTAGTATTTATAAGAAAAGATAATAAACAAAGAGAAATAGGACAATTTACAAATTGTATAATAAGAGAAATAAAAGATTATGACTTAATAGCAGAATTTAAAGATTAAGGAGAAAGAAAATGACAGAAGTATTAATTGACACATTAGTAGATGGCATAAAATTATTACCGTTTTTATTTATAGCATATTTAATTATGGAATATATTGAACATAAGACTAGTAATAAGTCTAAAGAGATAATCAAAAAATCTGGTAGATTTGGGCCAGCAATAGGAGGAATTTTAGGAATATTTCCGCAATGTGGATTTTCTGCAATAGCATCAAATTTGTATGCTGGAAGAATCATTACATTAGGTACGTTAATTGCAATATTTTTATCTACATCTGATGAAATGCTTCCAATATTAATATCAGAAGCGGTGCCAATAAGTATAATATTAAAAATATTAGGAATTAAACTTATAATAGGAATAATTGCAGGTTTTATAATAGATTTAGTAATACGCTTAACTTCTAAAAATAAGTCACAAGATGAGGAAAGAATAGGAGAAATATGCGAACATGAACACTGCCATTGTGAAGAAGGAAGCATATTGAAATCTTCTTTGAAACATTCAATAAGTATATTCGTATACATACTTATTATAACCTTTATATTAAATACAGTTATACATATAGTTGGAGAGGAAGCTTTATCTAACTTAATACTTAATAACTGGCTACTTGGACCAATTATTGCAGGATTAGTTGGATTAATACCAAATTGTGCTTCATCTGTAATATTAACGCAGTTATATTTAGGAAATGTAATAACACTTGCAACAATGCTTTCAGGGCTACTTGTAGGAGCAGGAGTAGGATTATTAATATTATTTAGAGTAAATAAAAATATAAAAGAAAATGCTAAAATTGCTATCTTATTATACTTCATAGGAGTGCTTGCAGGAATAACAATGCAATTTATTGGAATAAGATAATCAATATAGAAAACAAGATAGAAAATAACATTAATTTAAACGGGTCGACGAAGTCGTCGACCCCTACAAGATACGAATTATGATGGTGTAGGGGTCGATGCCCACATCGACCCGTTTAATGAAATGACGATTAAAATCGCCATTACAAAAATATAATACATTTTATTTATTTTCGATTTCTAGTTGTTCGCCTACTACTTCTTGTTTTTCTTCTAAAATAGAAGTACAATGAGGACATCTTGAAGCTTTTATATTTATTTCAGACAAACAATATGGACATACTTTTGTAGTAGGAGCAGGAACTTCTTCCTGTTTCTTTTTTCTTCTATTTTTAAAGAATTTATGTTCTTTCTCCATTTTTTCATTAAATCCTTTTGCTTTTTCTTCCAATGCTTTATTTAATTTATTAATATAACGAACTAAAAGGAAAACACAAAAAGCAATAATTAAAAAGTTAACTACATTTGTTATAAATGAACCATATTTGATAGATGTGTTTCCAAATGTAAACATCATATCATTAAAATCTATTTTTCCAGTAAAAATAGAGATAAAAGGCATTATAATATCATTTACTAAAGAGTTAACGATTTTTTGAAAACCTCCACCTATAATAACACCGATTGCTAAATCTACTACGTTTCCTTTAGTTGCAAATTCTTTAAATTCTTTCCACATAAAATCTAACCCCCATTTAAATTTAAGTTTATATTATATATAAATAATATGTTAAAAGCAGAAATTTGTCAAATTATACAGAAAATAATGTATAAAATGCAGTTCGCTCCATCTTGTTGGGGGATGGGCATTTTCATTTTAGGTTTAAAAAGAAAAGCACATCACTCACGTGGAACTACTTTGATAAAAAATAAAAACACATTGAACACAAAATATAAACAAAAAGTTAATTCTTCTCTTCTAAAATCTAAAAAAGTGTTGTATAATATATAGCATACGAAAAGAAAAGGGAGAAGATAGCAAGCCATGAATACTCTTATACAAATGCTATCAAATTCTAAAAAATTTAATAGCTATATACAAGATTTAGAAAATGAAAAAAGCCCAAGTTTGCTAACTCGGGCTTACTGATGTTGCAAAAATTCAGTTTGCATATGGAACAAAAGAGCATACAAAAAACAAAATATGTATTGTTACTTATAACGAAATACAAGCAAGAAAACTATTAAAAGATATTAGTTATTTTACTGAAAAATTAGTATTAATACCAAAAAGAGAAATTGTAACTTACGACTATGTTGCAGAAAGTAAAGACCTTCCATATGAAAGAATAGAAGCTCTAAATAAAATATATGCAAATGATGTAGAAGTAGTAATTACAACAATAGAAGCAATTATGCAAAAAATGCTTCCTAAAAAAATATTATATAAAAATATACTAAAGTTTAAAGTTGGACAAAGTTATGATTTAGAAGAAATTAAACAGAGTTTAGTAAATTTAGGATATGTAAGATGTGATCTAATTGAAGCAAAAGGTCAATTCAGTGCAAGAGGCGGAATTTTAGATGTTGCACTAACTGATAAAAAAGGTGTTAGAATTGAATTTTGGGGGGATGATATAGATTCTATAAGATACTTTAACATTTCTACACAACGTTCTACAGAAATGATTAAAGAAATAGAAATATTTCCATCACATGAATTTGTACTAGAAAAAAGTCTAGAAGAAGTTTGTAAAAGTATTGAAGAAAAATATAATGAAGAGGTATATAAAGATAATATAAAAAGTGATATAGAGTTAATAAATGAAGGTAACTATATAAGTAAAATAGATAAATATTTTGATAACTTTTATACAAATACTACTAACTTATTAGATTATATACAAGACGATTACATTATATTTTTAGATGAAGTAAGTAAAATAAAAGCAAGAGCAAATAATATACTAATAGATAACCAAAACATACAAAAAGCAATGCTAGATAAAGAAAAAATAATTCCAGAAGCTATTTTAAATATCTATGAATATGAAAACTTATTACCTGAAATATTAAAAAGAAAAACCGTTTATTTAGAAAAACAAGATATTGCTGTTGTAGATGAAGAAACCTCTACAGCTAAAAAGAACGGAATAAGGTTTAATACAAGAGAAGTTAATTTTTACAAAAGTGGTATGGAATTATTTCTAGAAGAAGTAGAAAAAGCAATAAATGAGAGAAAAACAGTAATTATACTTGGAGGAAATGAAAAAACTAGCCAAAAACTATCATTACTATTATTAGAAAAAGAAATACCACATAAATATATAGAAAAACTAAAAGGAGAATTGCCAGCTGGAATTGCTGTTGTTTCTACTGGGGTAATGTCCACAGGGGTTGAAAATTATGATTTAAATTTACTACTAATAAGTTCTGAAGAATTATTTAGTAAAGATACGAAAAAGAGAAGAAAAGCACATACAGATTTTAGTCAAGGAGAAAAAGTAGTATTTGCCGACTTAAAAGTTGGAGATTTTGTTGTGCATAAAACACACGGAATAGGACAATTTATAGGAGTAAATACTATAAAGACAGATGAAATAACAAAAGATTATATAAAAATTAAATATAGAGATGAAGACATTTTATACATTCCAACAAATCAATTAGATAATATAAGAAAGTATATAGGCGGAGGAGAAAAAGAGCCTAAACTAAATAGATTAGGAAGTAAAGAATGGTCAAACACAAAGAGTAAAGTAAAATCTAATTTACAAGAAGTTGCAAGAAACTTAATAGAACTATATGCAAAAAGGCAGAAGGTAAAGGGTTATGCTTTTGAAAAAGATACACCATGGCAAACACAATTTGAAAATAGTTTTCCATATGTTGAAACAGATGATCAACTAAGATGTATAGAAGAAGTAAAAAAGGACATGGAAAAAGATAAGCCAATGGATAGGCTTCTTTGTGGTGATGTTGGATATGGAAAAACAGAAGTTGCAATTCGTGCAGCATTTAAAGCCTGTATGAGCCAAAAACAAGTGGCGTATTTAGTACCAACTACAGTACTTGCAAATCAACAATATGAAAGCTTTAAAGAAAGAATGGAAGAGTTTGCAATAAAGGTAGAACTATTAAATAGATTTAGAACAAAAAAAGAACAAGATGAAGTAGTAAGAAAATTAAAACTTGGCGAAGTAGATGTTGTAATAGGAACACATAGAATATTAAGTAAAGATGTAGAGTTTAAAGATTTAGGCTTACTAATTATTGATGAAGAGCATCGTTTTGGAGTAAAGGACAAAGAAAAAATAAAGGAATTAAAAACAAATATTGATGTTTTAACAATGACAGCAACACCAATACCAAGAACTTTACATATGTCTATTGTTGGTGTAAGGGATATGTCTGTAATATATGAACCACCACAAAATAGACGCCCAGTACAAACTTATGTATTAGAATATGACGAAGAAGTAGTAAAAGAAGCAATCACTAAAGAACTAGAAAGAAATGGTCAAGTATTCTATTTATATAACAATGTAGAAGGAATTATAAAGAAACATAATGAAGTAGCAGACCTTGTTCCGGAGGCTAAAGTTGGATTTGCACATGGTAAAATGACAGGAAAAGAACTAGAAGAAATTATGCTAGACTTCATAAACAAGAAAATAGATGTATTAGTTTGTACAACAATATTAGAATCTGGAATTGATATTCCAAATGCAAATACGATTATTGTAGAAAATGCAGATAGGTTAGGTTTAGCACAGTTATATCAAATTAGAGGAAGAGTAGGAAGAAGTAATATACAAAGTTATGCATATGTCACATATAAACCAGATAAACTATTGTCAGAAGTTGCAGATAAACGTTTAAAAGCTATTAAAGAATTTACTGAATTTGGTTCTGGATTTAAAATTGCAATGCGTGACTTAGAAATAAGAGGTGCAGGAAGTTTACTTGGAGAAATACAACACCGGACACATGGATCAAGTTGGATATGATACATATTGCAAATTACTAGACGAAGTTGTAAAAGAAATGCAAGGGGTAGAAATAAAAGAAGAAATAGATGTACAAATAGATATGAATATATCAAGCTACATACCAGATGAGTATATAGAAAATAGTAGCCAAAAAATTGAGATTTATCAAAATATAGCTCTTGCAAGAACAGAAGAAGATATTGAAAATGTAACAGATGAAATGATTGACCGTTATGGACAAATTCCAGAAGAGGTTAATAACTTACTAGAAATTGCAAGAATAAAAGAATTGTGTAAAAAGACAAATGTTACTAAAATTTCACAAAGAAGAGAAAGTATAGTATTTAACTTTGATGCAGATAACTTTAAAATGGAAATTGTAGATGTATTACTTAAGAAATATCGTAATGAAATTCGTTTTTCACCAGGAAAAGAGCCATATATTACTTACAAAGTCCCAGAAAACAGTGACAGTGTAATTGTGAAAAAAGTAAAAGAATTTTTAAAAGAATGTATTAAATAACAAATTCGTCCCTAAAGATACTTATATCTAGGGACGAATTTGTTTTACAGATGTGCCATTAACTGATGGAGAACTTCGCTATAAGGTTTCCATGCTTTGATAAAACTTTTAGCATCCAATTTCAGGTAGCAACGACCATAATCTGGAATGAGCAATTTACCACCAGTTGGGCGTTCATCATAAGAGAATTTACATCCAGTAGGTGTTAATAATACACATGGGCCTGAAACTCTCTTTTCAAATAATCGGACAACGCTTTTCCAATGTTCGGTGCGCATAGAAATATAGGCAACTTCATCTAAAATGATGCATAAATAATCCTTTTCCCGAAATTCTTTTAGTAATCCTTCCAAAGACAAATCAGGAAAATCCTCCGGCATGAAGAAACATGGGCTCTGCTTACAGCAGTATCCACCACAAGCACTACAAAGGGATTGATTTTCATATTTCATTGTGTTATACCACCCTTCCTGAATTTTATGTAAATTATTATATCATAATACAAAAATAAAGTCAAAATTATTAAATTATAGAAATATAAGTTTTAAAAAATAGAAAAATAGTGTATAATATTAAAAAGTAAAAAAGGAGATATTATGCAAGTTATAACAAGTAAAGATAATGAAGTAATAAAAAGTATTCGTAAATTAAAAGATAAAAAATATCGTGAACAAGAAAACAAGTATCTTGTTGAAGGAATAAAATTGATTGAAGAAGCATTAGATGAAAATGCCAGTATTGATACAATTGTAGTATGTGAAGATTGTGAAAAAAATGGTACAATCGAACAAAAATTAATGTTTGAAATCGCAAAACATAATTGTATATACGTATCTGAAAAAGTATTTAATGCTGTAACAGAAGTAACAAATCCACAAGGGATTTTAGCAGTAATTAATAAAGAAAACAAAGAAGAAAACATTGATTATAATCAAGATATGATTGTAGTATTAGATGGAATACAAGACCCAGGAAATTTAGGAACTATACTAAGAACAGTTGATAGTGTGGGATTAAACCAAATAATAATATCCAAACAAACAGCAGATGCATATAATCCAAAAGTTGTAAGGTCAACAATGGGAGCAATATTTAGAGTTAATGTAATTGTATCTGAAGATATTGTAAAAACTTTAAAAGAAGCAAAAAAACATAAATTTAAAGTACTTGCAACTTCGCTTGAAACAAACAATAATATCTATGATATTGATTACAATAAAAAAGTACTTGTAATACGGAAATGAAGCAAATGGGGTATCAAAAGAAGTACTAGATATTTCAGATGAAAAAGCAAAAATACCAATGCTTCGGAAAAACAGAAAGCCTAAACGCATCAGTTGCAACAAGTGTAATATTATATGAATATGTAAGAAGAAAACTACAATAGAATTTGTTGTATTATAATAGAAATTTAAGATTGATGTAGGGGTCGATGCCCACATCGACCCAATCAAAGGAATATTATAAAGGGTCGACGAAGGCGTCGCCCCCTACATTTATTATTTTGTTAATATTTCTAAGATAATAGGATAAATTTCGTCATATTGAGTTTCCCATTTATGAGCAATATCCTTTGCTTCTTCACGTGAAGTTGCTTTAAGTTTTAGCTCAAAATTAGTTATATTATTTTTAACTAATTTACAAGTAACAATAAATTCATTCTCACTTTGTGGAGTAAACTCTGAAACCGCATGATCATTATATTGGACATCTGTAACATCTTCTTTTAAAGCATTATCTATTTGCAACTTCATAATTCCAGGTAATAAATCATCTGTAAGAGATAATGTCTTTATACCTAAATCTGTTATTTTGTACATAGTTTTATCGTCTTTTGTATAACCGATTATATATTTGTTTTCCAATAAATCTAATAGAAATTGTTGAAAATAGAAATAGTTCATATCTTGTATTGGCAAAATAAGTTTTAAAAGACTATCATTATCAATTGGCTTATTCAATTTATTTAAAATGTATAAAATTAATACTTTATTTTCAGCTAGAGTTTCACTATCTTCATTTAACTTCATACGAATGTTTACCTCCTTAATCTATGAATTGCTTAAAATCTCTTCAATCTTTTCCCAAACAGAATCTGTATAAACTTTTTTTTCTGAAGAAAAAGGAAGAATAATACTAAAAGAAATTCCAAGTTCCTTTTTTAAATCTTCTACATAAGACTCTACTTTTGTAGGAGCAATTTTATCTGACTTATTTGCAAGTACAATAAATGGTAAATTAGATTTCATAACATATGAATACATTAATCTATCATTTTCGGTAGGTTTATGACGAATATCTATTAAAAATATAATTAAAGAAATAGTATCTCTTTTAACTAAGTATTCTTCAGTAAATTTACCTACTTTTTCTTGTTCTTGTTTAGACATTTTACTGTAGCCATAACCTGGTAAATCTACAAAATAAAAGCTATTATCTATATTATAGAAATTAATTTGTCTTGTTTTACCGAGGTTCACTACTAGTTCTTGCTAAAGATTTTCTATTAATCATAGTATTTACAAATGAAGATTTTCCAACATTAGATTTTCCAACTAAAACAATTTCAGGAAGTCCATTTGTAGGATATTGTTTAGCACTAACTGCAGAAACTTCAAACTTAGGATTTTTTACTATCATTTGAAACTCACCTTTCTAATAAATTCTTCATTTATGGGGTCGATGAGGGCATCGCCCCCTACATTTATTCTTTAAATTTTTTCGGGCTTAAGAACAGTCTTTCCACCCATATAAGGTTGTAATGGTTTTGGAATATTAATGCTTCCATCTTCGTTATAATTATTTTCTAATAAAGCAATTAGCATACGAGGTGGAGCAACAACAGTATTATTTAAAGTATGCGCATAGTAATTTCCTTTTTCACCCTTAACACGAATTCCTAAACGTCTACTTTGGGCATCTGTTAGGTTAGAACAACTTCCAACTTCAAAATATTTTTGTTGTCTTGGGCTCCAAGCCTCAACATCAACACTTTTTGCTTTTAAATCAGCAAGGTCACCACTACAACATTCTAATGTACGAACAGGAATATCTAAGCTCCTAAATAATTCAACTGTATATGACCACATTTTATTATACCAATCATAACTTTCTTCTGGTTCACAAACAACAATCATTTCTTGTTTTTCAAATTGATGAATACGATAAATTCCACGTTCTTCTATTCCGTGAGCACCTTTTTCTTTTCTAAAACATGGAGAATAAGAGGTCATGGTGTATGGTAAATTTTCTTTCTTTAAAATTTGACCTTGGAATTTACCAATCATAGAATGTTCGCTAGTTCCAATTAAGTATAAATCTTCTCCTTCAATTTTGTACATCATGGCGTCCATCTCTTCAAAACTCATAACACCTGTTACAACATCAGAACGAATCATAAAAGGAGGAATACAATAAGTAAAACCTTTATTAATCATGAAGTCTCTTGCATATGAAATAACAGCGCTATGAAGTCTTGCAATATCGCCCATTAGGTAATAAAATCCGTTTCCTGCAACTCTTCTTGCTGCATCTAAATCTATACCACATAGACGTTCCATAATATCTGTATGGTAAGGGATTTCATAGTTTGGTACAACTGGTTCTCCATATTTTTGTACTTCAACATTTTCAGAATCATCTTTACCAACTGGAACAGATTCGTGCATCATATTTGGAATTTTCATCATTCTAGTTTTTACTTCTTCTGCTAAAAATGCTTCTTGTTTTTCATTTTCTACAAGTTCATCATTAATCTTTGCTACTTCTTGTTTTATAGCTTCTGCTTCGTCTTTTTTTCCTTCTCTCATTAAAAGTCCAATTTTACTGCTTAAAGAATTTCTATTAGAACGAAGTTCATCACCTCTTAATTTAGTAGCTCTATTTTTTTCATCAAGTTCAATAACTTCATCTACTAATGGTAATTTTTTGTCTTGAAATTTTTTCTTAATATTTTCCTTTACTAAATCTGGATTTTCTCTTAAAAATTTAATATCAATCATGTAAATACCCCCTTAAAATATAGAACAAATCTTATTTTAAAAGACTTTTCTATTATACAAAAAACGTCCTTATGAAAAACATAAGGACGAATAATATTCGTGGTGCCACCTTAATTACTATTTTTTAAAACAGTATCTTAATAATGCATATAACCTTGCATAAATCGGCCTAGGTTTTCCTAGAGGCTAAACAAAAGTAGATTCTTAAACTGTTTTTGCCTAACTTACACCAACCGTAGGCTCTCTATAAAAAACTAAACTTAATACTATTCTTTTGCTATTTGCAATTTTTAACTTGTAAAGTATTTTATCATAAAAAAAGAAGAAATACAAGAGGAATAAAGCAAAATAGGATAATACTTGATAATATTTTACAGATATTATCAAAACGACAAATTACATAAGTATACTATTAAATTAGAAGAATTTATGATATAGTATAAGAAATGATACGAGAGGAGAAATAAAATGAAAGTAATAGTAGGTGGAATTATAGAGAAAGATGGAAAATATCTATTAGTGCAAGAAGCCAAAAAGAAATGTTATAAAAAATGGAATTTTCCCGCAGGACATTTAGATTATAATGAGAGTTTAGAAGAAGGAGCAATTAGAGAAATCAAAGAAGAAACTGGGTGTGATGTTGAACTAGATGGAGTTTGTTGTATTTCTAATAGAATTTTAGAAGATGATTTGTTTGTAATGATAGTCTTTAATGCTAAATTAATTAAAGAAACTATTAAGTTTGATAAAGAAGAAATTTTAGATGTCAAATGGTTTGATTATGATGTGATAGTAAATGAAATGGATAATCACTTAAGAGGAGATTATGTTAGAACAGCAGTGATCAACCAAAAGAAAAATTTAATTGCTCCTATTGATATTGTGAATGTATTAAAAGATTAGCTAAAAAGAGGTAAAAGTATGGAAAAGATTATAATTTTAGGAACTGGTAGTGGAATAACAATAAATTGTTATAGTTTAAGTGCATTACTTGAAAATAACAAGGGAGATTATTTACTAATTGATACGGGAAGTGGTAATCAAATATTGAACCAGCTAAATACTAAAGATATTGATATAAATAAAATACATGATATTTTTATATCTCATAAACATATAGATCACTTATGGGGAATTATTCCACTTTTAAGATATATCATACAACAATATAGTAAACACAATTATGAAGGTATTCTAAATATATACTGTGAAGAAAAGATAAAACAAATAGTTGATATATTTATCGAAGAGACATTTCATAAAGTTCATGAAGATTTATATAAAGAAATTGTAAAATATCATTTTTGTGAAAATGGTAAAAAATTTGATATTATAGGTTATGAAATAGAGGCAATTAATACAGAATCTATTGAATGTACACAATATGGGTTTAAGACAACATTAAGTTCTGGAAAAGAACTAGCTTTTTTAGGAGATGTTCCATGTAGCAAAAATGTATATTCAAGAATTGAAAATATGGATTGGGTATTGCATGAAGCAATGTGTTTAGAAAATCAAAAAGATAAAGTTAAACCACACGAAAAGAATCATTCTACAGTAAAAGATGTTGCGATTATAATGAGTAAACTAAATATAAAGAATTTATTGTTATGGCACAGTATAGACAATGATATAGAAATGAGAAAAGAATTATTTACTAAAGAAGCAAAAGAATATTTTAATGGAAATGTATACGTGCCAGATGATTTAGATGAAATTGAATTATAAAACAAATTAGAACATAAAGGAGCAATATTTATGATAAAAAATATAATATTTGATTTATCTGAAGTAATAATTTCTGGATTTCATAAAGCAGAGTATATTGTAGAAAAGAATACAAATATAAAAGCAGAAGAATTCTTAGAACAAAGAAAGAAGGTAAACGACATATTTTTAGATGCAATGAGAGGAAAATATACAGAAAACGAATATATAGAAGCATTATTAAAAAGTGCTAATTGGAATGTAAATAAAGAAATAATAAAAAAATCGATTAGGCAAAATTTAGATACAAAAGTGGATGGCACAATGAAGATTATAGAAAAACTAAGTGAGCAATATAATCTTATTTTGTTATCAGACCATATAAAAGAATGGGTGGAATATATATTAAGTACTAATAAAGAACTAGAAATATTTAAGCATAAGTATTTTTCATATGAATATGGAAAGTTAAAAACAGATGAAGGAACTTTTAACTATGTTTTAGATACAGAAAAGATTTTACCAGATGAAACTATATTTATAGATGATAGTAAAGAAAATGTAGAAATTGCAAACCAAAATGGAATTTGCGGAATAGTATTTGAAGATGCTAAACAATTAGAAAAAGAATTGCAAGAAATGAATATAATTTAATAAATCTCAAAAACACCTCATATAATTTAGTGAGGTGTTTTTATATGGGGCAAAAAGGTTTAGATTTTAGACATAAAGAAGTTGTAAATATAAATGATGGAAGAAGACTTGGGTTTGTACAAGATGTAACAGCAGATTTAGAAACAGGAATGATTACATCTATAATAGTTCCACGGTTCAAATAAAATACTTAACATGTTTGCAGGAAATAATGATATAGTAATTCCGTGGAAAGACATACATTGTATTGGAGAAGATATAATTCTGGTAAAAATATAAAGAAGTTATTTAAAAGAATAGATAGTAATATAAGAGTAAAAATTCCGTTCTCCAAGGCGTTTTAATATAGTTGGTTTAAAGAAATAACGTAACACACTATACTTAGAAAAAGAAAGGGCGACGCTTTGCTCAGTAAGGTCGAACTCGTTTTTACTCTTATATTACTATCTATTTTTTGAGTATATTGTTAATAATCATTATACAGTAACAAGTAATAATAAAAATACTTAAAAAGACCTATTCTTTTTAAGTATTTTTTGATATAATACAAGCATTAGTAAAAAAGGAGAGATTTTTAAGTGGAAAGCAAAACAAAAATAAACTTTAATATAGTTGCAATAGTATGTATAATAGTTTTTTGTGGAGTACTTGCACCAATTACATTGCAAAATGATACATTTTATACAATAAGAATAGGAGAACACATATTAGAAAATGGAATAGATATGCATGATCCATTTTCAATTCACGATATACCATATACATATCCACACTGGTTATATGATGTAGGTATTTATCTTATATACAAAGTAGGAGGAATGCTAGGAATTTACATTTCTACTATAGTCTTATCTTGTATATTAGGATTAACCATATATTATGCTAATAAAAAGATAACTAAAAACTATTTAGTGTCCTTCTTATTAACCTTAGGAGTAATGTATGTTTTAAGAGGATTTATAGCAGCACGTGCACAATTACTTACATATATACTGTTTACATTACAAATATTATTTATAGAACAATTTATAGAAACTAAAAAGAAACGATATGCTCTTGGGTTAATTGTAATACCAATAATTATTGCAAATGTTCATTTAGCAGTATGGCCATTTTATTTCATACCATTCTTACCATATATTGCAGAATACTTAATAGCAGTACTACTAGATACTCATATAGTACATAAACTTGATATGAAATTAAGAAATAACAAAATTAGAAATCTTTCTAAAAAACAAGGACAAGAGGAAAAAATAGCAAAATTAGAATTAATAAACAAGAAAAAAGAAGAAAAATTTGAAAAAGAAATAGAAAGACAAAAACAAAGAAGAGAGAATCCATATAAGTTAAAAATAATAAAAAAAGATAATGTGAAATGGCTCATAGTAATTGCAATTATATGCATGTTAACAGGATTATTAACGCCACTTGGAGATACGCCATATACATATCTTGTAAAAACAATGCAAGGAAATACGACAAAGAGTATTAATGAACACTTGCCTATGGTACTAATAGAATCAAGTTATACATTAGCAATTATTGCAATTGTGCTATCAGTGACAGTATTTACAGACACTAAAATTAGACTAAAAGATTTCTTTATGTTAGGAGGACTAATAGTACTTGCACTTATGTCTAGAAGACAGTTATCTATGCTTGTATTATTAGGTGTATATTCAATTAATAGACTATTAACAGATTTGTTTTATAAATATGATAAAGAAGGGCTTACTAAATTTACAGAAATAATTGCTAGTGGGTTTGGAAAAATAATAACAATACTATTAATTGTTTTATTAAGCATTGCAATATATAAATCACAAATAGGAGATAAATTCATAGATGCGAATGAATATCCAGTAGAAGCGTCAAAATATATTAAAGAACAACTGAATCTTGAAGAAATACGTTTATATAATGAGTATAATTATGGTAGTTATTTATTATATGAAGGAATACCAGTATTTATAGATTCGAGAGCAGATCTATATACTCCAGAATTTAATGGAGATAAAGATAAAGATGTATTTACAGATTTTATAAGAACATCAGCACTAAACGTACATTATGAAACAATATTTAATAAATATGATATTACACATCTTATAATACCAAACAATGCTAAAATAAATTTATTTGTTAGTAAAGACGACAACTACAAAGAATTGTATAAAGATAGCCAATTTGTAATATATGAAAGGCTTAATAAATAAGAGGAGATGCTATAGTGATAAAACAAAAGAACAAAAAAATAATCTGTGGAGTGATTATAATTATAGTCCTATTGGCTGTAGACCAAATATCAAAACAAATAATAAGTATAAATAATGTTAATATTACTATACTACCTAATATTTTAGAAATACAAACAATTCATAATAATGGAGGAGCATTTGGCGTAGGACAAGGCAATATTGTGATGTTTATTGTAACAAATCTTGTTGTTTTAGGACTAATAATAAGATTTATATGTTTGCAAAAGGATTTTATGGATAACTCTACATTATACATATTGTGTGTAATATTAGCAGGAGGATTTGGGAATTTAATAGATAGAGTAGTAAGAGGTTATGTTGTAGATTTTATTAATGTATTTCCTAGTTTGAATTTTCCAATATTTAATTTAGCAGATATATATATTACTTTAGGATGGATATTTTTAGCATTTATTTTTGCAACATATACATATAAAGAAATCAAGAATATTAAGAGATGAGGGTGTAACATATGCGTGATACAATAACCATATTAGGCGTTCCAATAGATAGAGTAACAAGGAATGAAGCAGGAACTATAACAGAAAAATTAATAAAAGAAAGTAATAAATCTTGTAAAATGATATTTGCACCAAATGTAGAATTTATTATGTATGCTCAAAAAGATGAAGAGTATTTTAAAATATTAAAACAATCAAGCTTATCAACACCGGATAGTATAGGAGTTATAATAGGAGCAAAATTACAAAAGAAGTCTTTTAAAGAAAGAATACCAGGGCAAAGTTATTTTAGAAAAATAATAGAACTTTCAAATGAAAAAGGTTATTCTATATATATGTTAGGCGGAAAACCTGAGATTGCACAAATTGCAAAAGAAAATTTAAAAAAATTATTCCCAAATGTTAATATTGTTGGAACACACCATGGGTATTTTAGCGAAAATGAGGAAAAAGAAGTAATAGAAGAAATTAATAGATTACAACCAAACGTGTTATTTGTTGCACTAGGCGCACCAAAGCAAGAAAAATGGATATATGAACATAGAAATGAATTAAAAGTTGACGTAGCAACAGGACAGGGTGGAACATATGACTACGAAGCGGGAAGAATAAAAAGAGCGCCAATATTTATACAAAAAATAGGAATGGAATGGTTTTGGAGATTATGCAGAGAACCAAGTAGAATAAAGAGACAGTTGGTTTTACCAGTATATTTATTTAAGGTATTTTTTGCAAAAGATAAGACAAAAGGTAAATTTGATTGAAATAAACAAAATAAATGAGGACAATGTAGGGACAGGTCTTGTGCCTGCCCAACGAAAAATGAACAGACGTAGGTACAGATTTCATATCTGGACATAGGAAAAAATGAATAAAGAGGGTGGACATAAATCCCACCCCTACATATTAAATTGTAGGAGATAAAAAGTGAAAAAAATCAGAATTGAATGTGAAGATGTGAATTTAAGACTTGATAAATTTATTTCTATAAAATGTGAAGACTTGTCTAGAACAATGATACAAAAACTAATTGAAGATGAAAAAATATATGTTAATGGAAAAACACGGAAAATCTTCTTTAAAAGTAAAACAAGGAGATATTGTAGAAATAGAAGAAGTAGAGGCAAAAGAAATTGAATTAAAAGCACAAGACATACCACTTGATATTGTTTATGAAGATAGTGATATTATTGTAGTAAATAAACAAAAAGGCTTAGTTGTACACCCTGCAAATGGTAACCCAGATGGAACATTAGTAAATGCAATAATGAATATTTGTAAAGATTCTTTGTCTGGAATTGGAGGAGAAATCAGACCAGGTATTGTACATAGATTAGATAAAGATACGTCAGGTCTTATAATTATTGCAAAAAATGATAAAGCTCATATAAATTTAAGCGAGCAAATAAAAAATAGAGAAGTAAAAAAGACGTATATTGCATTAGTACGAGGTGTTATTTCTGAAAATGAAGCAACAATTAATATACCAATTGCAAGAAGTACAAAAGATAGAAAGAAAATGGCAGTATCAAAAGATGGAAAAAATGCAATTACGCATTTTAAAGTATTAAAAAGATATGATAAATACACTCTAGTAGAAGTAAAAATTGAAACAGGAAGAACCCATCAAATTAGAGTTCATATGTCTCATATTGGTTATCCAGTAGTAGGAGATGTAGTCTATTCAAATGGAAAAAATCCATTTGGAGTTATAGGGCAAATGTTACATGCGCAAAAATTAACATTTAAACATCCAATAACAAATGAAGAATTAAATTTAGAGGCTCCATTACCTACATATTTTATAGAAGTATTAAACAAATTTGAGAACGAATAAATAAATGCCCATATCTTAAATATGGGCAAATAAAATATTCGCAAAGAGTTATGCGAAAAAATCTATATAAACTTTATACCTCTAGAGAGTATAAAGAAGAGTAATAACAAAGCTTGTATTGTAGTATATGAACAAATAATAAAAAATGTGATGAAAAGGAAAGAAAAAATGGAAGAAGTAAGATTGCAAAAGTTTATGGCAGAATGTGGAGTTGCTTCAAGGAGAAAATGTGAAGAGTTAATTTTACAAGGAAAAGTAAAAGTTAATGGAAAAACTATTAATGAATTAGGTATAAAAATAAATCCTAAAAAAGATAAAGTAACTTTTAATGGGACAAGAATAAAAATAGAAGAAGAAAAAGTATATATATTATTAAATAAACCTATAGATTATGTAACAACTGCTCATGACCAATTTGAAAGAAAGAATGTATTAGAACTTGTAAAAGGAGTAAATAGAAGAATAGTACCAGTTGGAAGACTAGATATGTATACATCACGGAGCATTAATATTAACAAATGATGGAGAGTTTGTATATAAAGTAACTCATCCAAAACATGAAATTAACAAAACTTATGTTGCAACAGTAAAAGGAATTATATCAGATACAAGTAAAAAGCAGTTAGAAGAAGGAGTAGAAATAGAAAATTATATAACAAAACCAGCAATTGTTAAAATACTAAAAACAGATGTAGAAAAAAATATTTCAAGAGTAGAAATTACTATACATGAAGGTAAAAATAAACAAGTAAGAAAAATGTGTGAAAAAGTAGGGCATCCAGTAATAGCATTACACAGAAGTAAAATACGGAGATATCATAGTAAAAGATTTAAAAATAGGTGAGTGGAGATACCTTGAAAAAGATGAAGTAGAAAATTTGTTAAAATAGGAGTTAAAAGATGAAAAATGTAATTATTTTTGGCTGCCCAAGAGCAGGTAAAACAACTTTAGCAAAAATGTTAAATGAAGAATTAAAATATAATATTATTTCTATTGATTCAATAGTAACAGCTTTTCAAGCAGTATTTCCAGAAATGGAAATTACACATCATGCACCAATTGATGAAAAATCAAGAAAGTTTTCTCCATTTTTATATGAATATTTTAAGAGAGCTATTTGGGAGTATACAGACAGAAAATTTGTATTAGAGGGATGGCATAATTTACCTGACTATTTTATGCCTTTTATTAATAAAGAAGAATTTGTTATTGTATGTTTAGGGTATCCAAATGCTGATGAAGAGGAGATGTTTAAAAAAATAAGAGAAAATGATACAGAACATGATAATACAAAAAATACATCAGATGAAAAATTAAAAAAATTAATACATGATAGTAAAATTGAAAAGAGTAAAATATTAAAACAGCAATCTATAAAATGGGGAATTCCATTCTTTGAAACAGATAAAGATAGGCAAGAACAGCTTAAAAATGTATTTAAATATATTAAAGAAAATATATAAATAACATATTTACAATTTATAAAATTACTTATATAATTACAATAGAAATTACCAAAGAGATAGGTGAAAGTCTATGAAGGAACAAAAGTTTATGCCAGAAGGCTGGCAATTAGATAACATATTATTTACGCAACAGTCTATAGAAAATGCATGTAAAAATGGAGCTATAATGCAAGCACTCGTTACAAAGTGTGATTCAAATTACAATTTGTATGTAGATTTAGGTAGCAGTATAAAAGGCATTATTCCAAGAGAAGAAGTTGAAGCAATAAATATAGATGAAACAGGGTTTCCAAAACCTAATATTTGTGCGGGAAAAGTAAATAAGCTGGTACAGTTTAAAGTAAAAGATATAAGGCAAGAAGATGTTGCTATCTTATCAAGGAAAGCAGTGGGAAAAGATGCGCTAGCTTGGGTAAAGAAAGAATTAGAACCAGGAATGATAGTGAAAGGAATTGTTAAGAATATACGACCATATGGCGTATTTGTAGAAATAGGTGGAGGAGTTGCAGGACTTTTACACATAGAAGACATTTCAGTTGCAAGAATAAAATCACCAGAAGAAAGATTCGAAATTGGACAAAAAATAAATGTTATGATAAAATCTATAGATAGAAGCAAAGAAAGGGTAATTTTAACCTATAAAGAGCTTTTAGGAACATGGGAAGATAATATTAAAAACTTTTCCATAGGTGATACAGTAGAAGGAATTGCAAGAGAAGTAGAAAAGCAGAAAAATGGTATATTCGTTGAATTAAAACCAAATTTAGTAGGGCTTGCAGACTATAAAGAAAATATAGAATATGGACAAAAAGTTACAGTTAATATTAGGAAGATTATTCCAGAAAAGAAAAAAGTAAAATTAGTTTTTGTTTAAATAATAAAAACTTATAAAAGGGAGGTTTAATTATGGTAGAAGATAACCAAATTGAAGCAAAGAGTTCACCATTTGCAATTAGAAGAGGTGAGATAAAAGTATTTGATGGTAAAGATGGATATGTTTCTATGAATCAAATAGTTCATAAAATTAATATAGGACATATTACAGATTTACACTTTAAGATTTTAGAAATAGTAAATGAATTTGAATTTATAACATCAAGACAACTATGCCAAATTCTAGATTGGAAAGAAATAGATTATAAATCTCAAGATAAATTAAATAATAAACTAGAACAATTAGTAAAATCAAAAATATTAACAAGATATTATTTTTCTTCAGAAGAAGGAAAAGGTATTTATAGAATTTATTGCCTAGAAAAAATGGGTAAATATCTATTAAATTCGAAAGAAATTGAATGTAAATGGCAACCAACAGATAATACAAAACCAGTTGCAATGATTAAGAAAAGATTAGCAGGAAATCAAACAATTCTTGCATATTTAAGGAAAGTAAAAGCATTTGATGAATATACAGTAAAACCTACAATTACAGCAAAAATACTAGGAAAAGTATTCAAAGCTACAGGCGGAAGTGTAAAATTAACAAAAAATAATAAATCTATAATATTTTTATTTGAAGCTATAAGAAGAGAAGATGAATGGGAGAAAAAACTAGTAGAAAAAATGAGACTATATCAAGATTTCTATGCAAATTTTGTACCAGGAGATTCTGGATTTAGTGCAATGCCACAATTGATTTTTATATGTGAAGACGAAAAGAACATGGTAGAGTCATTTAAAACAATAGTAACAAATCAAGTAGAAATTCCACAAATTAAATTGTACTTTACAACAGATTTAAGACAAAATAATGAAACTTTGGCCAAAACATTAGTTGAATTTAAATTAGATGAAGAAACTAATAAATACAAAGTTGAAGATGTAGAATTAAAATTACTAGATTAAAATCAAAAAAATAAAACTCTGATTAACTCAGAGTTTTATTTTTTGATTTTTATGTCATTATAGTATGTAGGGGGGATTTTTATCGCCCAAACTTCTGCAAAACAGTTTTAATAAATATTTTTTAGCATGCCTTTGGAGTTTTTCGGACGTTCAAGAATGTTTCAACTATTACACTTTAAGTTGTGTGTACTCACGTTGACTCGTATAGTAATAGTGGTATAAATTATTTAACAAAAGGCCTCGCATCTTGCGAGACCCTCGTAATAATTTATCTTAGTTCTAATTTGAATTTCCTCTTTTTAAATCAAATATTATTGCATCATCATTATTAAATAAGTAGTCAGAATCTGTATTATCTGTTTTTATTGGATCAACATCTCCGTTTGAATCTATATTATAGTCAGTTTTTGTTAAGTCTATTTTTTTCTTCTTGTCGATAATCTTATCTTCAGAGATTCCATTAGTAAATCTAGAAAAATCATATTTTTTAATTGAGTGTGGTTCTTTATATTTTGCTTCTAAGAAATCAACTTTACCATCACCATAATTATTTTTACCTTTTAAATCTTTCATAATATAAGCACAATCTTTAAATTTTAAAGCTTGCAATTTTCCAGATTTAATATTTGCTTTCCAATCCCATACTGGATTACCAAATTTTTCATCATATTGAATTTTAGACGTGTTATATGTTGCTGTAAATTTCCACTCTCTGTGATCTCCAAATTCTTTTTCCCAAATTTCACTTTCCTCACGTGTAATACCACCGAAAACCAATTTGGTAGTTGAGTTTGCCAAAATAGTATCTCTATATTTAGATTGACCATTTAAACCTAGCTGTGTAAGGTTTTGAGTAGATAAAATAGTTCCTACATGATATTTTCTATAAATTGTATATAATGCTTCTGTAGAAGGACCGACATATTCAGGAAAATCATCAATATATAAGAAATGTGGTATTCTTGTATTTTCATTACCTGGTCTTCTTAGAACAGAAAATTGCATTAATAATATAAAGAATAAACCAAAAGCAAGGTGTGCTGTTGCACCTAAATCTCCTCTTCTTGTACATACTAAAGTTACTTCTCCATTTCTTAATGTATCATCAAAGTTTATATTATTTACTCTATTACATAAAATATTTCTTACACTAGCAATTCTTAATAAACTATCTAACTGAGTAGTAGCAGATTGTACAAATCTTTCAGTTTCTTGTCTTACATTACTTCCACTATAGAAGTTCTTTTTGAAATATCCAATTTGTATAGCATATTCTTCAGCAAGTTCAGGAATTTCTTCCATTTTTTTACACATATCTTCTACTAAGTCAAAGTCATTTAACATTTTTAGCATATCTTCAAGATTTGGTAAATCTCCATTATGAAGTCTTGGATACATTACTTTTAGTAATATAGATAAGTTTTCAACTGCTTGAGCTGCAGAGTTTTCTCTATACGTTTCCTCATCGTCTGTATGATTTGTTTTATACATTCCTCTGATTACTGTAGATATAGCAACAGCAGTTAATGACGGCTCGTCATAAATAAAAGGATTTAAACCTGGTGAATTTTGATCATTAGGATCAATCAAATTAACAGGAATATTAAAGTTTTTAGCTACATCACACATGTTTTTTGTTGATTCTATATCTGGAGAAACATGTGTAATACCTAAGTTTTTATAAATAATTCCAGAAGAACCAGTTGAGTAAATCATCTTATTCATATATGTTTTATATAAATCTTCTTTTCCGTGCTGTAGGTGTTAACATATCTAAAGAAAAATTATCATTTAAATAATCATTGTTATATGGACGATTTAAATGGGCGATACCAGTTTTCAATGCGGTGAATCCCATTTCTTTAGAAACTTCTTTAAAAAAGTATTTCTTTTCAATATCTCTTGCAATCATTGGTTCGAATACCATTGAAGTTTTTCCAGTACCAGAAATACCAACAATTAATGTAGGATCAAATCTTCTTTTTTCTGATATTTTTGCAATATGACCTTTAATTTTGTCTCTACAAAGAATATTCTCACAAGTATAAGGACCCATACCAACTTTTTTATCAGATAAGTCAATTCCGCCATAATCATTAATACCATCACGAATATCCTTAGATTCATTAAGTCCAGTATAAATCCACTTAAATAATGGATAAAAAGTAACTAGTGGTAAATATATAGCTAATGCTTGAAAAGCAGGTTTAATCAAGTTTGAAAACTCTGTAACAATAGTTACATAATTTGGTACAGAAACAAGTAGTAACCATAATAAAGCATTAATCCATTGTACTGCCATTGAAATTCCAACTACATATAAAGCAATACAATATACGTATAAAAAGGTTACTTTTAACTTATATGATTTTGCAAAGCTCGATGAACCAGAAAATAAAAATGCAAAAATAGGACAAGCAAGTGCAAATGTATAAGTTATTGGTCCCCAATATGAAACTCCTATTCCAGTTAAAAATAAAATTACTAATTCTACAACTCTATCTACCATTATATATATAGTAGCAAGAGTCAATATATATGTAACAAAAGTATTTCTGTCAGTGCCTAACCATTTTAAAAATTTGTCTATCTTTTTTAACACTTTTTCCACCACTTTCAAAATAAAATTCTACAATATATATTATCTTATAAAATGAAGAAAAAAACAAGTCTATTTAAAGAAAAAAGCCAAAAAAACTTCTAAATAAAGCCAAAAGTAATATAATTATAAAAATTATTAAAATTTACTTGAATGTTAAACAAGTTACTAATATAATAAGTAATAAGACCAAAAACGATTAAGAAAGGAAAAAATATGGCAAAAGAAAAGAAAACAATTAAGAAGGAAAGTTTTATGCAAGGCGTTTTTGCAATGATGTTTTCTCAAGTGTTAATCAAATTATTAGGCTTAATATATAAAATGTATTTAACTAACAGAGAAGGATTTGGAGATGAGGGAAATGCAATTTATAGTTCTGGATTTTATATATATTCTTTACTTTTAACGCTTTCTTCTGTAGGAGTTCCAAATGCGATATCAAAACTTGTATCAGAAAGAATTGCAATAGGGGATAATAAAGGAGCGAATAGAGTTTTTAAAGTTGCATTTTTTGTATTTGGATTACTTGGCTTTATAGGAACCATGATACTATTTTTAGGGGCACATTATATTTCAAATGTAATCTTAAGAATTCCAGAAGCGGAAATGACATTAGTTGCATTATCTCCATCAATTTTCTTTGTGGCACTAATTTGTGTAATTAGAGGATATTTTAATGGAAATGGTACATTAAAAGTAACAGCAAATTCTCAAACATTAGAACAAGTTTTTAAAACAGTTTTTACAATTATATTAGTTGAAATAGTAGCAATAACAATTGGAATAAATACAAAAATTATGGCAGCTGGTGCAAATCTTGCAACAACAGTTGCAACAATTGGAAGTTTTATATACTTATTTATGTTTTATAAAAACAATAGAACATTGAATGTTAATGCAGCAACCACTATTACTAAAAAAGAAAGTATATATAGCATTTTAAAACAAATATTATATGTATCTATGCCAATTTCATTAAGTGCAATACTATCTTCTATTAATAAAAATATAGATTCAACTACTGTTGTTAGAGGATTAAGTAAATTTATGGAGCAAAGTCAAGCAAAGATACAATATGGAATATTAAGTGGAAAAGTAGAAACACTAACTGCACTTCCTTTATCTTTTAATATAGCATTTGCAACAGCATTAGTTCCAGCAATTTCATTTGCAAGAGCAAAAAAAGATATGTCAAGTGCAAATAAGAGAGTTGCATTTTCAATTTTAGTTACTATACTAATAGGATTACCTTGTACTGCAGGAATGTTTGTATTTGCAGAGCAAATATTAAAACTACTATTTCCAGCACAATCTGCAGGAGCATTTTTATTACAAATAAGCTCACTTGCAATAATATTTACAGTTCTTGCACAAACTATAAATGGTGCACTACAAGGATTAGGAAAAGTTATGGTACCTGCAATTGCATTTGGTGTAGGAGTTATTGTTAAATTGGTTTTAAATATTGTTTTAATACCAATTCCAAGTATTGGAGTTAATGGAGCTGCAATTGGAACAATTATGTGTAATTTAATTGCATGTATTATTGGATTTACAGTCTTAAAGAAAAATATGAATATAAAATTTAAAATATCAAAATATGTTTTTAAACCAATACTTGCAACAATAATGATGTCTGTATGCTCATATGCAATATATTTACTAATTGCTGGTATAATTCCAGGAAAAATTGCAACAATAATATCAATTGGAATGGCAGTAATTATTTATATAACTGCGGTTGTAGCTTTAAAAATTTTTACAAAAGAAGAAATATTAATGATTCCTTATGGACAAAAAATATATAAAATACTTGAAAAACTAGGTGTATATAAAGAAAAAGAAATAGCATAAAAAACAAATTCAATATGACAAAAAACGTGTTATACTTAGAATATCAAAGGAAAGAAAAGAAAAAAATAAAGAAAAAAGAGGGAATTTATAATATTTTGGCGAATAATAATAATGTAGTTGAAAATACTACATAAAAAACAAAAACTTTTAGGAGGTAATTTTAATGAACAAATCAGATTTAATCGCAGCTATAGCTGCTAAAACAGGAGACACAAAAAAAAGTGCTGAAGAAACAGTAAACGCTTTCGTTAACGTTGTAACAGAAGCATTAGTAAAAGGAGACAAAGTACAATTAGTTGGATTTGGTTCTTTTGAAGTAAGAAAAAGAGCAGCTAGAAAAGGAAGAAACCCACAAACTAAAGAAGAAATCAAAATACCAGCATCTAAAGCTCCAGTATTCAAAGCAGGAAAAGCTTTAAAAGATTTAGTTAACAAAAAATAAGATTTGTATATGTTAAAATAGATATATAAATTCATATAAAGATAGAGAATGTAACCTAAGTTACATTCTCTATTTTTTGTATAATTTAGTAGAATAATCTAATATGAAACAAATTTGTTTCATACCTTTTTGTATAATATTTTTAAAATTAGCCAATCTAATTTTAGGTGGTTTATTATGAAAATATCATGGCTAAAATCTAAAAATGACAAAAAGAGTTTTAAAATTCAACAACATATAGGTTTTGATGTATATGAAATAGAAGATTTGGAAGAAACAGATAATAAAATAGATGAATTGGTTAAAAACAAATATAATACAATAATCTTATCAAATGAAGTTGCAGGGTTTTCTAGTGACATCATAAAAAAGTATAAAAACGATGATAACATAAATATTATTATTTCAAGAAATAAAGAGTAATAAGATAGTATAAAAAAGCATAAAAATAGATAAATAAAACTTGAGGTGATAAATTATGCTTTCACAAGATGAGAAATATAATAAGTTTGTTAATGATTTTAGTGATATATTGTACAACTTAAAAACAGAAGATCCATATACAGATTATTTATTTCTATGTGTAGGTAGTGACAAAATTACAGGGGATTGTTATGGACCAATAGTGGGGCAGAAATTAAAAGAAGGATTTAAAAACACATATCAAAATATACATGTATATGGAACTTTAGATGAACCAATTTCAGCTATAAATTTAGAAAGTGTAGTAAATAAAATATATAATACTTACAGTAATCCATGTATAATAGCAATTGATTCTGCTTTAGGGACACAAAATAATTTAGGCAAAATTTTAGTTACTAATAAAAAAATACAATGTGGAAAAGGAACAAATAAAAAGTTAATACCAATAGGTGATATTAGTATAAGAGGAGTAGTAGCAAAAGACTACAAGATACCAAAATATAATTTTTCATCGTTACAAAATACTCGGATTAGGAGATGTTATGCGTTTGGCAGAACTTACATCTTCTGGAATTTGTAATACGATAAAATATAAATAGTAACATGTATATTCCTAGAAAAATTGGAAAAAATCTATATAAATATATAATCCAATTTTTAGGAGGTACATATGGATACAAGTAATATGAAAAATATAGTAGTTTTAAAAAATTTGCCATCTAATATTGTTGAAGAAGCAATAGTTATTTTAAAGTCTAATGCGAAGGTTAAAAACATAAATAAGAAAAAGGAAAATGTCAAGGTAGTAGCAAAAGGAAAAACAAATTCTAAAGATTATATTATAAAAGAAGCGGAATCTGTTATAGCAAGCTATATTTCAAGCGTTGAAAAACCAAAACAATTAGAACAAATAAATAAAAATCTAAGAAAAAAGTACGAAAGAGTAAAAAAATTAACGGCTTTTTTTGCAGTAATTGCAGTATTTGCAATTGTTGTAAATTTAATTTAAAACAATTTGCATAAAACATCTTATTCTAACATATATATTAAAAAAATATATTACTTTAGAAGAGGTGTTTTTTTATTGGAAAGAACTTTAAGTGCAGAAGAGAAGATTAGAAGAGCAGAAGAAATTTATGAAAGAAGAAGAGGGGGCTACAATACACATAATGTAGCTACAGTAAGTGTATCTGAAAAGAAAAATTATAATTTGTTTAAGAAAATGATTTTACAAATTTTAATATGTTTACTAATCTATTTTATATTTTATTTAATACAAAATAGTAACTATGTTTTTTCAGAAGAAGTTATAAATAGGACAAAGGAAATATTGTCATATGACATAAATATACAAGCAATATATACAGAAATTCAAAATCAAATAAATAACCTAAGTGAAGGAATTTTACCAAATGAGGAAGGGACCAATAATACTATAGATAATAATGTAGTAAATACTATAACTGAAGATGCAATGGGAGGAGCAGAAATAGAAACTATAGATACAAAAGCAATTTTTGCATCAGCACAGGAAACTATAAATTATGAGGAGTTAAAAGAAGAGATAGAAGAAGAGCCTTTAACAGATGAGAGATATATAAAAACAAAGTATTCGTTCATAAAACCAATTGAAGGTATAGTGTCATCTGAATTTGGTTTAAGAAATGTAGATAACCCTATTGTAAGCAAAAATCATTCAGGGATAGATATAGCAGCAAATACAGGAACAGTAATAAAAGCAGCAATGGAAGGAACAGTAACAATATCATCCACAATAGGTGATTATGGACATCATATAAAAATAACAAATGGAGATGTAAGTACTCTTTATGCTCACTGCAGTAAATTATATGTAAAAGAAGGAGAAAAAATACTACAAGGACAAGAAATTGCAGAAGTAGGAACAACAGGTAAATCTACTGGACCGCATTTACATTTTGAAATTATGAGAGGAACCACATACATAAACCCAAGGGACATTTTAGAGTTTTAGGAGGTATATGTAAGATGACAATAAATGTGAATCTAAAGATATTTTTGTTTGCTATTTTATTTTATTTTACAAAGCAAATAGAAATATATGCCCTACTTATGTTTTTTGCATTTATACATGAAATGGGGCACCTAATATGTGGACTATTATTAGGATTAAAGCCAAAAGCTTTAAAAATAATGCCATTAGGGATATGTATAGAATTTAGTGTTATATATAAAGATTATAATAAGAAAATTAAAAATGGTAATGTTTTAAATGTTAAAAAAATGATATTAGCAATAGCAGGACCAATTACAAATATAATTATAATTATGCTTTACATATTCTGCAAAAATCATATTGGTATATCAAAAGAAATTATATATGCAAACTTATTAATAGCAGTTTTTAATCTTATACCTATATATCCACTAGATGGAGGAAGGTTTTTAAAAGAATTAGTACATATAATAAAAGGGAAAAAAGAATCAATAGAATGTATAAATTTCATATCTAATGCTTGTACAATATTATTAACGATGGTTGCAAGTGTAGGAATATACTATTATAAAAATATAGCAATATTGTTAATAATTAGTTACCTATGGATATTAACTATCACAGAAAATAAAAAATATAATATGAAAAAGAGAATATATAAAATAATAGAAAATAGTTGAAATAAAACACGTTTAATAGTAAGATATACTAAAGAAATGTGGAGGAAATTCAAATGATAAATACAAAGTTAAAGGGAAATAAAGGTATTACACTCGTAACTCTTATTTTAGCTATTGTTATAATGCTAATAATATCAAGCATTTTGATTTATAGTGTTAGTACAGCTACAAGAACTAAAGCATTAAACGGCATGTATAATGATATAAACGCTTTAACTAATAAAATTCAGATTTATTATTCAAAATATGGAGAAATACCAATAATAAAAGAACAATATACTAATGTTACTAATGTTAATTTAATTAATCAAAATGATAATGATAAATACTATGTTATAGATTTAGAGCTTTTAGAAAATATTAAATTGAGTTATGGAAAAGATTACTCAAAATATAAGCAAAGTGCAAATGCAGAATTAACAGATATATATGTTATAAATGAACAAAGTCATAATATATATTATATAAAAGGTGTACAAGTTGATGAAATAACATACTATACAATACCAGGAGAATATACAAAGGTAGATGTACCAACTGTTTCAAAAAAAATACAAGTAGGGAAAAAATATTATGCTACTATGGAACTTGCAATAGAGAGTATTCCCAATAATGAAGAAACTAGTATATTAGTATTAGAAGATTTGGAAGAAGCAATAACTATACCAGAAGAAAAAATAATTAAATTAGAACTAACAAACAAAACAATAACTGGAACAATAATAAATAATGGTACATTAATAATAACAGGACAAGGTAATATTAATAGTGATGGTATCACAATAACTAATAATGGAGAGTTAACAATTGAGTCTGGAAATATCACAACATCTTCATTTATAGATGATGCTAATGCAATATACCAAGTGTCTGGAAATTTAAAAGTATTATCAGGAACAATAAGTAATACATCAGAAGACCGAAATACAGATATAGGTAGAGGGATTGCAATAAGAATTGTTGGAGGAAGTACAGAGCTTTTAGGAGGGACAATATCTTCTAAGGTTGGAAACACACTAAGAATACAAGGCGAAAATGCAGAATTAATTATAGATGGTGCTATGTTAACCTCAGGAAGTGTTGATAGTAACATGTTAGCAACTATAGTTTTAATAGATTATAATGAGCAAAGAGTAACTTTAAATTCTGGAAAAATAATTAATAATGCAGGAGGATATGCTGTAGCTGTAGTTAAAGGTACATTTAACAAAACAGGTGGAGTAATAGAAGGAAGTGTAAGTGGAACAATAGTAGAATAGTTATATGTTTCTAAGAACCCCCAGTCTGCTTACGCAGACAGCCCCCTTAAGTAAAGGGGCCTTTAAGCTAATGTTTTAGTAAGTTGCTAGACTGAAATAGTTATTTTTAAAAATAGAGAAAAGCCTCCTTTATCTAAGGGAGGTGGCAGTCCGAAGGACTGACGGAGGGTTCTTACAGCATTAATTTATATATGAAAGTTAGTTATAGTTTACACAGTAACTTTAGGAAAATCCACAAAAAATCTTGCAAAAAGTTCATATATGTGATAAAATAGCAATGTTTGAAAAAAAGCATTGCTTTTTTCCTTACTCATACTAGGGAAGTATGGGTTATTATCCATAAGGAGGTGAAATATAATGAATAAATACGAAAGTGTTATCATTATTAGTCCAGTTGTTGAGGAAGAAGGAATTAAAAACCTTATAACAAAATTCTCAGACTTGATTAATGCTGAAGGTAAAGTAGAATCTGTAGAAGAAATGGGAAAAAGAAAATTAGCGTATGAAGTTAAGAAAAACAAAGAAGGATACTATGTATTAATTAACTTTGAAGCTAAACCAGAACTAATTGCAGAATTAGAAAGAAACTATAGAATTACAGATGAAGTAATTAAATTTATCGTAGTAAGAAAAGAAGACTAATATTAAATTAGTATGAACAATTTTTAAGGAACCTTTAGAAAGGTAAGAGGTATAATATGAACAAAGTAATTTTAATGGGAAGATTAACAAGAGATCCAGAAGTAAGATACACACAAACTAATAATACATTAGTTGCAAGTTTCTCTATTGCAGTAAACAGAAGATTTGTAAGACAAGGAGAAGAAAGACAAGCAGACTTTATTAATATAGTTGCTTGGAGCAAAACAGGAGAATTTTGCAGTAAATACTTTAAAAAAGGTCAACAAGTAGGAATTGTTGGAAGAATTCAAACAAGAAATTGGGACGATGAACAAGGACAAAAACATTATGTAACAGAAGTTGTTGCAGAAGAAGCATATTTTGCAGATAGCAAAAGAGATGGAGAATCTGCAGGAAACTTTGAAAACACATTTGGTAATGTAGCAACAAGTCCAGAATTTGAAATTTCTTCAAATGATGACCTACCATTCTAATCAAGATAGGGGGAAAGTAATAAAATGGCAGATAAAAAACAAAACAATAGAAGAAATAATAGAATGAATAACGGTGATGAAGATTATAATCCAAAATTTAGAAAAATGAGAAAAAAAGTATGTGCACTATGTAGTGACAAAGACTTAGTTTTAGATTATAAAAATCCAGACCAATTAAAAAAATTCATTAATGAAAAAGGTAAAATATTACCAAGAAGAGCAACAGGAGCTTGTGCAAAACATCAAAGAGATATTACAATAGCTGTAAAAAGATGTAGACATATTGCAATGCTACCTTATGCTGAAAATTAATAAAGTAAAAGCTGTAATTTAACAATAAAGTTAAATTACAGCTTTTTTGTGAATAATATATTATTGTGTTGTTAAAATAGTAAAATAAATAAAAACAGTTGACGTACGTAAAAACGTATGCTATACTAATAAATAGGGGGAAGTACTATGACAAATATAAATATTACAAATTTTAGAAAAGATATATATGATCTATTGGAAAAAACAATAAAATTTAATGAACCAATAAATATTTCAACAAAAAATGGAAATGCTGTTGTGATATCAGAGGAGGATTATAATAATTTGATGGAAACATTGTATATTTCGTCTATACCAGAATTGAAAACCGATATAGTTAATGGATTAAAAGAACCATTAAATGAATGTATTAGTGAAGATGAGGTGGAGTGGTAATTTTGTATAAAATAGTATATAGAAAAAAAGCAATAAAAGATATACCAAAAGTAAAATCTATAGGACTTGATGAAAAAGTTAAAAATTTAATTAACTTAATAAAAGAAAATCCATTTCAAAATCCTCCGCCATATGAAAAGTTGGTAGGAGATTTGCAAGGTGCATATTCAAGAAGAATTAACATACAACACAGATTAGTTTATCAAGTATTTGAAAAAGAAAAAACAATTAAAATAATTAGTTTTTGGACACATTATGAAAAAATATAAAATGATATTATATTACTAGATAAAGAGGTAAAATGAGAATAGATATAAAAATCTACTTTCATTTTACCTCTTTATCTAAAAGATACAATGTTTTTCTTATACGTAAATAATAGTTACTCCAGCAAAACTGATTTTACCATTTAAGATAACTTTTTTAGTTGATGTAGAAGGTCTTCCTTCGTAATCAATTCCAGCAAGTGAAGTATTAACATTATCAATTATATTCCAGTTTTTAGGAATATATAGTTCTACTCCACCAAAAGAAACATCTAAATAAATTTCAGCTTGGTCATCTTCAATATGTGCATTATCAAAATATACTTTCATAGCCCCAAAAGAACAATCAAAAAAACCTTTTTGGAAATTTTGTGTATTTACATATTTAATTGCAGATCCAAAATTTACTTTACAACTAACGGTACTTTCATCGGGACTATCTATAATTTCATCAAAATGTTCTTTACTACAGTTATTTTCATGAATACAATGGCAATGAATATCTTTTATAGATTTTGAAAAAATTAAAGATAATCCAATTGTTCCAAATAATGCAGCAATTAAAATAGGCCAGGGAACTAAATTTTCAATTCCTAAAGGCTCTGCAAACATAATGCCTAAAATAGCAAACGGAAAAAGAATTCCTGCAAAATTAAGATGTGTTGCACTTTGTATAATAATTGCAATTAAAAAGATGCTAGCAATTAAAGTAAATATGTTAAATCCTGTTAGATATCCAAGTTGATTAACAATAACTAAGCAAGCAGCAACAATAAAGAACAACCCCCAAAACCAATTTTTAAATTTCATTTTTATCTCCTTTCCTCAAGTCTACTTTTTAAATTTTTAAAATAGAATCTTGATACATAAACTTGTTTATGACTATTATAAAATTGAATAATATTAGGTGATGTAATAGTTCGCGTAATTCCAAATATTTGATTAATATTAACAATAGTAGATTTTGAAATTCGAAGAAAATACTTTGGTAACTTTTCTTCTAGCTCGTAAAGACGATATTTTACATAGTATATATCATTATTAGTATGAGCAGATATTCTATTTTCACTTGTTTCAAAAAATAAGATATTATCAACAGGTAAGTAGTATTCACTTTCATCTTTATATACCAATAAAGTTTTACAAGATGAGGTAATATCTAAAATTGCATTTTGAACATCTTGAACTAATGGACTTATTTTTTTACAACGAATAATGATTTCTTCTTCGAAATTTTCATTTACATCAATTTTTATATTCATATCTCCAACTCCAAAAGCATTATACCATATATTCAAAAATAAGAAATGTTTTTTTAATAAGAGGTAAGTTTTTAATGCTAAGAGGTATAAAAATAACTTTATCAAACAAAAAGGTTTAAACATATAATAATATGTAAATAATATTATCATATAAAAAAGTAGGTGATAAAAGTGAAACTAGGCATTGCATTATCTGGTGGTGGAATTAGAGGAATTGCACATGCAGGTGTATTAAAAGCATTAGAAGATAATAATATAAAAATTGATATCATAGGAGGAACAAGTGCAGGAAGTTTAGTTGCAAGTCTTTATGCAATGGGATATTCTCCATATTATATATACATACTATTTAAAAGATATTCTAAAGAACTTGTACAAATTAACAGTGGGCCAATTATATCAGGAATAGGAAATTTTATGATGAATAAAAAGAATAGTTTAAAAGGATTAAAGTCTGGAAAAAGTATAGAAAAAATTTATAATCAAATAGCATATAAAAAAGGAATAAGAAGTGTTAGTCAGATATCTATGCCAATAGTAATACCAACAGTAGATATATCAAATTCAAAGGAATATGTTATAACAAATAGAATACCAGAAAATGTAGAAAATAAGGAGCAATATATTACAGATATAACAGTAGGAAAAGCTGTTAGAGCAAGTAGCAGTTTTCCAGCAGTATTTACCCCTTGTGAATTTAAAGAACATGCATTTATGGATGGAGGAGCGTTAGATAATGTTCCAGTACATGAAGTGAAAAAGCAAGGAGCAGATAAAGTAATTGCAGTAAAATTTGATGCAGATCCAATTAAAGAGGATAGTAATATAATGGATATTGTCATGAAAACAATTGATATAATGGGGAGTAAAATATCAGAAGAAAGCCTAGAAATGAGTGATTTGGTTTTAAGTGTATATACAGATAAAGTGGGATTATTAGATACACGGAAAGCTAGATAGTTGCTATAAATACGGTTATGATTGTGTTATACAAAATATTGATAAGATTAAGCAAATAATAGAAGGATAGGCAATTATAAAGTTTCTTAAAATGTTGACAATAAAGAATAGATTCTATAAAATATAGATATAAGATATTATTTATAAACATAAGATAAATGGAGGAAATTTTATGAAAAGAAAAGATGCAAAAAATAGCACACAAATAAATTGCAAAGGAATCACCTTAATAGCACTAATAATTACAATAATTCTAATGTTAATTTTAGCAGGAATTGTATTAAGTCTAACAATAGGTGAAAGCGGAATATTCAAAACAACAAAATATGCAGTACAAAAAAATAGTGAAGAAACAGCAAAAGAAAAATTAGAATTAGCATTAGGGAATTTACAAGCAAACAAATATACAGATGAAGCATACAATGAAAATGAATATGTTGATGATTATTTAGAAAATGAAGGAATAAAAATCTTAGGAAATGTAGCAACAGTAGATGGGTGGAAATTTGAAATTAATAGGAATGAATTAAAATTAATAGAAAGTTTAGGACAAGCAAATGCAAGAGTTGTACAAGAAGTAAAAGAGTACATAGGAAAGAATGTAAACGGTAAATACGAAGCAAATATATTACTAACAATAGAAAGTGATAAAGAGATAGAAAGTCTGATAATTCAAAATCCAGATGGGACAACATTTGAAATAAAGCCAATAGAAAATAAACAAAATATAGTAAAAGATATAATAGTAGAATTAGATGAAGAATATAGAATAATAGTGAAAACAGCTAATGGAAAAACAGAAGTAATAAAAGTTGAAGAAAAATCAGTTGAAAAAATAAGAACAGCAGAAGAATTGGTAGCTTTTAGAGATAAAGTAAATACTGGTTTAACATATGAAGGAAAGACAATAGAAGTAGTAAACGATATAGATTTAAGTACCGTTTGTGGAGCAGATATAAAAGGAGAAGAGATAAATTGGATACCAATACAAAATTTTAAAGGAATATTTGATGGAAATGATAATACAATTAAAAATATTTATATAAATACAAATCAAGGAAATAATGCTTTGTTTTTAACTAATATAGGAACAATACAAAATCTTAATGTATCTGGAACAATGAAAACCATATCACAATATGGTAATCATACTGCTGGAATTGCAGTTAGTAACATAGGAACAATTAAAAAATGTATAAATAATGTAGTAATAACATCTTCTGGTCCAACGGGAGGGATTACTTCAAATAATTCTGGAGTTATAATGCAATGTGCAAATATTGTGCAAATATATGCATATAGTGGTAATGTAGGAGGCATAACAGGAGTAAATACAGGAGAAATAAAAGAATGTTATAATACTGGAAATATTATTGCAGTAGCAGACGCATGTGCAGGTGGAATAACGGGTACAGGAGCGCATATGACTTATAATTGCTATAATAGAGGAAATATTTCTGCAACATCTGCTGTTGGTGGAATAACAGGGGTAATTAATGGAGCATATAGACCAGGAGGGGTAAAATATACTTATAATAGTTATAATACGGGAAGTTTATCAGGAAATAAATATGTAGGACACATTACAGGAAGAGATAATTTTGGATGTTCATCAGCAAGTGTAAATTGCTATACTACTAATGCAACTGCAACTAACTTAAATTCAGGAATGTATAGTGAGAATGTATGGTTAGAAGATGGCAAAAAGATTGATAATAATGGAAATATAGTAGATAATTTAAATGATGATAGAAGTATTAAATATATAAATGATGGATATCCAATTTTAAAATGGCAAGTACAGGAATAGAAAAATAGATACTTATAACCATAAAAAAATTAACTTATAGATAAGCTTCAGCTTGTTGGATAAAGTAGAACAACATAAAGTTTAGTGAAGTCTTAGCAAATAATATTTAAGAGGTCGATAACTTACATCGACCTCTTAAAATAGATTTCTCGTTTAATAATTTTCAGCTTGTATTTCAAAGAATGCTTTTGGATGAGCACATACAGGACAAACTTCTGGAGCATTTATTCCAACATGAATATGTCCACAATTGCGGCATTTCCAAATAACAATACTTCCTTTTTTAAATACTGTACCATCTTCTACATTATCTAATAATTTACGGAAACGTTCTTCATGATGTTTTTCTACTTCTCCAATTTGACGAAAACGATTCGCAATTTCTTTAAATCCTTCTTCATCAGCTTCTTTTGCAAAACGAGCATACATATCAGTCCATTCATAATTTTCACCTGCTGCTGCATCTGCGAGATTTGATTTTGTATCACCGATTCCTTGTAGATATTTAAAGTGTATTTTTGCATGTTCCTTTTCGTTTTCTGCAGTTTCTAAAAAGATAGCAGCAATCTGTTCATAACCTTCTTTTTTAGCAACACTTGCAAAATAAGTATATTTATTTCTAGCTTCAGACTCACCAGAAAAAGCAGCTTTTAAATTTGCTTCTGTTTTTGATCCTTTTAATTCCATTATTTTAACCTCCTATGTATAAATTTTAAAAATAGTTTATTCCAATATTTGGAAAAAGTCAATAAAAATGCCGAAGTTTCTAGAGAAACCTCAAGTGAATATTTGCATAAAAATAAGATATAATGTAAAAAAAAGTTAAATATGAGCAAAAAACAATATAAAATGTTAAATAATAACTTGACACTAATTTTAAAATATAATATAATACTACCTCAAGAAAAAAGTGTATTAATGGAAACGAACATTATTGTAATATATAATGACTAACGAACAACACATTGAATGTGTTGTTTTTATGTACGTTTTACTAATACTAAAAATATATAGAAGTTTTAAGTTAGAAATTAGAAGAGAAAAAATCCAACTTCTAATCTCTAACATCTAACTTCCAAAAAAGGAGGAAGATATGAAACAATTAGATTTAGGAAAAGAGAAAATAGGAAAACTATTAAAAGCATTTGCAATACCTTGTATTATTTCTTTAGTAGTAAATGCCCTATATAATATGGTAGATCAAATATTTATTGGTTGGGGAGTAGGCTACTTAGGAAATGGTGCAACAAATGTTATATTTCCAATTACAGTTTTATGCTTAGCATTTTCATTAATGTTTGGTGATGGAACATCTGCATATTTAAGCTTAAAATTAGGAGAAAAAAATAAGAAAGATGCTAAAAAAGGTGTAGCAAATGGAATTATAGCATCTGTTATTATATCTGTTATTTTAGGAGTACTAGTATTGGTATTTTTACCACAATTAATAACTATTTTTGGTGGAACAGATAATCTAAGAAGTTATGCATTAGATTATGGTTATATAATTGCTATAGGAATTCCATTTATGATGATAGGAACTACACTAAACTCTATTATAAGAGCAGATGGTTCACCTAAATATGCAATGATATCTATGATAATTGGTGCAGTATTAAATACTATATTAGACCCAATTTCAATATTTGTATTTAATATGGGAATAAAAGGTGCAGCTTATGCAACTATAATTAGCCAATTTGTTAGTTTTTTGATTAATATAATGTATTTAAAGAAATTTAAATCTATTGAAATTACAAAAGAAAGTTTTAAACCTTCTTTAAAAGTAATGAAAAATGTAGGAATGCTTGGAATATCATCTTTTATTACACAAATTGCGATTGTTATAATTATTACAGTACAAAATACATTATATAATATGTATGGAGCAAGTAGTAAATTCGGAACAGAAATTCCAATTACAGTTCATGGAATAGTTATGAAAGTTAATATGATTTTAACAAGCATTATTATAGGAATTGCTGCAGGAAGTCAACCTATTGTTGGATATAATTATGGAGCTAAAAAGTATGATAGAGTAAAGAAAACTTTAAAGATGGTAATGCTACTAAGTATATGCGTATCAGCAGTATCATTTATACTATTCCAAACAATACCAGAAGTATTAATAAGCATTTTTGGTTCAGGAGATGAATTATATAACGAATTTGCTTGCTTAACATTTAGAATCTATTTAATGTTAATTATATGTAATGGAATTCAAATTGCATCAGGTATATTCTTCCAAGCTGTAGGAAAACCAGCAAAATCAGCATTTCTCACACTATCTAGACAAATACTATTTTATATACCAGCAAGTATAATACTTTCAAAATTTTATGGAGTAATGGGAGTTCTATATGCAGGACCAGTAACTGATGGACTTGCTTTTATAATAGCAGCAACACTTTTAGCTTTTGAAACAAAGAAATTGAGTAAGGCTGAAAATGAAGAACCAAAAATAGAAAAAGAAAATAAAGAGCAAATAGACGAAAAAGAACATATAGTTATTACAATAAATAGAGAATATGGTTCAGGAGGAAGATATGTTGGAGAGCTACTTGCTAAAAAATTAGGAATTAAATTATATGATAAAAACCTAATTATGATGGTGGCAGGCGAAAGTGGATTATCTGCATCATATATAGAAGAAAAAGAACAAAGCATAACAGGAACACTACTTGCAAACTTTAATTCACAATACTACAATAACCTAACAAATGATGATAATTTATTTATAGCAGAAAGTAATGCTATTAGAGAAATTGCAAAAAGAGAATCTTGTGTTATTGTTGGTAGATGTGCAGATTATATATTAAAAGACCAAGAAAACGTATTTAAAATATTTGTATATAGTGATGATGAGGGAAAAGTTACAAGAGCAGTAAAATACTATGGGCTAGAAGAAAAGAATGCTTTAAAGGAAATTAATAAAATAAATAAAGCAAGACAAAAACATTATAATCATTATACAGGTGCAGAATGGAAAGATTTAGAACATTATGATTTTAGTATTAATGTAGACAAGTTTGGAATAGAGCAAACTGTAGAAATTATTGAAAAAATGATTAAAGAGAAAAAAGTAATTGCAAAATAAAGTTGTAGGAGTTGCATAATATGCAACTCCTAATTTTTAAATATATTCAGAAAGCAGCAAGATGAAGCGGATTTACAAGAAGAAAGAAAAATACTATTGCTCAATAAAAAGTGCCTTTGCAATATAAGGAAGCACATCTGTATACTCATACCAACCGTGATGCTCTTGTTCCATCCTTTTCTCCATTTGGATTTGAAACATAAACCTTAGAAATATTGTCTGTTGCAAGTAGTAACATATAGTGAGAAGCCGTAGTCCATTTTGCATTTGGTTTATTCCAAACACAAATTAGTATAGGCTTATCATCTTTTAGCCATTTAAAAATATAATCTTTAGTAAAATAACTTTCAGCATAACGAAAATTTGAATTATCAATATTAAAATAACTTTGTAATTCATAAGAAATATCATCACCAGCTAAATGGTCTTTTTTAGTTGGTGCGTATTTTTTTCGTAAATCTTCTGGAGTGTAATTCATACCATAACCGGCTTGCAAGTGTTGCAATACAAGTAATACCACATCCGTTTTCAGCCATTGTTCCACCCCAATAATAACGTTCTGCCCAAGAACTATCTCCATTTTGTTTATATTCTTTATATATTTTTCCATCAGTGGTTGTAAAAGTTGTAAAATAGCCATCTTTACCTAAAATAGCTTTTTGACCAGTACCAGAATAATTTGAATTAGTACTATTTGCATTTAACGCATATTTAGGTAAAATTTGATTCCATATATACAAACCAAATAATAAAAGCAAAATAATAAAAATAACTAGCTTAATACCAAATTTTTTCTTCTTCCTTTTCTTTTGCATATCTTCACCTCGTAAACTAATTATACAAAACTTTTTAAAATTAGTTTTTAAGACTTTATTAAAATAAATTAAGATTTTATTAAAAAGAAACATAAAGATGGGACTTAAAATATTGTTTTAACTTTTATTTTCTGTTGATTTATGATACAATCTGCTCCAAGGAGGAATAGCAAAATGGAAAAGCTATTGAATTATAAGGAGGACAAGATATTGCAAGAAACAAAATGTAAGTTAGTTGTTTTTTCAGATATACATTATGCACCAGAAAGACCAGTAAATAATGGCTCGATTATTGATAGAAAATTAACCGAATGTGCTATTCCTGTATTAGAAAAGTTAATATATGAGATTAATAACGAAATAAAACCTGATGTTGCTATCAATTTAGGGGATTTAATAGAAGATTTTAACGACCATGATAAAGATATTATAAATCTAAATTTTATATGGAATTTATTAAAAAGAATAGAAGCACCTTTTTACTCTATTATAGGTAATCATGACTTACGTTCTATGAGTTCAAGAACAGAAGTTGAACAAATTATGGGATATGAACATTCTACTTTTTCAGTAGATGTACTAGGATATCATTTTGTGTTTTTAGGATTAAATGTAAATAATACTTCAAATGTAGAATCTGGTGGAATATTAAAAACAAGATGTATATCTGAAGAAGACTTAAAATGGATAAAAGAAGATTTAGAAAATACTAATCTTCCAACTATTGTTTTTTCTCATTATGGAATTGCAGAAGACGATATGAAAGGAAATTGGTGGTTTGAGAAACATCCAGACCATGCAGTTTTAGGAAACAGAGGAGAAGTAAAAGAAATATTGAAAAAAGACAAAAATTTACTAGCTGTTTTTTCAGGACATCAACACTGGACAAAGAAAACAATAGAAAATGGAATAAGCTATTATGTGGTAGGTTCATTAACAGAGAATATAAATGATAATGGAGTGCCAGATGGGGTGTATTTTGAAGTTACGTTAGAAGGAAATAAAATAGAAGTAGAAGAAAAACATATAAGATTAAAATAATTTAGACAAAAAGGAGATTATTATGAGAATTGGGATAGATATAGATGGAGTTTTAACAGATATAGAGCGATTTGTTGCAGATTATATGACTAAATATTGTATTGAAAATAATATTGAATATAAAATTGGTGAAAGTAGTTATAATGTACATGAAACATTTAATATTAGTAAAGAACAAGGAAATAATTTTTGGGATACATATATAGAAGATTATGCAAAAAATGAAAAAGTAAGAACATTTGCACCAGAAGTTATAGAAAAGTTAAAACAAGAAGGAAATGAAATATATATTATAACTGCTAGATGGGGTACTTCTAAAGATGATGAAAAAGGAAATAAAATGCGTGAAACAGTTATAAAATGGTTATGCGAATACAAAATACCATATGATAAATTAATTTTTGTAAAGTCATCAAATGAAAGAAAATCTGATGAAATTATTGAAAATAAAATAGATATAATGATTGAGGATAATCCTAATAATATAAATGAATTATCTAAAATTATTCCAGTAATTTGCTACGATGCAGAATACAATAGGCATTGTAAAGGTGAAAAGATAATAAGATGTTATAGTTGGTATGACATATATAGAACGATAAGGAATTTGAAATAATGTTAAAATCAAATGTAAAAATACAAATTTGCATTTGACAAATCCAAAACAATATGCTATTATTTAATTACAAAATAAATGTGTTTGTAACGTCGTAACAAACAAAATGTAGAGAAAAGTACGTGTACCTGCGAATGCACGTGCTTTTTTTATGCAAAAAATAGAGCAGACTGCGAAATCTACTCTATCGACTTATGTATGTCTACACTCAGTCTTTGCTTGTTTTTTCATCTTCTATTTGCTGAATAGTTTGCTGTTGTTGTAGCATGAAGTTTTTTTCTTTTTCAGCTATTACCATATCAAGCAAATGAAGAATCACGTCGTTACAATTCAAAATGTAGACCCCCTTTCCGCCCTTTAGAAATGGCTAGCCTTTCTATTTACGTAAGGTTAATAATTATTCTATTACATTTAGCAAGTAAAATCAAGCATATTTTGAATTTTGCACAAAAAAATGTTCTCTTATATTTTTATTCCAAAATCCGTAAATATTTTACAGTTATTTCCATGTTTTACAGTACGAAAAAGTAGAGAAAATTTAAAAATAAATTTTTAAGATAGAGTACAATTTCGAGAACGAATTTGTTTACTTTTATAGAACTAGTATGATACAATTAGGTCAATTAATAGATATTGAATTATATGAAGGAATAGATAGTAATGAATATTATAGAGATTTATGAGAAATATCATTTACCAGAAAATTTACAGATGCATATGTTAAGGGTAGCAGCATGTAGTAATTTGATAATAGATAATTGGAATGGTCCTCAAATAGATAAGGAATCAATCATTAGAGTTAGTTTATTACATGATATGGGAAACATAGTAAAAATACCAGAGGAATTTTCAAAAGATGAGGGATTTTTAGAAATAAGAAAAAGGTATTTTGAGCAATATGGAACGAACGACCATGAAATTAATTTAGAAATTGGAAAGCAAGAAGGATTAACCCCAAAAGAAATTACAATATTAGACGGAAAAAGATCAAGAAAGAATGAGGAAACACTTGCATCAAATTCATATGAAAGGAAAATTTGTGCATATTGTGACCAAAGAGTTGCACCTAATGGAGTTGTTGGCATAAGCCAAAGACTAGAAGATGCGAAAGTAAGATATAAAGATAAACCATTATCTGTATGGTCTAATGAAGAAAAGGCAAATTATTTAATACAATGTGCTTTAAGTATAGAAAAACAAATTATGGAGTATTGCAATATAAAACCAGAAGATATTAATGATGATAGTATTAAGATATATGTTGAACGATTAAAAATGTATGATATATAGAAGAAGATAGATTTTAGAAGTATAAGAGAATAAAAATGGAGGAACACTTGGAATTAACTTTTGATAGATTAAATGAGGATGAATTAGAAGAAGTGGCAAAACTTTATGATGCAGAAAGGACGATTACTACAAATCGTGTTAAAATGAAGCAAACATTTGCAAAAATTAAGGATAATTCGGACTATCAGATGATTACAGTAAAAAATAATGCTAGCATTGTTGGATTTGCAAAAGTAACTATTCATCATGATATTTTTGAAGAAAACAACCCTTTTATAACAATTTGGAGTGTTAGAGTGAAAAAAGAATACAGAAGACAAAAAGTAGGAACTAGATTATTTGAGTATATCGAAAATATAGCTAAGGACATGAATTGTGAGATTATATGTTTAATTGCAAATAAAGATAATATTGGAGCAAATCAATTCTATAGAAAATTAGGATACGAGTGTGAAAATGGCTATGTTAAATTTTTAAAAGCATAAAAAATAGTTAAATTGCTTTAAGTATGGTACTAACACATAGTACTTACCGAGATTATGGCATACAAAAAAGACTTACTGTTTAACTATATTAAGTTTAACATTATACAACCTCAAAGTCAATAAAACCATTAAAACATTTTGACAAGTATTAAACAATATGTTATTATAAATATGAACTTTGAATAATCGCAGTTGTTCAAGATTAGTCGTATGTGTATCCGCGAATACACATACATGTTTTTATAAAAATAT
>JAAWOE010000006.1 GCA_022799315.1 Clostridia bacterium | reverse complement strand
CAGCTTCAAAAGTCTTCCCGTTTGTGTCTTCCATTGTTCCACTTCCACCATTTGCTTTGTAGGTTAAAACGTCATCTACTCCTCTCCACTGTGCATACAATATTGCTGCCTTACCATCTGTATTGTTTATTGCAATGGTTTCTCTAGGATAGAAGGATTCTCCTGAACCATCCTCTTCTGTATTCCATTTTACAAATTCATAATAAGGCTTAGCCGAAAAATTCACATCTGCATCACTTGGACTCTTTGTAAATGTGATATCGTTATTCATAGGCGCTGCTTCAAATGTGACTACCTTGCCATTATGTCCATTTGGATTATAGGTTATAGTTACTATTTTAGAGCCATCCTCATATTGTGCAACTAACGTAATCACACCATTTTCATCAGCATCATCCTCGTTAATGGCAAACGTTCCTGATTTGTAGAGCTGGCTGTTATTACCAATTTTCCAACCAATAAACTTCTTACTTATATCAGTAATAGTTGGTACTCCAACAATAATAGCTCTTGCTCCATCTGAGTAATTGTTCAAATCCTGCTTAGTGAAACTACCGAACTCTCCTGCATCATATTTTACAGTATATGTTTTTTCGTTCATCCACATAGCTATAAGTTCTGTGTCTTTATCAATCTTACTGTGGAAATCAAATACTGTTCCAGTAGCTGTCTTCCACCCCACAAATCTATAACCATTTTTTTCAGGATCTGCCGGACGTTCAACGGTATCACCAGACATAACAATTACAGAATCTTTCGGTTCTCCGTTGTCATAATTGAAAGTTACTTTGTATCTTGCTGTTGCATCTTCCCATTTTGCATAAAGCATTAGGTCCGTCTTAGGCATGCGTGCTGTACTAAAATCGACGTTTTCACCCTCAGATGTAGTCCACCCTTTAAATATATATGTTTTTCCGTCCGCCTCTTTTAATGTTTCGTCAATCACATATCCTTCGGGCTCATAATCAGCTAACTTTTCTTCAAATTTGAGAGTGTAACTATTTAAGCTACTATCATCAAACTTGAGTTTATTAGAATCTCTCATATAATAAAAATTATATTTTACATTTGGTTGCAGTATTGTAGCTCGCTGACCATTAATACTTACAAGTTGATTAACTGCTCCTGTTTCTCTATTCTTTACAAGTTTAATTAAACCCTGCCCATTAGAATTAAAATTTATCTTCATGGTAGTACTTGTAGAAAAAGTTGTAGCTACATTTCTTAAATAGTACTTGATGCCTCCTTCTTCAATTATTTCTGCTCCTTCAGGTGTTGTTTCATCGTCTAAATATTCTAAATAGACATAATAGGTATATTTATTATTTGATGAAACTGTATACCTTTTAAAAATCACTTCTTTAGAATTGTTTTTATATGGTAATAAATTGCTCCTGTATAGAGAAGCAGGACTTACAGTAAAAGGAAAATTATTATTATTTAATATATCCATATCTGAAGTTTTGTTTGAGGCTATATTAGCTCTTATCCATCCTCCTGAACCTTCATCTATAGAGCCTCCATATGTCTTCATTTTGTCTCGATATTTACTTATAATGTTTTCACCATATTTTATATCTGATAAAGTAAAATATTTTACTGTCTGATTACTATTCCAAAATGCTATGGTGAATCTATGTCTTGAAAAATACACATTATAAGTTGTTGTACCATCTCCTTTTACAATACATTCTTCTGCATTTGTTTTTTGGGTATCAATATCAAAACAAGCTATATCTTTCTCTTTTACAACGATACTACTAAACATACTGGCTGTAAGCTTTGTTCCTGCTGATGCTGTTCTATCAAGTATTTGGTTTGATGTATATTCATTATTATTTATGTTTTCTGTCCATACCACTACTCGATATTTTACTACATTTGCTTTCCAACCTGCATAGATAGTAGTTGCCTCGGTAACACTTTTTGAGAAATCAAATTTGGTAGTAAGTGTATTAGATGTATACCACCCTAAAAAAGTGTAACCTACACGCTCAGGTGCTTCAGGTTCTTTTACTGTTTCATTTTGCATTATGAACACTGGCTCAGTATAAGAACCACCATTAGTATTAAACCGAACCCAAATACCCTCTTTGAATATTGGAAGCAGTTCTACATCTTTTCCTGATACAGTTACTTTTTCTACCTTTTCCTTACTCTCATCTTCTGCATTGTACCATCCGTCAAACATATGGATGTCATCGCTGACAAGGATTTGATCTTTGGTAGAAACCGTTTCACCATCTTTTACAGTTATAATCTGAAGAATAGAAGATTTATCATCACTTGTATAGAAAGTTACTTTAAAAAAGTCTTCAAAGTGTGCATCTACATAGATGTACTTATCTTCACCTTCTTCAACTGTAATAACATTACCAAATGTCATATCTTCTGTTTCCCCTCTAATACGCCATCCAGTAAATTCTTTGTTTTCACCTAATTCAGGCACAGAAGGCTCTAGTAATGTATCCCCGTTTTTGATGATTTGTGTATCTACATGAGTATCTCCCACATAGAACATGTAAAAACATCTTGCTTCCTTTTTTACTTCTTCATCCTGATACTCTGAACCAATAATAGCATACACAGAAAAACAACTTGCATCAAGCGAAGCGCTATTTGCGCTTGCATCTGCTACGATTTCTGCATCGCTACCATCAAAGTGGATAACCTTATGGTTGTCACCTTCTACGGTTCTTTCTGCTCTCATATTCACTCGTACCGAACCATCCTCAGGCTGAATTTCTACGCCGTCACATACAAAGCTAATGTCCACTGCTATAACATCGACAACCTCTTCGGAATCGTCCGTAAGGTTGTTTGCAGCTTCTTTTATCTGCTCGGTAACATATGAAGATACAGATGAAACTATCATTTCTGTTCCTTCAGGAAAAACGCCTTCATCTACACTTGCTTCTACTGTAACAGAAGAAATGGATTTTGGTCCAAAACTTTGAGCTGGATATGAAGATTCTTCCTCAAGATTTTCCTCAAGCTCTTCCTCTTCTTTGTCCTCTACTTCTTCCTCAAGTTCTTCTGCTTCGTTTAGCTCTTCAGGCTGAATTTCTTCGGCATCCATAACATCCTCTTCTACATTGTCTGTAGTACCTGTTTCTTCAGCATCTTCTGCATCGTTCGCGTCTTCTACGCCTTCTGCTTCTTCTGCTTCATCTTCAGGATTTTCACTTTCTTCGTTACCGTCAGGATTTTGGATATCTTCGCCGTCTTCTTCTGAAGGTACTTCTTCTGAAGAATCAGGAAAATCTCCACTCTCCTCAGCATCAGTTTCTTCTGACACTTCTGTTTCTTCAGTTTCATCTTCGGTTTCAACATCAGATGTTTCTTCATATGCTACTGCATCTGAAGAAATATCCTGTGTTAAAACGTCGGGTTCTTCTGCAAAACTTAAGTGCGGCACTGATATTACACTGGTAACAAAGAGTGATGCTATCAGCACCATTGTTAATGCTTTCTTCCTAATCCGTTTCTTTTTCTTTTTCTTCATCATTTTTCCTCCTTATTAAAGTTAAAAGAATTATAAAATTTTCAATGTGCTTAAAACAATAGGAATAATTCCTATTGTTAATGAAATGCTTTATGTAAATATTTTATCATATTTCACTGTATTAGTCAATTCTCTTAATGGTTCCTTGCTAGCATATAATTTCATTTATAAATTATAATTACACATAAATCAATATATGTGTTTTTCTGTCAAATACAGTAGAATTTTTTATGAATATCAAGTCTATTTTCCGGAAATACTTCTATTATCAAGTATTTCGTAAGGAGGCTTATAAAGTGATTCGAAAAGTAGAAATTAGTAATGTTGATACTTCAAAACTTCCTGTACTCTCAAACAAAGAAAAAGATGAATTATTTATAAAAATTAAACAAGGTGATAAAGAAGCAAGAGAAAGATTTATTAACGGTAATTTAAGATTAGTATTAAGTGTTTTACAGCGTTTTAGTGGTAGATGTGAAAATATGGATGATTTATTTCAGGTTGGTTGTGTGGGGCTTATAAAGTCTATTGATAACTTTAATCTTGATTTAAATGTTCAATTCTCAACTTATGCTGTACCTATGATTATTGGAGAAATTAGAAGATATCTTCGTGATAATAATCCTATTAGAGTTAGTAGGTCTGTTAGAGATTTAGCATATAAAGCTTTGCAAGCAAGAGAAAAATTAACAAAAGAATTAAACAAAGAACCAACTGTAGAACAAATTGCAAAAGAAGTTGGCGTTAATAGAGAAGATATTGTTTTTAGTTTTGAAGCAATACAAGACCCTCTATCTTTACAAGAACCTGTTTATAATGATGGAACTGAAAGTATTTATATTATGGATCAAGTAAGTGATTCTAAATCGAATGATGAATCTTGGGCAGATTCTCTTACAATTGAACAAGCAATGAAAAAATTAAATGACCGTGAAAAAATGATTATTACAAAGCGTTTTTTTGATGGTAGAACTCAAATGGAAGTTGCAGAAGAAATTGGAATTAGTCAAGCACAAGTTTCAAGGCTAGAAAAAGATGCCATTGGCAGAATTAAAAAATTGTACAAGTAAAAGGAAAAAAACCGCCTAAATCAACTGGCGGTCTTTTTCCTTTTATTTCTTTTTCTTTTGAGAGTTGCAAAATAGTTAATTGCTATCTTCGTTGGCTCCTTTCCCAAGCTCCTTGTCCGAATTTTTGAAAAGATTTCGTCATCCACATAGTTTTCAATCAAAGTGTTTTCGATGATTTTATCAAGGGACACATTTGAAATGTTAAACTTTTTTGCACATTCTGATTTTGAAGTTTCAAAATGCTCTGCAAAGTAAGTGGTAATTTCAATCTTCTCATTTTTCGGAAAGTCTCTTAAGAATTTAAACCACTTTCACTCTCCAATCATTTTTGCATAATGGATATGGCTTGTCACTGTATTTTTACCGGATTTTTCCATACTTTTTGTATTACTGTTTTTGTATGCTTTCTGTCGCATTTTATCAACAATTTCATCCAGTACTAAGTCACGAACGATTGCTCTTTCAAGTAATTTATAGAAGCAATCTGAAGTAATGTTATAAATTTTCGTATAATACCTCCTCGAATACTGCCCTTCGCTTGTAGCATAACTTGTAGCTATATCACAAGCGAATTTGTCAAGTTCCTGTTCGTTCATAGTTTTTTCTAAATACGAATAAGTCCGAGCTCTCATTTCCATTATAACACCTCCTTATAAAAAAGGCTGGTTAATAGTTACAAAAGAAAAACTTGCTTATATCATATAATCATTCTTATGTAAAGTCAACATAATTTTATATGTTGCTAAATTATTTAACCTATTTATCCTGTCTTACTCATTATGTCTTTTTTCATCTTGTTAATAATTTTCTTTTCTAATCTAGAAATATAACTTTGTGAAATTCCAAGCATATCCGCAACCTCTTTTTGTGTTTTTTCATTTCCACTAATGAATCCAAAACGTAATTCCATAATATTTTTTTCTCTATTATTTAGTTTTTGCATTGACGCTCTTAATAAGCTTTTATCAACCTCATCTTCTATAGCTCTTGAAGTTACATCATTTTCAGTTCCTAATATATCTGATAATAGTAATTCATTTCCATCTCCATCTTGGTTTAATGGTTCATCTATAGATATTTCTCCTTTTAATTTATTACTTCTTCTTAAATACATTAGTATTTCATTTTCTATACATCTAGAAGCATATGTAGCAAGCTTTATATTTTTACCAGTATTAAATGTATTAATTGCTTTCATTAATCCAATTGTACCAATCGATATTAAATCTTCAATGCCAATTCCTGTATTTTCAAATTTCTTTGCTATATACACTACTAATCTTAAATTTCTTTCAACAAGGGTTTTTCTTGCTTCTTCGTTGCCTTTAGAAAGTTCATCTAAAATAGTTTCTTCTTCTTCTGGAGATAGTGGTGGTGGTAAAGTCTGACTTCCTCCAATATAAAATATAGGAAGTTCATAAATATCTTCTATATCCTTGTTCATGTATTTAACATATATTGTATTAATACTAGATTTTAATATTTGCAAAATGTTCATTTTTTTCACACCTTTCTAATATGTCTAAACCAATTAAACCTGTATATGTACCACTTTTAGTTAAGTATTTGTCATAGATTCCAACTATAATTTGGTCTATACTTTTTTTTTCTTCATCTTGTACTATTACAATTTTGTCTGCGATAAAACCTAATAATAGTCCGATTTTGCTTTCCTAGTGAAGAAAATGGTACAACTCTAAATTTAGGTAAATATTCTTTTGCTTCTTCTAATATTTCATTTGTATTTCCACCAGTTAATATTGTATTTAAATTTTCTATTATCTTTCTAGGTATTATATCTTCTAATTCTTGCTTTTCCACTACAATAACTGGCATTCCACTAATAGGCTCTTTCAATAAATTTCCTGTATCTATCATAGCTTTTATTGATGCTTTTTTTTCTCTAAAATATATCTCTATATCACAAAACATATCCTTTTTTGATATTCTTCCTTTTACTATTTTAAATGCTATATTTACAACTACAAATCCTACAATTCCTCCAAGTAATGCTATTTTTATTGGATATGTACCTGTTAAATAACCATTTCTCATCAATATATCTTGTGGTCTAATAAAATATAATAGAAAAAAAGCACATCCTCCAAATGCAAATGAAACTAAATAAAATAGTATGACTTGTTTTATTAAAACTTTAAAATTTTTTGCATTAAATGATATATATACCATTACTATTGAAATTAGTATTTTAAATATGATATTAGAGTAAACTTGTAATACTGGTGCAAATGATAAGATAGCATATATTCCCCCAAGTAGACTAGACAGTATTACCCTTACTTGTTTTATATTTACCTTAACAATTAATCCTGTAGCAAACAATATAATATAATTCATACATATATTTTCCATAAGTATTACATCTAAGTATATTGTCACTACGCTTCCTCCTTAAAGTATATTGTTTTTATATTGTACAACTTTATTTTGGAAAAGTATGTCAAACACTGTTGTAGAAAAAAAGAAATAATCGAGCTTTTTCGATTATTTCTTTTTTTATTCTATTATATTAACAAAAAAGGAGCCTAATGCTCCTTTTTTCCTATTTATTTAATCCTTTTTTATTTCTTAAAAAAGATGGGATATCTAAGTCACTTGAGTTTGATGAACTATCTGTACTAACTGGGATTGAATTAATTTTTTTGTCCCAAGCTTTTGTTACTTTTTCAGCTACACCTATTGTAGAAATTGGCATCTCTTGTTCAAATCCTGTTGCAATAACAGTAATTGAAATATCATCTCCCATATTTTCATCAATAACTGCACCAAAGATAATGTTTGCTTCTGGATCTACACTGCGTTGAACAAGTTCTGCAGCTGTATTAACTTCATGTAATCCAAGATCTGGTCCACCAGTAATATTAATGATAACTCCTCTTGCTCCTTCAATTGATGTTTCAAGTAATGGACTTTGAATAGCTTGTTTTGCAGCATCTTCTGCACGATTTTCTCCAGATGCCATACCAATACCCATATGAGCCATACCAGTATTAAGCATAATTGTTTTAACATCTGCAAAGTCTAAGTTTACAAGACCTGGTACTGCGATTAAATCTGATATACCTTGAACACCTTGTCTTAAAACGTCATCTGCCATTTTAAAAGCATCTACGATAGAAGTTTTTCTATCTATGATTTGTAGTAATTTATCATTTGGTATTACTACTAATGTATCTACTTTACCTTTTAAGCTTTCAATTCCACGTTCTGCTTGTGAAAGTCTTTTTTTACCTTCAAATGTGAATGGTTTTGTAACAACACCTATTGTTAAAATTCCCATTTCTTTTGCAGCAGCAGCAACTATAGGTGCAGCACCTGTTCCTGTTCCACCACCCATACCAGCTGTTACGAAGACCATATCTGCTCCACGTAATACTTCTGCAATCTCTGCTTTACTTTCTTCTGCTGATTGAGCTCCAATATCAGGATTTGCTCCTGCTCCTAGACCTCTTGTTATTTTTTCTCCTATTTGGATTTTTGCTCCTGCTTTTGATTCTTGAAGAGCTTGTCTATCAGTATTTACAGAAATGAATTCTACTCCTCTAATTCCTGATTCAACCATTCTATTAACGGCATTGTTTCCTGCGCCTCCAACACCAATTACTTTTATTGTAGCTGTTCCGTCTATCATCATTCTATCACTATTATTGCTTTCTTCGTAGTCTACCATAATTTTTCCTCCCAAACTTTTTTATTTATTTTTTAAAATTAAAAACTTTCTTAATACTTTAACTATGAATAGAAAAATTCTTTTATTCTTTCCATTATAGTCATTAAAATATTTGTATCAGATTTTGTATCAATACTGCTTGATACTGTTTTTGCAAAAGGTCTTGCTGCTATATATCTTACTAATGAGTATGCAGATCTGTAACTTGGTTTTACTGTGCTTATTAGTCTTCCTGTAGCTATTTTAACAGGTATATTTAATATTATTTTTCCTGCTACATCACTTTTATTTATACTTGTAATTCCTTGTCCTGTTAATATTACATTGTTTATTTTTGGTTTGATTCCTTGGTTTGTAATATCTTTGTTTACAAGTGAAAAGATTTCTTCAATTCTTGCTTCAATAATTTCTATTAATTCTGAACTTTTTATAATTTTATTTTTTGAATCTCCTGTGTAAGTATTTAAAATTATATCATTATCATTATCAATAAAAGATTTTAGTGCAAGTCCATATTGTTTTTTAAGTTTTTCAGCTTCTTCTTCAGATATTTCTAATACTACTGCTATGTCCTTGGTTATATTATCTCCACCTAAAGGAATTGTATTTGTATAAACAAATGATTCTCCTTCAAATACACCAATATCAGTATTTCCTGCTCCAATATCTAATAACATTACATTATCATGTAGTTCATTTACATCTAATATTAGATTTCTTTCTGCAAGTGTTACTGGTACCATTCCGTCAATTTCTAATCCTGCTTTTCTAAATATTGCTGCAAGTTGTCTTGTATAATCTTTATCTGCTAATACTATTTGTGCATTTAGAGTAAAGTTAGCACTTAATTCTCCTACTGGATCTCGTGTTACTTTTCCATCGCTTAATACAAATTCATTTGGCACAATATCTATTATAGTTTTTCCATCTGGTACTTCAATGTCTCTTACTTGCATAATAGCTTGTCCTACATCCCTTACAGAAATTCCAGAATATCTATCTTTTAGCTCTTTTGTTACACTGTTTTGCACTATTGTTGCATATTTACCAGGAATAGTAATATATGCAGAATTGATTTTAAGATTAGCTTCTTCTTCAGCATTTTCGATTGCTTGGGCTATTGCCTCTGCAACTTTATCTTCGTTAATTATTTTTCCTTTTTTGATACCTTCACATTTAGTGCTTGCTTGACAAATAATTTCTATTTGATTAAAATTATTAACTTCGCCTAAAACAGCTGATACTTTTGATGTTCCGATATCAATCCCAACGATTATATCACCTATTGCCAAAGCTTATTCCTCCATTTTTAATGTATTCTTTTTTCCTTACGTAAGAATATTATATTTTAAGGAAAATGTCAATAGTTTTTGTAATATTTTTGTAATATTAATGTTTGTATTTTGTAATAATGTTTTGTATTGCTTACACGTGTAGTTTTTTGTCGATTTTAGAAATTAAAATATCCATTAGTTTCTGAATTTAAACGTAGGGGTCGACGCCCTCGTCGACCCGTTTTATAGGAAATATCTACATATAATTGGGTCGATGTAGGCATCGACCCCTACACCTATTTTATTCTAAATCTTAGTTCTTTTAATTATTATTTTTATCTTTACTTGTCCATTTATCTATATAGTGTCTACGTATAATTGCAAGATTTGTAAACATTCTTCCAACAAAAACAACAATTGCTGCAAGATATATGTCTACATTTAGTTTTTCTCCTAAATATGTAAGTAATATTGAAAGAATTGCATTTCCAAAAAATCCTGAAACAAAAATCTTTAAATCAAATTTTCCTTTTAATACAGATGTAATTCCTCCAAATACTGAATCAAGTGCTGCAACAATTGATATTGCGAGATATCCTGAAAGGCTATATGGAATTATCGGTGCATTCATTCCTGCAAGTACACCTATAATACAGCCTATTACTATAGCTATAATAATCATATTATTTTTCCTCCTTTATATCTACATATTTAACTTTAATTTCTCCTGAATATTTTGGTATTCTAATGTTGTTTTGTCTCTCTAATGTTGCATTTTCAGAATACTGATCTATAAATCCTACTGTTTTTGTAGTTAAAGCACTTTCTAGATACTTCTGGTCTCCAATAGCTTTTATGACATATGGAGAAACCAATCTCTTTTCTTTATTTACAAATATAAAATGTGCTCCATCATCAATATTTATATCTACAACATCACTCATATTTATAATTCTCTGATCATTTATACTAATTGCTTCTGCTCCAGCAAGTCTTAATTCATTTATTAATACCAATAAATCTGTTGCTGTAATTTTCTCTGTATTTTCATTATCTGTTATTGTAACCACAATTCCATTACCTTTTACATCTGTTTCACCAGCAATCATTTTTGCTTGTAATAATTCTTTTTCTAATAATTCTGATGCTTCAACATTTGATTCTCTTCTTTGTTTATATTCTTCTAATATTGATCTGTTTTCTTCTAATTTAGCATATGTTTCTTCATATTTTTCTCTCCATGCTACAGATTTTTCTCTTAACTCTGCTGTTGTCATACTTTCTATTTCTGTAATATTGGTTTCTTCTATTGTCCTAAATTGCATAAACATAACATATGTCAATATGAAACAAATTAGTCCGATAGTAACCGTTATAACTCCTTTTCCCTTTTTCACTTTTATCACCTACTCTACACTTTGAATATATTTATTTGTTAGTACACCATCATACTTTTCAATTGTAATATTATCACTTGGCTTTACATCAACCTTAATTCCATCATCTCTTAATTTATCTATATAAGAACCAGGTCTTGTTAAATTGTAGTTTAAATCTCCATTTCCAATTACTTTAATTACAAACGGACTTCCAATTGCTTCTTCATTTATTTTTACAATTGCACCAGCACAATTAATTGCTGTAGATGAAACTATTCTTTGCCCATTTATGCTAATTGCGTCTGCACCAATATTTTTTATTTCACTTACTATTGCACGTAAATCAGCATCATGTACTAAGTCTTTTGATGTGACAAATTTAGATGCAGTATTATCTTGAACTGTAATAATAATTCCGCTTCCAGTTACATCTGTTAATCCTAAATATGTATTTAGTTCTTTTAGTTTCTTTTGCTTTTCTACAGAAGTAGAATCAGTTGAAAGACTTTCTTGTCTTTCTTTATTTAATTGTTCTTCTGAAGCTTCTAATTCTTGATATGCTCTATCATATCTTTCTTTCCATTTCAGAACTTCATCTTTTAAAGCATTATCCTTTGCATCTTGCCCTACTGACTGAACAGCATCTTTAATAGTATTTAACTGAATCATTATTCCTATTGTTAAGACAAAACATACTATACCTAATGTTATTGCTACTTGTTTTTTATTTTTCATATTTTCCTCCTTTACTCTTTCTTTCTAAAGTATACCTTTTGTTTGTTTAAATCTCCATTTATAAAGATTTCTCCTTCTACACCTGCTTCTTCTTTTAATATTACTTTTAAATGTGGAATTCTATTACTTAAATTTGATGCATCTCCTAAGTATACTATTTTCTTTTCGCTTTCTAGAATAAGCGTATAATTTTGCTTGTCCGCTATATTTATTCTTGTAATCAGATTTCCTATTTCATTTCCATTTGCAGTTTCTACAATTTTTAATACTACAGATAACTTTTCTAAATCCTCTTCATTTAATCTGTTTCCGGGCTTAATGTTATCTTCTGAAGTTGTATATCCCATAATAATAGGACATTCTAATTTTTGTTCAGATATTTCCAAAATATATCCTTGATTATTAATGTACACATAGCTATTTGCATATTCTAACATAAATGTTGTTTTTCGTTCTTTTATTGTTATAGCTATTCTATTGGGTAATTTTCTTTCTACTTTTACACTTTCTACATAAGCATTTTGCTTAATTTTATTTACTAGTTTTCTTTTTGTTACTTTATATATGTTTTCTCCAATATTTAATTCAGATAAACTAACAATAGATTCACTACTTAATTTTTCATTATTTAACACTTGTACTTCAGAAAGATTAAATAATGGTGACATCATAAACATTATTATTGATGCGCCAAGTGCTAAAAGTAGGATTGTCCACTTTATTAACCCTTTAATTATTATAGCTTTTTTACTTGCTTTTTCTACTTCTTTTGTTTTTTTATTAATATTTCTTTTAGTAGCATTTCTGCTTGAAGTTCTTGTAGTAGTTTTCGAAACCTTTTTAGGTGTTACATTTTTTTGGTTTGTATTTTTTTTGTTGTTTTTTACATTATTTTTCTTTTTGTTTTGGTTTGGTTCTTCTTTTGGTATTGTTACACCAATCACAATTTCATTATCGAAATTAAAAGCATCATTTTTACTTGAGGCAGACTTAGTATCTGCCCCACTTTTAGTTTTCTTAGCTTTCACTTTCCTATTTTTCTTATTAGTATTTTTCTTTTTCTGATTTTCTTCATCATTTAAGTATAAAAAGTTTAGCTCAGTGTTTTTTTGTTTTGCCATTAAATCACACTTCTTTCGTAATTTTTGCTCCTAATGAGTTTAATTTTACGTCTAGATTTTCATATCCTCTTAATATATATTCTATATTATTTACTCTAGTTTTTCCTTTTGCTGAGAGCCCTGCAATTACTAATGCTGCCCCTCCTCTTAAGTCTGTTGCTTCTACATTTGCTCCTGATAATTTTCTTACTCCTTTAATAATAGCTGTTCTCCCTTCTATTTGTAACTTTGCGCCCATTCTCTTTAGTTCACCCAAATATTTATATCTATTTTCAAATATGTTTTCTATTATTACAGATACTCCTTTTGAAGTCACAAGCATTCCCCCAAACACTGCCTGCATGTCTGTTGGAAATCCTGGATATGGCATAGTCTTTATTTCTACTGCCTTCAGCTTTTTGGGTGCTTGTAATAAGATTTCTTCTTTTTTTATTTCTAATTTACAACCACACTCTTCTAATTTTTCAAGTACTGGTGTTAAGTGATTTGGAACTACATTTTTTAATAGTATACTCCCTCCTGTTACAGCTCCTGCACAAAGTAATGTTCCTGCTTCTATTCTATCTGGCATTACTTTGTAGCCAGAATCTTGCAATCTAGATACACCCATTATTACAATTTGACTTGTTCCTGCCCCTTTAATTTTAGCACCTAATTTATTTAAAAAGTTTTGTAAATCAACAATTTCTGGTTCCATTGCAGCATTTGAAATTGTTGTAGTTCCATTTGCTAAAACACTTGCAAGTATTGCATTCTCAGTTGCTCCAACACTTGGAAAATCTAAATGTATTTTTCCAGCTACTATTGTATCACACTTACACCTAATATAGCCAGTATCTTCAGAAATATTTATTCCTAAATTTTCAAAAGCTTTTAAATGTAAGTCTATTGGTCTTGCTCCAATGTCACATCCTCCGAGGACAAGAAAACTTCGCTTCCCTAAATCTTCCAATTAATGCTCCTGCAAGTATTACAGATGAACGCATTTTTCTCATCAATTCTTCTGGTATTTCATAATGCTTTATATTTCTTGCATCGATTATTATTTTATCACTATTTCTCTTTACTTTGCAACCTAAATACTTCAATATTTCTAACATTACTTTTGTATCATGTATATTAGGTACATTATATAACTTTGTAATACCGTTATTAAGCACAGTTGCAGCAAGAATCGGTAAAGATGCATTCTTAGAACCAGAAACAAGAACTTCTCCTTCTAACTTACTTCCACCGTTTATGATATATGTACTCATAAAAAAATTCCCCCTCCTTATGTTATATATATTATGCTAACTGGGTGAATTCGGTGTATTATTAAGTTAGTTGTTATTATTAGTAATAAAATTATACTGTTGACTTTTTTTCTTTATTTTATATAATAAGTACATAAAAAATAAAGAAATGAGTGATATTTATGGAATTAAAAGATGCAATTAGTATTGCAAAAAAAGCCAGATTAAATGCTTGCGCAGATAATAGTAATTATTATGTAGGTGCTTGTCTTGTTACTAAATGTGGAAAAGCATATTCAGGCTGTAATATAGAGAATATGGGAATTCAAAGTATTTGTGCAGAACGCACCGCTTTTGTTAAAGCTTTATCTGAAGGAGAACGTGAATTTTCTTATATTGTAGTAGTAGGTGGAAATAAAAATGCAAATGTTTTAGATAATTGTCTCCCTTGTGGTTATTGTAGACAATTTATGCTTGGCTATGTAGATGATGACTTTAAAATTTATACATGTTTTGGAGAAAACGACACAGTAGAAGAATATAAAATTAACGATTTAATACCTCACGGATTTAAATTATAGATTTTTAAAATTTAGGTCACACATTATGTGGCCTTATCATTTTATATGTATGGGGAGTTTTGACTTTTATGTAAATTGGTTGTATAATTAATATATCAAACCTAAGGAGGTCTTACTATGAGTAATTACAAAGAAGGCGTTCACCAGCCAACAACAGTTTTACCTCAGCTCTTTGTATATCCCACTTCGGAAGAATGTCGGTTAGTTGCCGAGGGTGCATTTTCAAATGCATCTGGATGTCCTTTGCATGCAGGCTGTAGCTGCTCACATGGACTTGAGTCCTACGTTTGTGAATTTGGCACGGCTCGTAAGTAATTTTTCAGATTTTTCCGTTTGTTTTGCGGAATCAAAAAAAGAAATCCTGAACTTGGAGAACCAAATTCAGGATTTCTTTTTTTATTCTTCTATATCTAATTTAATATGAACATCTTTTAATTGCCCGTCTGAAACTGTGCTTGGTGCTCTCATTAATAAGTCTCTTGCTTTCTTATTTTTAGGGAATGCAATAACACCTCTTAAGTTGTCTTCATTTGCAATTAACATTACCATTCTATCTAATCCTGGTGCTGCTCCTGCGTGTGGTGGTGTACCATATTGGAATGCATTAAATAGTGCTCCAAATCTATTCTCTACATCGCTTCTTGTATAACCTGCAATTTCAAATGCTTTTACCATAAGCTCTGGATCATGGTTACGAACCGCACCTGATGCCATTTCATAGCCATTACATACTAAGTCATATTGATATGCAAGTATATCTAGTGGGTCTTTTTCTTCTAACGCTTTCATTCCACCTTGTGGCATAGAAAATGGATTATGATTAAAATCTATTGTTCCTTCATCTGATAACTCATACATAGGAAAATCCACTATTAAACAGAATTTATATACTTCTTTTTCTATTAAATCTAGTCTTTTTCCTAATTCTATTCTTACTCCACCTGCTATTTTTTGTGCATTACTAAATTCATCTGCTATAAAGAACATTGCACTATTTTTATTTGCACTTGCTATTTTTATAATTTCTTCTTTTTGTTCTTCAGAAATAAATTTTGATATTCCACCATTTAGGTTGTTTTCTCCATCTAGTTTTACCCATGCAAGGCCTTTAGCTCCTAATTCATTTACTGCAAATTCGCTCATATTATCAAAGAATTTTCTTGGTAATTCTTCTTTCATATCTACTGCTATTACTTTTACAGTTTTATTCTTAAAAGCATTAAATTCTGTATTTTCAAATACTTTTGTAACATCATATATTATAAGTGGATTTCTTAAATCTGGTTTGTCTATTCCGTATTTTTCCATTGCTTCTCTATATGGAATTCTAATAAATGGTCCTTTATCTACTTTCCATGATGTGAATTTTTCAAATACTTCTGGTACTACTTCTTCTAACACTTTAAATACATCTTCTTGGTCTGCAAAACTCATTTCAAAATCTAATTGATAAAACTCTCCTGGTGCACGATCTGCACGTGGGTCTTCATCTCTAAAACAAGGTGCTATTTGGTAATATTTATTAAATCCTGATACCATTAATAATTGTTTAAATTGTTGTGGTGCTTGAGGTAGTGCATAAAATTCTCCTGGGTGTATTCTACTTGGTACTAAAAAATCTCTTGCTCCTTCTGGTGAAGAATTTGCTAAGATTGGGGTTTGAATTTCTGTAAAACCTAATTCGTCCATTTTATTTCTTAAAGTTTTCATTATATTAGAACGTAATAAAATGTTATTGTGAATATGTTCATTACGAAGTTCTAAAAATCTATATTCTAAACGTAAATCTTCTCTTACATTTGATAAAGTATCTTGAGTTGTTTCAAATGGTAAAACATTTTTGCATTTTCCAAGAATCTCTATTTTATCTGCTACAACTTCAATTTCACCTGTTTGTATTTTATCATTTTTGTTTGTTCTTTCTACAACTGCTCCTTCTATCATGATGCAGCTTTCTGTTGTTAAGTTTGGTTTTATCATATCAAATTTGTCTTGGTTTTCCATTACAACTTGAGTAATACCAAATTCATCTCTTAAATCAATAAATGTCATTGCACCTAAATTTCTTATTTTTTGAATCCAACCAGATAGTTTAACAGTTTCTCCTACATTTTTTATATTTAATTCTCCACATGTATTAGTTCTATATCTGCTCATGTTTTTTCCTCCTATATATCTTAACCTATATACATTTTATTTTAATATATTAACACTTTTTTATTAAAAAGTCTAGAAAGTACGTATAAATTCTTGAATTTTGCAACATTTATATATATAATACTTAGGTAATACTATTTTTAGGAGGAAATTATGAATAAATTAACTATTAGAGACTTATATAAAAATACAGATGAATATGTAGATAGTATAATAACTGTTGAAGGATGGGTTAAAACTGTTCGTGATTCTAAAACTTTTGGATTTATCGAACTTAATGATGGTTCATTTTTTAAAAATGTTCAAGTTGTTTTTGATAATACATTACCAAACTTTGATGATATTTGTAAATTAAGCATTAGCTCATCTATTAAAGTTAACGGTAAATTTATAAAAACTGAAGGAGCAAAACAACCTTTTGAAATAAAAGCAAGTAGTGTAGAAATATATGATGTATCAGATGCAGACTATCCACTTCAAAAGAAAAGACATACTTTTGAATATTTAAGAACAATCGCACACCTTCGTCCACGTGCAAATACATTTAATGCAGTATTTAGAGTTCGTTCTGCTGCAGCATACGCTATACACAAATTCTTTCAAGAAAGAAACTTTGTATATGTTCATTCTCCAATAATAACTTCTAGTGATGCAGAAGGTGCTGGAGAAATGTTTAGTGTATCAAGTTTTGATTTTAACAATGTACCTAAAACAGAAGATGGAAATGTAGATTATTCAAAAGACTTTTTTGGAAGACCCGCACATTTAACTGTAAGTGGTCAATTAGATGTAGAAAACTATGCATTCGCATTTAGAAACGTGTATACCTTTGGCCCAACATTTAGAGCAGAAAATTCAAACACAGTAAAACATGCTGCCGAATTTTGGATGATTGAACCAGAAATTTGTTTTGCAGATTTAAAAGATGATATGGATTTAGCAGAAGATATGTTAAAATTCGTTATATCTTATGTACTAGAAACTTGCCCTGAAGAGATGGAATTTTTCAATAACTTTATAGATAAAACCTTACTTGAAAGATTACAAAATGTTGTATCTTCAGATTTCGGAAGAATTTCTTATACAGATGCTGTAAAAGAATTAGAAAAATGTAATGATAAATTTCAATTTCCTGTTAGCTGGGGATGTGATTTACAAACAGAGCATGAAAGATATTTAAGTGAAGTAGTCTTCAAAAAACCTGTTTTTGTAACAGATTACCCAATGGATATTAAAGCTTTTTATATGAAGCAAAACCCAGATGGAAAAACAGTTGCAGCAGCTGACCTTTTAGCACCTGGAATTGGAGAAATTATTGGTGGAAGTCAAAGAGAAGAAGATTTAGAAAAACTAGAAAAAAGAATGAATGACCTTGGATTAAATAAAGAAGATTATTGGTGGTATTTAGACTTACGTAGATTTGGAAGTGTTACTCATTCAGGCTTCGGTCTTGGTTTTGAACGTTTAATCATGTATGTAACTGGTATGCAAAATATACGTGATGTAATACCTTTCCCAAGAACACCAAAAACATGTGAATTTTAAAAAGCAAATCTCAAAAAAGGATTGCATTATATGCAATCCTTTTTTGATGTTTATTTACTACAAACTATTTTAATTTTTCTACTAATTTTTCTATTTCTACCATTTCTTTTGTTCCTGTAATATTATTTTCTAATTCTACCATACTTCCTTCTTGCTTATCACCAATTACTATTAAATATGGTGTTCCTAATACTTTACAGTCTTTTATTTTTGCTCCTATTGTAATGTTTTGTCTATCATCTAATATAGAGTCAATTCCGCTTTTTCCTAATTCTTCATATATTTTATTAGCTAATTCTAGTTTTTCTGCATTTTCTATTTTAGGAACAATTTGAACTTTAAATGGTGCTACTGACATAGGTAATCTAAATCCACATGGTCCCCACTTTTCGTCGTTAATAACACAGCTTTCATATAATGCTGCCACTGTCCTACTTACTCCTATTCCATAACATCCCATATAGTATAAACATTCTTTTCCTTCTTGGTTAATAAATTTGCCATTCATCATTTCAGAATATCTTGTTCCTAGTTGGAAAATATGTCCTAATTCCATTGTTCTAATTTCTTTTAAGTTTGATATATCTTCTATACCATATTCATCTTTTAAATATTCTTTATAATTTTCTTTTTCTAATATTTCTGTATTTAATCCAATTCCTGTTGTTTCATCATATAAGATCTTATCTTCGCCTTGTTCTGAGATTAGCATAAATTCTTCTGATTTTTTACCTCCCATTGCTCCATTATCTGCAACAATTGGAATAACTGGTAATCCTATTTTTTCAAAGATTTCTAAAAACGCTTTTCTTACATTCTCATATGATTTTGCCATAGATTCTTCGTCTTCATCAAAACTATATGCATCTAACATTGGAAATGCTTTTCCTCTTAATAAATATCCTCTTGTTCTTATTTCATTACGATATTTTTCTCCAATTTGATAAAATGTTGCAGGTAAGTTTTTATAAGATTTTAATTTTTCTCTTGCAAATTCTAGCATTGCTTCTTCTCCTGTTGGAGCTAAGCAAAATGTTCCTTTATTAGATTCTGTTATAAGCATTGTTCCTTCATTTACATAGTGGTCGTATCTTCCTGAATTTTTCCAAATAGTATCTGGTTGTAATGTTGGAAGTAATACTTCGATACAATTATATTTATTTAAAGTTTCTATTATTATTTTTTCTACATTTCTTCTTACTAATAGTGGTACTGTATTATATGCAAATAGCCCTGCACCATATTGAACTAATTGACCTGTTTGTAATAGAATACTTTGTCCTGGATACATTTCATCTATATTATTTAATTTGGTACTTCCCATACCTGTATTTGATAATCTCATTATTTTCTCTCCTTACTTTCTATTTTTCATTCTTCACTCTTGCGAAGCACTCTCTCCTTCTTCCCTTTCGGGCATAGGAGCCTCTTGTTCTACTTTTGTATCTTCTTGAAGAAGTTCCTCACTTGCTTCTTCTATTTCTTCTTCTTTTTTGTTTTCTTCTATTATATCATCTATAACAATTTGTTGATTTTCATCCATTTTATATTTTGGTAATTCTGGAAGTTCATCTGAATTTGAGTATCCGAACATTTTTAAGAAGTTTTGGGTTGTTCTATATGTTGTTGGTCTTCCAGGTGCATCTAATTTTCCTGCATCTTCAATTAAATTATATTCTAATAATTTATATATTGTTGCATCAGAATTAACACCTCTTATAGATTCTATTTCTGCTCTTGTAATTTTAGGATTATATGCAATTATTGCAAGTGTTTCTAATGCTGCATTTGATAAATTTGGTTTATTTCTTTTATCAAATATTGGATAGATGTATTCATAATACTCTGTTTTTGTACACATTTGGTATCCGTTTTCTACTTTTATAATTTGTATTCCTCTATTTTGTTCTTCAAATTCTTGTTTCATACTTTCTATAATGTTTATAATGTCTTCCGAATTAACTTCTAATGCAGATACTAACTCATTAACATTTACGACTCTTCCTGCTGCAAACAATATTGCTTCTATTACACTTTTTATTTTTTCTATTTCCATATTAGTTCCTTTTCTTTTTAAAATTCTTTTAATATTATTACACGAATTTACAAAAGTGTCAATGTATTTAAGACTTATACTGTATTACAATTTAAATTATTTTTATAGTTTGTCTTGACAAATTTTGGATATACTATTATAATAATACACGTTATAGCAAAATATGGCGATGTAGCTCAGTTGGCTAGAGCATCCGGTTCATACCCGGCAGGTCGTAGGTTCAAGTCCCACCATCGCTACCAAACTCGCTAAAGCGAGAGTTAAGAGATAAGAATGAATAGTGAAAAGTACAAGATATGTTTAAGGGAAAACTTAAAAGCAAGTTTGTACTATTCACTATTCATTTTTCATTTAAGATTATGCATTGTTTAAATAGTGTAACTTTATAACATAATTTAAACACAAAATCCATATAACTTATGTTATATGGATTATTTTTTGTTTTCTTTCTTTTCTTTAGGTATTACAATTCCTTTTTTCTTTTCATCTTTTGTCTTAGGTTTTGCTATAGATAAATGTTTATAAACAGGAGATATTTGTAATTCGTTTCCATCTCCATTTACAACTTCTATTGGTTTTGGTGTATCAGACATAATCAATCACCCCTCTTATTATATGAATACATATTATCACATAAATATAAAAAGTGCAATTGTAGTATTATATTTTTTCATATAAATCAGTTTAAAATTTAAATCTTTATTTAAATTCTATCTGCAAATGATAATTCAAATCTTCTGCATCATTTATTACAAATTGTTGCATTGTTGCAACTAAAAGAGCTTCTAACATTTCTAAACATTGGCTATATTCTTTCATCATGAATTCATCAAATTCTTCTATCTCATCATAAATATAATATTTTGACGGAAAATTTAAGGCGCCATGTATAAATCTTGATCTAATATCATACATTTTAATTTATTTTTAATTAGTGATAGAAAAATTAAAACTAGTCATATACACTTGAGCCAAGGTAGTAAACCCTTAGCTTTTTATATATAAAAGAAGTATTGTTTACACAATACTTCTTTTCGTGTTTTATGCACTTTTTAATTCTAGTCTTAATTTATCAGCAATCATTGCAATAAACTCTGAATTTGTAGGTTTTCCTTTTGATGCTGAAATTGTATAGCCAAATATATTTTCAACTGCCTCTTGTTGTCCTCTTCCCCATGCTACTTCTATTGCATGACGAATGGCTCTTTCTACTCTTGATGGAGTTGTTGAATATTTATCTGCTATTTCTGGATATAATTGTTTTGTTATTTGGTTTATTACATCTATATCATTTACTACTAACATTATGGCTTCTCTTAAATATTGGTAACCTTTAATATGAGCTGGAACTCCAACTTCATGAATTACATTTGTTACTAATGCTTCTAAATTTTCTTGGTTCTTTTTACCTTTTTCTGGTATTTCTATATATGGCGCTTTAATTTCTCTTGACATCATTGTTACATTTTTAAATTGTGATGGTTGATAGTTTTTTAAATCTTTAATTCTTTTCAATAGTAATTTTATATCAAAAGGTTTTACAACATAATACTCTGCTCCTAAATCTAAAGCCCTTTGAGTTATTTTGTCTTGTCCTACAGCTGAAAGCATAATACAAAGAGGTTCTTTTCTTAAATTTGCTCCTGCAATTTTTTCCAGTACTCCTATTCCGTCTAAATGTGGCATTATAACATCTAGCAAAACAATGTCTGGTTGTACATTTGAAATCATTTCAAATGCTTCCTTTCCATCTCTTGCCATACCTATAACTTCCATTTCGTCTTCTTGTTCAACATATCCTGCCAAATTGTTAGCAAATTCACTATTATCATCTGCTATTAATACTGTAATTTTGTCTTTCACTTTAATTTCCTCCTAAGTTCTTATAAAAATTTGTAAAAATTTTACATTTGCGATTATATTATGTTTTAAAATCATTTGCAATACTTTTCTGGAAATTTTTTCAAATTTTTCGCACAGCCTTTGCTACTGTAGAGTCGACTTATATGTATTTTTCTTCCATTTTGTTTATTCTTAGTATTTTTAATGTTAAATTGTCGATTTCTTTTTTCATTTTTTCTAATTTTTTATTTGATAATTCTATAAAAATTATTACATTATCTGAATATTCTTCTTTAACTATTTTTATTTGTTCTTTTCTGCAATAATACTTAAAATTTTCTAATTGTCCATATTCTAATACTATTTCTACTTTTTTTCCTTCTTGTTTTTCTATAAAGTTTACTTCTTCTAATGCTAATTTTGTAGCTCCTGCATATGCCCTAACAAGCCCTCCTGTACCTAATAGTATCCCTCCAAAATATCTAGTAACTATAACAATAACATTACAAAGATTCTTTCCTCTAAGTAATTCTAGCATTGGTGCGCCTGCAGTTCCGAGATGGTTCTCCATCATCACTACATCTTTCTATAATTTTACCATCTTCATCAAATGTAATATAGCAAAAGCAATGATGTTTTGCATCATAATATTTTTTCTTTATTTCTTTTATTTTTTGTTCCGCTTCTTCTTTATTATTAATAGGAATTAAATCTGCAATAAATTTAGATTTCTTTTCTACTAATTCTTTAGTTATATTTTCTTCTACTGTATAAAACATCATTACTCTCCTTTCCTAGCTAATTTATTCCTGCTGTGTATCCTGTTGAATAAGCAATTTGCAAATTAAAGCCTCCTGTATATGCATCTACATCTAGAATTTCTCCTGCAAAGTATAAGCCTTTTATGACTTTAGATTCCATAGTAGAAGAATTAACTTGTTTTATATCAACGCCTCCTGCTGTTATAATCGCTTCTTCTATGTTTCCAAATTCTTTTATTGTAACAGAAAATTTCTTTAATAATTGTAATAAGTTTTGTCTTTCAATTTTTGTAATTTCATTTACTCTTTTGTCTTCTGGAATCTTAGACAGACTAATTATTGGCTCTATCATCTTCTTTGGTAAAAGCTCATCTAAACTATTTTTAAATTGTTTGTTCTTAAATTCTGTAAAATCTTTTATTATTCTTTTATCTAATACTTCTTCAGATAATGCTGGTTTTAAATCTATCTGTAATAAAATCTTATCCTCTTTTAATAATTTTTCTATATTTTTTACTCTTAGTAAATGTGCTGATGCACTTAGTATTGTTGGTCCAGATACTCCATTTTTCGTAAATACCATTTCTCCAAAATCTTCATATATTAGTTTTTTGTTTTCATTATTTATAAATTTAATTCCTACATTTCTTAAGCTAAGTCCTTCTAAACTTTTACATAAGCTAGTTTCTTTACAAATAAGTGGTACAAGTGATGGTCTAATTTCAGTAATATTGTGTCCTAGTTTCTTAGCTAATGTATACCCATCACCTGTTGATCCAGTTTTTGAATAACTTTTTCCTCCTGTTGCTAAAATAACTTTATCTGCTTTTAAAGTTTGTGTAGTATTTGCTATAGTATCTTTATAAATTACACCTATTACTTCTTCCCCATCAGTTTGAATGTCTATTACTTGTGAATTAGTTTTTATTTCTACTTTACATTCTTTTAATTCTTTAAGTAATGCATTTAAAACATCAAGTGAACGATCTGATTCTGGAAATATTCTATTTCCTCTTTCATTTTTTACTTTCACTCCATGTTTTTTTAGTAGTTCTATAATATCTTTATTTGTAAAATTTGAAAACGCACTATATAAAAACCTACCATTACCTGGTACATTTGGTATGAACTCTTGAATGTCTAAACTACTTGTAATGTTACATCTACCTTTTCCAGTAATTAATAGCTTTTTTCCGCATTTTTCCATTTTTTCTAATATAATAACTTCATTGTTTTGTTTACCAGCAGAAATTGCTGCGAGCATTCCTGCTGGCCCCCCACCAATTACAACTACTCTCATTACTTAATTTCCTCACTTTTTCAAATGTATTTTCATATACTGTTACCTCTATTTTCCCATATTACTAATTGCTTTTAATACTCCCAATTTTCCATATTCATATGTAAGTCCACCTTGCATAAATGCAACATATGGTGGACGTATTGGCGCATCACAAGAAAGCTCTATTGATGAACCTTGGGTGAAAGCACCTGCTGCCATAATTACTTGGTCAGTATATCCTGGCATGTCCCATGGTTCTGGAATAGAATTTGAATCTACTGGTGAACCCATTTGAATTCCTTGGCAATACTTTATTAAATCTTCTTTATTTCCAAATGAAATAGTTTGTACAATATCTGCTCTTTCTTCGTTATATTTTGGAGATGGGTTATATCCTAATCTTTCTAGCATTCTGCTTGCAAATACTGCTGTTTTTAAACTACTTGCAACAACACTTGGTGCAAAAAATAATCCTTGCAATATTTGTTTATTTATTCCTAGAGTTGGTCCTACTTCTTTTCCAAGTCCTGGTGAAGTTAATCTTTCTGCTGCAAGTTCTACTAAGTCTTTTCTTCCTGCAATATATGCTCCATTTGGTGCAATTCCTCCTCCTAGGTTTTTAATTAAAGAGCCAACAATAATATCTGCTCCTATTTGTAATGGTTCTTTTGTTCCTACAAATTCACAGTAGCAGTTATCTATCATAATGATTATCTTAGAATCAATTTCTTTAATAACTTTTATAACTTCTTCTAATTTATCAATAGTAATACTATTCCTTAAACTATATCCTCTTGAACGTTGTATTTCTATCAATTTGATATTGCCTTTTTTTACTCTGTTTTTAATAGTTTCTATATCAAATTCATTATCAACTAAATCTATTTGCTCATATTTAACTCCAAACGCTTTTAAAGAACTTGCATTTTCTTCTATTCCTATTACAGAATCTAGTGTGTCATATGGTTTTCCTGAAATGCTTAGCATAGTATCTCCTGGTCTTAAGAAAGCAAATAATGCAACTGTTAATGCATGTGTACCAGAAATAAACTGTCCACGAACTAAACTATCCTCTGCTCCTAATACGTCTGCAAATATTTTTTCAATGGCATCTCTTCCGAACATCTCCATAACCATAACCTGTAGTGCTATTAAAATGCATATCTGAAATATTATTTTTACAAAAAGCTTGTAATACTTTCAAACTATTTTGTTCACTTACTTTTTCTATTTGTTCAAATATAGGTTTTATTTCTTTTTCTACTTCATTTGATAAATTAATTGTATCTTCTTTTATTCCAAATTCTTTATACATACTTTTCTCCTTTATACATACATTTGGGCACGTAAGTCGTGCCCTTAGTTATTTATTCACTTATATAGTTTGTATAATAGCTTTCTCCATATCCATAATATATTTTATAATATTGTCCTAAAAATTCTGGTTCTGTATTTGTTTCTTCTATATTATAAATTGGCTCTATTATTACATTTCCTGCTTCATTTATTACTCCCCATTTATTATCTTTTTTTATTCCAGCAAATCCATAACTATTAAATTCAGTTACTTTATCATATATAGCCTCTACTACTATATTATTTTGCTTATTAGCAAATCCCCATTTGTCGTTTATTTTTTTCGCAAATAATTTATTGTTTTTAAAAATCTCTTGTGCTACTAATTCTGTACCCTCTAAATCGAAGTATTTTGTATCTTTTTCTGAATACACTTCTATATAATTATCTTTTTTATATATATAAGCGTTATCAACAGAATAGATTTTTTCCATATCTTTCCCATATAGTTCAGATACATTTTCTTTTAATACCTTTGCTTCCACTACTTTTGTATCTTGTATTTTTTGTAATACTTCATACTTAAAATCCACTAATATACTATCTTTTGCATTAATAATTCCCAAATTCCCATCATTTTTTGCAGCAATGAAATATTCATCAAATAAATACTCTAAATAATTGTATTTATTTTCTACAAGTTCTTTTTCATCTTTGTTTATGATTCCATATAATCCTTCTTTATTAATAGTAATGTAATAATTATTTTCAGTTGTTTTTAATACAGATGTATATTTAGGTACTTTAATTTCATCACCTTTGGAATTAAAGTAAGTATAAACTTCTTTTCCATTCTCTAAAGCTTGTATGTATACTCCTTTAAAATCAAGTTCTTTATATTGTACTGGCAATATAGATTTTCCATTTATATCATATACTCCAAATTGTAAGTTTCTCTGTAGTTTAAATAAATTATTGTTAGCATCATATTCTATATCTTGATAATCATAATTTATTACTGTTTTGTTGTTTTTTACTACTCCAAATTTTCCATTTTTTGAGGCAATTATATAAATATCTTGTCCATTATTTATTTCTAAAACTCTACTTATTTCATTGTATTCTATTTTCAACATTTTTTCTAATTTGTAATTTAAATATCCATATCTATAGCCATTGCTTGTTTTATTACTAATTATATAACCAGATAATGCATATTTATTTTCTTCTGTATAATATCCGTCTGCTACTATTCCATCATATTCTTCTTTAATTAATTTAATGCCTCTATCATTTATAACTCCATATTTTCCATCTTTTTTAACTATAAGTTCACTTTCTTTGTTTTCTAATCCTTCAATTTCTTCATAAATAGGCTTTACAATAACTTTCCCTGTATAATCTATTAAACCATATTTTCCATTTTCTTTATATTTTAAAACTCTCTTTTCATATGGTAAGTTGCTTACAATCCCATTAATAGAAATAGAATCCACTTGTTCATACTGAGTTAAAATTTCTTGTCCTTTTTCATTTAATATAATTGTTTTATCTTGTTTTTTACATATAAATACATCTTTTTCTGGATTTGGTATTTTTATATTATCATATATTGCTTCTATTAAAATATCCCCTTTTTTAGAAATAACCCCATACTTTCCATCTTTATTAACTTGATTGTAATTATATTTTGACACTTCTTCTACACTATAATTTATATTTTTATTTTTTAAAATAAAACATACTCCTATACTTATTACAATAATTAATATGATTCCTATTGAAAATTTTACTTTATTATTTTTAATGAGATTTACAACTTTTTCCATCTATTATTTTTACCTCCATTTAGATATGCAATTTAAACTTTATTGCAATCTTATCTTATTCTTCTGTTTCTTCTTTATCACTAACATTATTGGTTTTACATACTTTTACTTTTACTATTCTTTTATCTTCATATTCATCTATTTTGTATATTACTTTATCTGTTTCTATAATTGGCTTTTCTTCATCATTAGGTATTCTCCCTAATTTTTCTTGTAAATATCCTGAAAGAGTATCATAATCTCCTTCTTCTATTTCAACTTCTATAATTTTACTTAAATCATTTATATTGATACTTCCACTAACTAAATAAGTATTTTCATCTATTTTTTCATACTCTTTTTCAATTTCATCGTATTCATCAAAAATGTCACCAACCAATTCTTCTAGAATATCCTCCATAGTAATTAATCCTGCCGTTCCTCCATATTCATCTAGTACTATTGCCATTTGATTATTGTTTTTTTGCAATTCTTTAAATAATTCATCTATCGGTTTTGAACGTGCGACAAAATATGCTGGTCTTATTATACTTTTAAGTTTAATATTTCTTTTCGTTTTAACATATTTTAATAAATCTTTTAGATATAATATTCCTTTTATTTCATCTATTGTATCTTCATATACAGGTATTCTACTATATGTGTATTCTTCTAATTCTTCTATTAATTCACTTACATTCATGTCTATATTTAATGCAAATATATCAGTTCTATGTGTCATAATCTCTGAAACTGTTATATCATTAAATTCAAACACATTGTTTATAAGTTCTCTTTCGTTTTGTTCTATTGAACCTTTTTCTTCTCCTTCATCTATCATCATCTTTATTTCTTCTTCTGTTACTACCTCTTCATCTTTTTCAGATACTCCAAATAATTTTGAAACCAAGTTAGTACAAACCGTTAGTAGCTTTACAAATGGTATTGTTAATATATAAATGGCTCGTATAATCCCAATGGTTGCAAATGCTATCTTTTCATAGTTTTTCATTGCAAGTCTTTTTGGTACTAGCTCACCAAATACTAGAGTAAAAAATGACAATATAATAGTAATAATTATAATGGATATACTTTGCCATACAGCTATGGATATAGCAGGTATTAAATCATTTAATATTGGTGCTAATCTGCTTGCAAATGCATCTGATGCAAATGCACTTGATAAAAATCCTGCAAGAGTAATACCTATTTGAATGGTAGCCAAAAATCTACTTGGATTTTCCAACATTTTTAAAACTTGCTTTGCTTTTTTATCTCCACTTTTGGCTTGTTTTGACACCTTTGCATCATTTAATGAAATAAAAGCAATTTCACTTGCTGCAAAAAATGCATTTAAAAATATCAATATAATCAGTACTATAATTTGAGAAATCATTTCAATCTATTTTCCTTTCATTGTATGAAAACATTATATATTTAAAGACTATATATGTCAATTGTTTTACTTTATTTTACTTACTTGCGACTGGTAAAATTGGTACATTTATTTCACTATGCATTAACATATCAATATGATTTATATAGTCACTTCTTGTCATGTGTAAATCAATGTTTTCGCCATCCAAAATTTTATCTTGCTTGTTCATTTCATCTATTGTATTTCTATATATGTTTTCTTTTTCTAAGTTTACTAAATTTTTTCTATTTATAGTATTAATAAAATTGTTAACATTATTCAGATTTGTTATATTCGTTTCATTTATAATTTCTCTGTTTATGTTTGTAGTAGTAATATTGGTTATCTCTTTGTTGTTTTTTTCCTTAATATTTTTTGTTTCCTCTTTAACATTTATTTCTTTTTGTGTAGTTACTATTTCTTCATTATTAGTTTTCGTATTAGTTACAGTAACATTTACATCCTCTTCGCCTTGTATGTTTACATTTATTAATGATTTGTTTATTTCATATTGATCTTTTACTTTTGTTTGTTTAAGATAATAATTACCCCTATCTAAATTAATTGTTGCTTTTCCAGAAGCATCTGTTTGTATGTTTTCTTTTATTCTATTATATTCTGAATCTAAAATATCAAAACTACTTCCTATAATAATATTACCATTTTCATCTTTATTTAATATATTAACTTTAGCATCTGAAATCTTTACATTAGATTCTTTTTCTATATGTATAGTGCCTATTTCTGGCATAACATATTGGTTATTCATATTCTTTTTCGCACCACATATTTGAACATAAGTACCATTTACTTGTGTTTCTATCCTGATAGAAACTGGATTATCTGTGTATTTAGGAACAACTAATCTAAATCTATTACTATTGGTCAACGCCTCAGTTTCATTACCGTTTATATCTGTAATTTTTACATTCTCTCCTATAGCTTTTATTTTATAATTATAATTTACATACATACATTGTATTTTATACTCTTTATATTTTTCTGTGTTTGATAATGTATTCCAATCTGATACTTCTACCAGTTTAATTAAATCTATTTTAGGAGTTGCTAATATCTTCTTTACTGCATTAATTATTCTTTCTCCTGCTTCATTTTCAGATACATAATAATTTATATCTTTATTTTCTAATTTACAATATATAGCTTCTTGTGTTGCAAGATATGCTTCCTTATAGTTTGCGCATCCCAAACTAGTTTCATTTTGCATTGGATAACCATTTTTTAATATATGATTAATTTCTAAATTATTACATTCTTCTCCATCTGATACAACAATATTAGATGAATTGTTGTATCTTCCTAATGAATATATTGTATTGCCACTATAATGTAATTTATAATAATCTGATTTTTCTTCATTTGCATAATGATATGGTACCTCTAGTTTTTCTTGTACGTATATCTTTGTATCTTTTACTATGTTAGTAATTGCACTACATTTTGTTGCTATTGTAATAATTAATAGTATTACAACTAATATTTTCTTTGTTTTATTCATATATTTTTACCTCCTAATTTTAAATTGTTATATTTCTATTGCTTGTACACATCTTCTACTTTCTGGCTTTTCTAGTATTCCTGTAATTAATGTAAGTATATTTTCTTCTCTATTACTTAAATGTGACCAATCAGTTTCTTCAATTTCTATGTTTTTTGTTACTTTATATTCTTTTTTATTGTCTCCTATAATATAAATAATTACATCTCCTTCTACCAAATCTTTCAATTGACTAAAATAGTTTTCTTTATACCCTGCACTTGCTGCAATTAGTCCAATATTTCCATTGATAGTAGGTGTTTCTGTAAAATGTCCTATATAATTATTTATAATTTCTCCATTAGTACCTTCTTTTATTTTAGCTGAAACATTAATTTTAGGGATAATTAGTCTCCATTCTTCTGTTTCTTTGTATGCTTTTTTCTCTTGGTTTTCTATTGCAATTTCTTTTGTTTGTATTGTACTTATCCCATTATTTTTTAGGTTAAATACAATAAAGGTTAATACATTAATTTGTATAAAAATAATGACAGCAAAAATAAATGTCAACAAATTAATACATCTTTTGCTACAACAATTCATGTATTTGCTCACTCTCCTATTATTAAATTTTTGTTTTTGGATTTTTAAATTTAGATCTAAATCTTTTAGATTTGTAAAAAATATTTGATTTTCTAGAAATTAATATAAATTTATAATAATACATTTTTTTCCATTTGTAAAGAACTTTTCATCGACAAAAAGCGCCAAATAACGACTTTGACGCTTTTTCATTATTAAGTTTTGGGTATTTCACCTAATTTAATTTATTTCTAACATTCCTCCTATATTACTATTTTATTTAATTACTTTTACATTTTGTATTGTTATTTTATATTAAGTTTGTGTTCTTTATATGAATTAAATTTGTAATATAAGTGTATGTTTTATTAAGATTTTTATAACATTTTTTAAAAATAGTAATATTAGAAGCCATCTTACAAAATTATCTATAAGATGACTTCCAATATTACTGCTTTGCTTACCTTTAGCAACGTGTTGCCATTTCACTTACTTTCTTAGTTAATTTTTGGGTAAATACAGTCACAGATTCAGTTAAATCTTTTAATGACGCTGCCCCATTCTCATATGATTCCACTTTTGAGATTGCAGACCACAATTCGTCATCTTTGGAGAGCTCCTCATTTTTCGCTACCTCTTACTTTAAATCTGTTAACGAATCCGAGTTTACTCTTCCAAGCAGTAGGTTTGTTGTATGTTCTGTCAGTTTTCTAAGAACACCATTATATTCCTCTGCTTTTTGCATACTCAGTGAATGAGCTTCCCTTTCACGTCTTAACTGTTCCTCAAACACCTGAGTCTCGTGGGCTATTTTTGCCTTCTCACTTTCTGCCTCCTGCCGTATTTCCTTCATGTTCCTTTTGAATTCACCAAATAACATTGTCATTTCCTCCTATTTTTCTACTTGGCTTTATTGCAACTTTATACTTTTACATAAGAAGTCAATTTTGTGTTTATTACAGCTGTGCTTATTCCTTTTCTATATTTATCTTTTCATTCATTGTATAATATTATATTTTCTAAAAGTATTCTATATTTTTACACCTAAAGGTAATTTTTTTAATGCAATTTTAATGCAATTTTTTAACTATATATTATAAACATAATAAAATATAATAATTTTCATTTTCAAAAATCATTTCTTAAAACCCTTGGTACCACTGAATAATGAAGCATAATAATAACATAATAGAAAATAAAAACGAGTAGTTTTTTTACTACTCGTTGGTGCAGATGAGCAAATTAAAATTGCCCTTATTTCTGCTTATATCAAGTGTTTTCAAATTTCGTATCTTTGTCCCGACATTGTCGGGAATATATTTTTCTATCAAATTATTTATTATTATCTTATTCTTTTATCGTGTTATTTTCAAATATCTTTTCATATTTGTCATTCATCTTTTGCATATATTCTGTGTATTTATACATTTGATTTTTCTGATGATAATCAAATATATCTCCATAAATATTTATTGTAGTTTGAATATTAGCATGCCCTAACACTTTCTGAAGTGTTGCTAAATCCATACCTGCTTCAATACATCTAGTCGCAAATGTATGTCTTAACATATGAACATTAACATCACTTGTTTTTTGATTTACATAGTGAATACCTTTTGTTTTAGAATCCTTCTTGTGTTTAGTCATAATCACTTTTATTCCTGCATTTTTACAAATTCGCTTAAATGCACTATTAACTTGACTATTTTCATATATCTTTCCATCTTTTCGAAGAAATAGTATATTCTTTTTATTTGGTGTCATTTCATTAATTGCTTTTTCTGCAACTTCCTTTGAGTTTTTATCTAAATGCAAATTTCTCTTTCCGTTTTTTGTTTTAGTAACATTTCCAACAATTCTTTTTCCACTTTTATTTTTAGTAATTGTTTTATTAACACTAATTGTTCCATAATCTTCATCAAAATTAAAATCATCTGTAGTTAATGCTAACACTTCTCCAATTCTCATACCTGTATATAATGCTAATAGTAGCATATTGTTATATTGCGTATAATGAGTGTTCATATATTGAATTAATATATATTCTTCCTTTATTGTAAATGCTACAACATCTTTATCTTCTTTATGACTTTTAGGCTTTTCTATTGGATCAATACTAAAATCCAAAGCAATTTCTTTATCTATAAGATGTTTTTTATAAGCTAAATCAAAAGCATTTTTTATTATACTATATTCCTTTGATATAGTGGAGTTAGATTTATGTCGTTCTGCTTGTAAAAATCTCTCAATTTCATTTCTCGTCACATTTTGAATAGGTTTGAACATAAAGTTGTATGAACTACAAGCTTTTATTGTTTGCATATTTCTATTATAACCAGAGCCATGAGTTGCTGAAAGTTTATATTTGTTTTCCTCAATTTCTTTAGCTAATTCAATTATTGAGACTTCGTTTGGTGTATAAATAGTTTCTTTAATTCCTTCTTCTTTGTTTTTTATATATTGTACTTTTAACTTTTCTAAAACAATTTCTTCAGATTTACCTGAAAAGGATTGTCTAATAGCTTTTCCTGTATTTGCATTTATTCCAAGTTTTAATAATCTTCCTTCGTATTCATCATAAAAATTAAACTTATCACATAAAGAGTTATCACTGCAATTCTTGCACTTATTACATCTTTCCATAGTTTCTTTATTTCTACGATTTAAACATAAATTTTTATGATTGCAATTTTCACATATAGGACAAATACTTTTCTTTAGATTCTTTATAAACTTTTTTCTTTTTCTAATTGTAATAACATAGTCGATACCCTCGACAAAGTCTTTCTTCTTGCTCATTTTTACTCCCTTCATAAAATTTCGGGGAATGTCTTGCAAGTAAATACTTACTTGTGCTATAATAATTTTGTGAGTTTATAGGGAAGACATTCCCTTGTACTTAGTAGAGGTTTAGAAGTGCGATTTCTAAATCTCTTTTGCTTTCTAGCAAATAATATGTCTAGAACTCATAAACTTAGCTAAAGCATTTGCTTCAATTCCAAAACCTCTGCCATATTTCTGTGCTGGAAAATCAGCTCTGTGAAATAGTTCTAAACATTTTACTCTACCAATATGAAACATTTTGCAAATATCTGCAGTAGTATAAATAACTGGCATTGGTTTTTCTTTAGATTTAATTTCTAACATTAGCATTCCTCCCTTCGTTGTTGTTAAATTTCTCTATTTCTATTGCATAATTCTTTGTTTTGTAGTATTATTAAAATAGATAGTGAGAAATTTTACTTTTTATTTGCATTGTTATTATACTAAAGGTATTATAGGATGTCAATACAATTTATCAAATTTCTAAAATTTCTCACAAAATATTTATGAAAGGAAAAATACTAATGAATAATAAAGCTGATTTATCTAACGAAAAAGGCTTTTACATATGGTTTGATAAAAATAATAAAAAAGAGTATTATACTACCACTTTAACATTATATAACTCAAAAATTGGTGCTAGTAAAAACTCTAAATATTCTTACATATACTATACTGATAGCTTCTTACCTAAAGTTTCTCCTAAAAGAAATCGAGCTGAATATATAAAAAACGCTTTAAAACCAAAACCACTAGATTTATATAATCCTTATGAAGAACGATATGGTATGCTTTTAATAAATTTCTTAAATGCTAAATTAGATGATTGGAGACATGCATATAAAGATTTTATATATGCTTATGGACTGGGAATAATAGAGAAATATTCTAGCAAAAAAATGAGATTATCATATACAGATACCAATTCATTTATAGCAAATGCAAAAGGAATTTTTGAAAGTGCTCAAGTAAAATTATATGGACTTCAATTAGAATTAAAAGAATGTGTAGATTACATATATAATTTAAATGGAAATGAAGAAGATAAAGAATATGAACCATATACAAAGTTTCAAGCATATTCGTTAAAGCATAATTTAATAAATAAACATACACAAAATACAGAAGTATTATTAAATTCTTTGAGTATTTTTAAAAATGATTTTGTTTCTGCTAAATTAAGTGAACTTACACAAGGAATCAATGGCATAAATATGCAAAATGGTATTAAATATTCAAGTAGGTATTTGGATAATATTTGTTTTATAGTTTTAAGTGAATTGGTAAATAATAATATAACAATTAAAACTTGTAAACATTGTGGCAGATATTTTATTCCTGTAAATAGACAGGCTGAAGTTTATTGCGATTTAACACCTCGTGCTGCAAATGGAAAGAAATGTAGAGAATTGGGGGCTCGTACTACATATGCTAAAAATGTTAAAGAAGTTGATGGTCTTTTAATTTATAGAAGAACATATCAAAAAAGATTAATGGAATTAAGTAGAAATCCAAATACTTCTGAAAAAGATAAGAAAAAATTTAATGCATGGAAGAAATCTGCACAAGAAAAAATTAAAGAATTTAAAAAGGGTAAAATTACTGAAGAACAATTAAAAACTTGGATGGAAGAAAATAAAGATTTATAAAATACATATATTTAACTTTAGAAAAGAGGTGCATATATGTCTTGTACATATTATTTAAGAGATAGAAAAATTACTAAAAATCATATTGAAAAGCTAGAAGAACTAGAAAAAGATTTTAATACTAAATTAGAAAATTTGTATAATGATTTGAATAAAGAAATAGTTTCTATTTTACCAATACAAAACAACGATGTTTTAGAAGAATGTAGACAATATGAGCCTGAATATAGAAATGAAACTAGATTTTATTTAGATTCAATAAATAAATTGGATTTTGGAGTATATTCTTCTGGCACATTCCGTTTTCGAAAATTTAGCAGCTTAAACGATTTTATAAACTTTTATAATGAAAATAGCAATAAATACATTATCGTTGATGAATACAATCGTGAATTTACATTAGATGAATTTTTAGAAGATGTAAATTTGAAATAGATATTTTTAGGAATATTTGAAAAACATTTGACATATAATAAAAAATATAGTATACTATATTTAGCTTAAGCAAGAGAATAAATCGAAGAACTCGAATGTTCACAGAGATATGTTGACCACATATCTCATTTTTTTGTAAAAAAATAAAGGCAGTTGACCAGACTGCCTTTGATTAGTTTGCACTAATCTTGAGAATTTTGGTTTTCATCATTTTTACTATTACTAAGTAATAATAAAACGATTAATCTCCAAATTAAATCGAAAGAACTCAAAATGTTCACCTCCCTCCTCAAAGATTTCCTTTGAAAAGGATGAATACATTATATAAAATCTTTTAATAAAAAACAATATTTTACTAAAAATTATAAAATAAATTTTACTTAAAATCAACAATTATTGTAAATTTATGGTATAATCACTTTGAAGGAGAAAAATCATGATAGAATTTAGAAGAGTTGATATAAATGAAAAAGAAAACTTAATGCGATTGATGAATGAAGTCCTAGATAATTTAGAGAGAAAAGATTTTTTTATGCCATTTACAGAGGAAGAATTAGGAGATATATTCAATCAAGATAAGATACTAACATTTGGTGCCTATGATAATAATAAAATTGTTGGTATGGCTCAATTATATTTGGATCAATCATATGTAAATGAAATTAAAAATATATTAAGTATCAAAAGTGATAAAGTTGCAGAATTAGGTGGATATTTAGTATTATCCGATTATAGAAATAACGGTATAATGAAGCAATTAGAAACTATATTAATTCAAGAAGCTAAAAAATTAAAATATGAATATATCGTTATAACTGTTCATCCTGAAAATATCGCATCAAATAAAGCAACAGAATATACTGGAGCAAAAATTGCAAAAGTTACTAAGTTTGGAGAATATTTAAGAAATATATATTTATTAGATATAGGAGAAAAAGAAAATGATTAAATCAATATTATCAAGAAAAGTTGAAATAAGAAATAATGGACTTAATGGTAAAGGCATTTTTGCAAAAGAATTTATAAAAAAGGGTGAAATGGTCTTTATTAAAGGAGGACATCTTTTAACTAGAGATGAAATTTTTTCTACAGGTGTCATCAATAGCTATTTTCCTATTAGTGATGAATATTTTTTAGGAGCAATGAGCAAAAAGGAAGAAGATAATATAAATTTATTTGAAAATCATTCTTGTAATCCTAATTGTGGATTACGAGGAGAAATAACATTTATTGCTATGAGAGATATTAATAAAGATGAGGAATTAACAACGGATTATGCTTTTATAGATAATGAAGACTATCAATTTGAATGCACTTGTGGTTCTAAAAATTGCAGAAAGGTTGTTACAGGATATGATTGGAAAATAAAAGAACTACAAGATAAATATTATGATTATTTTGCACAATATTTAAAAGAGAAGATAGATGAGATAAGAAAGGAGAAAACAAAATGAGAAATGTAATTATTACAGGTGCAGCAAGTGGAGTTGGTAAGGCTGTAGCTGAAGTATTAAAAAATGAGAATTTAATACTAGTTGATATTGATGAAAAAAATTTATTGAAAGTTGCACAAAAATTAAATAAGGATTATTATATTTGTGATGTAAGTAAAGTAGAAGCAATAGAAAAACTTCTTTCACAAATCAAAGATAAAAAAATAGATTGTTTAATAAATTGTGCAGGAATGTGGATTTCTGGAGATATGTCAAAGACAGAAGAACCACTTTATAAAGAAATGAATGAATTAAATAGAGTAAAAAAAGTTATAGATACAAATGTATTTGGAACAATTGCAATGATAAAAAGTATATTCCCGATAATGAAAAAACAAGGATATGGACAAATAATTAATATCAATTCTCAAAGTGGTGTAATGTGTGAACCACCATTTCCTATATATAATGCTTCAAAAACTGGAACAAATGCTTTTAGAAAGGCTATTCAAAATGATTTGGCACAAAATAATATTAAAATAACTGATGTATGTCCTGGACTAATTCAAACTGATTTCTATAAAAGGGCAAATAATGAATTGCCAAAAGAAATTATGAGTACAGGACTAACACCAGAAGATGTTGCTAACACTGTAAAATTTGTTTTTGATTTGCCTCATGAGATTACAATTCCAAGTATTGAGGTAAAACATATAAAAAATTATTAAAGGAGTAAGTATGAAGATAGATATACCATGTGATGAAGAGGGTTTCGTAATTTTACAATGTCGATTATGTGGAGAATATTTTAAATTACTAGCTACTGATATAAACGATGAAAGCCATATTAATATTTGGTGTCCTTATTGTGGCTTAAATGGAGAATCTTTTGTATCTGATGAAGTAGCAAATATAGCATTAAAAATGGCAATGAATGAAATGAATAATATTATATTTGATTCATTTAAGGATTTAGAAAAAAGTACTAGAAACAACAAATGTTTAAAGTTTAAAGCTGGAAAAAAACCAAATATGGAAAATATAAGTCCAATTAAAGTAGGAATAGATAATTTAGAGAAGAAACATTATAAATGCTGTGGTGCAATAGCAAAAATCAAACTATTGTCAATTGAGTGTGGAAGCTATTGCCCAATATGTGGAGGTATAGATTATGAATAATAGCATAACAAAAAAAGAAATTAAAAATTATAGTAGGGATTTTAGAACAATAGCAAATAGGACTTTGAATAGTGACTTTGATGTTTTTGATGATAATTTAAAAAGACTGATATATCATATTGATAATAATCCTATAATTAGTGAATTTATAAATTCTTGTACGACTGACGAAGATTCATTTGATATAAAAAATGATATAGAACAAGTATCTAATGGATATGGTGAATATTATTTTGATAGCTTTATCGAGGACGAAAAAGAAGTTTCTTATACATATCAAATATTAAAATATATAACAGAAAATAATATAAACTTTAGAAGTTATGTTTATCCATATTCAACTTCAAATAAATATCAAGACAAAGTTAAGGGATTTAATGATAAATTTATTTTACCATTTGTTAATGCTATAGATGGTAATTTTGAAAGGATTTGCGTCGAAATGGGATTTGATGAAGAGAGTAAATATAATATAACTATAAATGGTGGACAAGTAAATATAGCGAAAGATAACTCAGTGTTAAATGCAACTCAAAATAATAATTTTGAATTAAATGATTTGATTTCAAAATTGAAAGATACTTTGGAAAGAAATGATATTGAAGAAGGTATAAAAAATGAAATAATAGATAACGCTGAAGGAATATTGGAAGAAGCTAATAATGAAATTCCTAGAAAAGGTAGATTAAAATCATTTATAGAAGGACTTAAAGAAAGTGCAAAATTAGTTCCTGGAATAATTGAATTGGGTGCAAATATTACTGCAATAATTAGTTTTGTACAACCATTAATACAATAGTAGATAAGATGGCTGAATACAGCCCTCTTATCTAACTCTATCTTTCTTCTTTTTGTCGTGTTCTTTTTCAGCTTGTTTTCGTTCTTCTTCTATTTTTTGATGAAGTTCAAATTGCTTAATTTTTTCTAGCCTTAATTCAATATTAGTACAATGTTTTATTTCTTCAGCAAGTGGTGTTATCTTTTTAGAAATTTCTACAATTTGTTTTTCAATACTTTCTTTTTCTTCATCTGTTTTTACTCGTTTAAGCTTTTTCCATAGATTTTCTCTTTCACTTTTCAAGGGATTAATTTTTTCATAAACTGATTTTTGATAATCCAATAGTTCTTGTTCTGTATTAATGTTATTTTTACATACAAATCTAACTTGTTTAGAAAACTCATCCATTTTCTTAATTGCACTTATTAATTCTGGTGTCATTTTCGTTATATTAGGTTTTGAGACGATTTCTACATTGATACCTAGTAATTTCTCATAGTGAAAAATTAAATATAAAATAGAACCTTTAAATTGCAAATGCTTTTGTTTCTCATTGTTATATCTTTCATAACTTCTATTAGCTAATAAATATGGATCTGGAGAATATGGATATTCAGGCTGTGTTTCCAATATTCTTTTATAAATACTTTCTTTTGAATAATTATTTCCAAATTGCCTTTCAATTCTTGTATTTCGTTTATATGGCTCTCTCCTAATAGATAATGTATTATTTTTATCAGTAACAACATAATCTAAATCCTGTAGTATTTTAATAAATTCGTTATAGTCTTTAGCATTTGCTATTGCATAATCTATGCTATCTTTCATAAGTTCCTTATATAAGCTACTTGTAGCATATTTATTATATTTTTCTTCTTGTTTCAAAACACTTAGTCCATATTCTTCACAAAGTTTATCTGAAGCTTTTCTCATAGTAGCATAATCTTTCTTTGTGTTACAAAATCTTTTTCCATCTAAAAATGAAACAGAGTTTAAAACAAAATGGTTGTGTAGATTATCTGTGTTTAAATGAGTAGAAACTACTACTTGAAATTTATCTCCCCATAGTTCTTCAGCTAGTTTTATTCCAATTTCATGTGCTTGTTCTGGTGTTACTTCTCCTTTTACAAAAGATTGCACTCCATGAAAACATTGTATTCCTGTTGTTTTGAAAAATTGTTTTTTAGTATTTCTCATTTCTTGTAGAGCAGTATCAGGCATACAATTTATACCTGATACATATAATTTTTCTTCTGTCTTTTCTCCATTAACTACATATTCTATTGTAGCATCTAATCTATCTTTTACTTTCCATATTTTTGTTACAGCCATAATCTATTACCACCCACTTACATTTTTTCCTTTTGTGGTATAAGATAAACTTCTTGTAATGCTAATATAAAATTTTGTATTTGATTTAATAAAGGATTGATTTTATCTTCTCTCATATATCCTTGATATTTATTATAAGTTCTTGCCATTTGATTTAAGTTTGTTGCCATACCTCGAAGTTGTGAAAGTATCTCATAAAATTTTTCATCTGGTTTTTCTTTTAGTTGATAGTCTAAAATTATTTTTCTAAAAAATTCTGATTTGTTTAATCCAGACTTTTTTACTTTTTCATTTAGAATTTTGTTTTCATCTTCATTTAAAAACACATTAATTTTTATATTTCTATTTCTCATTTTTTCATCTCGCTTTCTGTTTTTCTTATTAGGGTTTGAGACTTGTACCATTCCTCTTTAGTATTTGTAGCGTGAGTACAAATACGTTGCTTGCATATTCAAGAAATCTAATGTGTACTCACTTACAAAATATATAATCTTTAAGAAATTATGATTTAATTAGGTTTAATTCTTTTAAATAATTATGCGTTTCTTTACCACCTAAAGTAAAGATTTCTTTTTCTTCAATATTTGAAATTTGCATATAAATTGATATTAACTTTTGTAGCATTTTACATTCTGTTTTTGTTAAATTTAATTCCATTTGTTCTTCAAAAATTAATTGCAAATTTGAAAATTTATCAAGTATTTCAAAAAATTCTTCCTTTAATTTTTTATATTTAAAATTTTTATTTTTTAATTCTTGTTTCATATCTTCTATTAAGTTATATATTTCATCTAATTCAATATTATTTATCCATGAATCTTTCATAACATATCCCTCTTTCTACACATAAATTAACTCGTTAAATATAATTTCTTCTACGCGATTTTTAATATTATTCATTCTGCAAACCCATTCTAATTGATTAGTTGCTTTTAATTCTTCAGTTACATTTTCTTGTTCTATAAATTGTTTCATTAACAAATTAAATCTTTCATTTGCTGTTTTATCTATCTCTAATAAATGACTTCTTAATTTGTTTTCAACCCATAAAATTGTATAATCTACTTTTTTATGCTCTAGCAAATACTTTAATCTTAACTTTCCATATTTACCAAGTTCAGCAGCTTTTACACTAGCTGAATCAACTAAATTTGGATAGTAATAATCGCCTTTTCTTATATATTCAATTCCAGTTTTCTCATCAATAAATCTTTCTTTTAATTCATTATTATTCATATCTAATTTCTCCTTTTTAATTTTCATACAAATTATTTGCATATAAGAAGTCTAAATCATCATAATGCCTTTGTTCATAGTTCTGAAAACTATATTTGCCTTTTCCTTTATAGTTATAATTATTATTGTTATAGTTAGGTCGTAAATTTTCCGTGTCGTGAGTCGTAGATTTTACGATTCGGGACTCGTAATTTTTACGAATCAGTTTTATTAAATCTTCATCATGTTCTATTTTTCCAACATAGATTAAATTAGGCTTATTAGCACCTTGCTTTTTCTCATTTATTAGCTTACATTCCTTTAATTGATTAAACGCTTTTGTAACAGTTTTATCAGATAGATTTAATTTCTCTTGAACTTCTTTTCTTGTAAATATTAGAAAAACTTTTTCATCTTCATCAACCCAGTTATTTCTAGCTGATAATGTTAGTCTATTTAATAAAAAGCCATAAAGAATTTTACTGTCTGAATTTAACTTATCTTTATATTTTGGATTGAAGAATAATTCCATTGGTATTTGATAATATAAATGCTCAAAACATTCATTAGCTTTATAAGGTATAAATTCCATTTTTCATCCTTTCTGATAAAAGGAATAGGAATAATAATAAATAAAGGGAGTATTTGATAGACTTATCAAAGATTAAAAATTTTTCCGACATGCAATCCCGACATTTTATATACATTTTAGGGTATTTTTTAGAACTTTTTAAAACTGTTCCAAAGTACCTATAAAAAGTAGGCTTTTGCTGAAATTACGCAAAAAAATACAAGTTAGAAATCTGATTTCTAACTTGATATTTTGGTGCAGATGGCCGGAATCGAACCGGCACGGTTTATTCAACCGCAGGATTTTAAGGGATTTTAACTAATTATTACTTAAAATTATTTATCATCATTTAACACCATTTATAAATCGTCAATAAGCCTTTATTTTCTAGCTTTCTTTCAATTTCATTAGATTATACACTCTTTTTTAATTTTCAACAACTACCAAAAATCAAAAAAATTTTTGTAGAACTTTTGTAGAACTCCATTTTATAAATATTATGAATTAACTAAATATAAACATGTTTAAAAGAACCTATTAGTAGTTCTCTGCTAATAGGTTCTTTTTATCATGCAAAAGAGAAATGCAACACCTCTTAAAAAGTGTTTGGTGTAATGAGCCGATGCTATAAAGTTCTGCCGTAAAGGCATAAGTTATCTGTAACAATCAGAGATTTAACAGCTAACTTAATTCGTATTTGTATAAGTAGTCTAATTATACAAGGTGCGTGAGTGAGATTTTAGAACACAGACTCACAATAATAAAAGAGTATTCGGTGGCAAAACTTGAAATGGATTTGTAATTGTAAAAAGTTTGGGCAAGTATGAACAAAGATATATATAAATGTTATCTGCAATTATAGTAGTAATATTACTACTTACTAGACTACCTATGAAACGAGGCGAATGACCGACGGTTTCTTAAATTAGGTGTAATAATTCTCTTTTTTAGTAAAGTGATTAGGTGTAATAATTCTCTTTTTTAGTAAAGGGATTATTACACCTAATCACTTTAGCTCATTCTCTCTGGTTTCTGCTTTTTATATAAAAATAAAATCAATCTATCTATCCATCTTAAACTTACAAAAAATTTATATGAATATATGAATTTTTTGTAAGTATGCGTGGAAGATTGAAACCGAGCAAGGTTTCAAGAAGAACAAGAAAAAACTGAAAAATGTTTTTCTTGTTCTTTCTTTTTAAATAAATTGCAAAATGCAAATTTATTTAAAACATAAAAAATGCACTAAGTGAATTTTTTATGCAAGGGTTGTAGGGAAAGTTTTCCCTGCCATACGGACACTTTTATAAAAAGTGTTCTAGTATGTTATAACACTTCAAAGTGTTCCCCAAAAAGTTAGTTTAGGAGGTTATAAAAAATGAGCTATGCAATTATAAGAAATGAAAAATATAAAAGAGAAAACTTAAAAGGAATATATCGCCATAATGAAAGAAAAAATAAAAATTATTCTAATAAAAATATAGATAAAACAAAATCACACTTGAATTATAGTCTTAAAGAGGCGACAATGTCTTATGACAAACTATTTGATAAAATAAAAGAAGAATATCATTTAAAAGGACAAATCAAAACTGTAAGCAATATTGCCTGTGAGTATATCATAACCTCTGATAAAGATTATTTTCAAAAAATTGGAATAGAAGAAACTCAAAGATATTTTAAAGAAGCATATAATTTTGTATGCGAATATAAAAATTTAGAAGAAAAATATATCATGTCTGCTAATGTGCATTTAGATGAAGAGACACCTCACATGCACCTTGTATTTATTCCAGTAATACATACAAAAGATAAAACAGGAAATAGCATTGATAAAGTTGCTTGTAGTGAATTTTGGAAAGGTAAAGATAGTTATAGAGAACTACAAGATTCTTTTTATAAGTACATAACAGAAAAAGGATTTAACTTAGAAAGAGGTCAATCAAATCGTTCTGAACATGTATCTATTGAAACATTAAAAAAATTGACTGGTTTAAATGAAATAGATAATTTTCTAAAAACTGATTTTCCAGAGCCTATTGAAGTAGGCGAAGTTCCAGATTTAATTAATTCTAAATATGCACACGAGCAGATTATAGAGCCTTTTAAAGAAGAAAATTTAAAGCTAATTGAACAAAATATCTATTTAAGAAAAAATTTATCAATGATTACAGAAAATATAAAATTATTGGATAACTGCGAAAGAGAAAACAAAAAATTAATAAAAGAAAATTGTAAATTGACTAAAGAGAATAAAAAACTACTGAAAGATATTGATTTATTTGATAGATTATTATCTACTTTACAAAACACAGTAAATAAACTAATTTCATGGGTTAGTTCTGTATTTAAAGTTACAGAAGAATCCCTTATTGATACTTTTGAAAATGAAACAAATACTTTTATAAATCCAATGGAACAATTACTTGTAGAAGATGAGAAAATGAAGGAAAATTTAGAAAACGAATATAATAAGATTTTATAAGTCTATACATTGTACAAATTAATAGATTGATGAACAGAGGGGCTAAGATATGAATATCTTGCCCCTTGTTCATTAATTATAACTACTATATTATGCTGAAATTGTTAAAATTGCCGGATTTACCACTCCGTCGCCTTCGTGATTGTATTTTGAGTTGTGTTGCACTCTCAATTCTTCGCCATATTTCCAAACCGAAGACAGAATGCTGACTGCACATCCATACATGAAACCGGTTATACCGTATATATCCGCTAAATGGGAACTCATATCCCATACATCGGACAATTTCTTATCATGTTTAGCAATCAAGTATTCCATATACTGTGCCCATAAGATTGTATAATCTATTACACAGTTACTGTAACCGTCTTTGGAGTTAATGGCTTTGCAGTTTTCCCATTCTTCCTGCTTCTTTTTATCAGCAATGGTAAAATCTGCATTTCTTTTCTGGAACTGTCTTACTTTCTGAACAACAGCCTTTTTTCTGTTCTCCTTTTTAAGGGATTTCGCATGATCTCTGACATATTCTGGTGAATTGTAATATTCCTGCATTTCCTTTTCCCATAAACCGCCGGACATATCACAACTTCTTTCGTACAGATACAATATCCTGCCAGAATTCTGCTCATCCACTCTGATAGCGAATTGATTGAATTCTACTTCTACAGCTTTTACACCATAGAAATTAGAATATGGAATGAAGAATTTTCTCAGTTCTGCAACAAAGTCAGAAATAAGACCACCTGCTGTACTTTCAACTGTTACAATTCCATCTTTTATGGATGAAATTATGATGCTCTCCCTTGTAGTAGGATTTCTGAACCATAAATCTTTTCCCCAATTTGATATTTCATCAAAGCGGAAAGAATTGGTATAAATCTCATCTCGCAAGTTAAACAGGTCTGAATCTGAATCTCTAAGCGGAATCCGTTTCTGACAAGTCTCAGTGTCAACAGAAACATCATTATCGACGTCCTTGTAGCCAGGCATTGCCATTGCTTTCATGAGCATGCATATAATGCTTTTTCTGCCAGTGTTTTTCCCAACCTGCAAACGGATGTTATTGTAGTTCAAAATTACAGAATCCAAATTTGCAAAATTGCTTTTTTTAGAAAACATTCCAGATACTAATTCCGCAACTCTTGAAATACTTTCTCCATAGTCAATAGCAACTTCCATAACTCCATCTGCATAAGCTGTTGCTTTGAATGCTGTTTCCGTCCAGTTGCCTCCTACGTTAGGAGAGAAAACGGCGGCCTGAAAAACAAAACCTCCATCTGCTGCAACACCCTCAAAGCGAATCATTGTTACCTCTTTCCGTCCATTTCTTTTCATGATAAATTTCTCCTTTCAATATGTTATAATTATAGTGTGATGCAATCTTAATAAGATGTGCATAATTAAAAACTACTCATTAATAGTATATCATATTTACATAAAAATGTAAAGTTTTGAACTGCTCGCTTTATTAGAGATATACATATAAAAAAATAATAGTAAAATAATATCTATAATAAAGCGAATAAGGTGAGTATATGAAAATTAATAAATATAATGATTTTAGAAATATATCTGGCTCTGTACTAAAAGAATTGAGATTAAAAGCTAATCTATCTCAACAAGATTTAGCAGAAAAATTACAGTTATTAGGCATTGAACTAACATCTAAAGAAATTTCAAAAATAGAAAATGATAACAGATTAGTTCAAGACTTTGAATTGTTTGCATTCGCTAAAGTTTTTAATGTTTCAGCTGATGTATTTAATAAAAAGTTAGATAAATAGCGGTAAATATAATGTTTGCTGTTATTTGTTTTTTAAGTTTTCTATTATGATTCTAATTCCATCGCAAAATCCAGCCTTATAAAATTTTTCATTATCATAAGCCCTAATTAAATTTTCTCTCATTATATATTTATCTAATGATTTAATAATTTCTTCTCTTGTGTTATTAAAATGTGGTGGAAGATTTTTAATCTTATTTATTAGCTTTTCATAGTCTACATCATATTTCTGTTTTATTTCAATTATATCTTCATCTTCATTTTTTAATTCAACATATAGTTCATCTTCTCTTTCTCTAAATATAGACTCTAGCAATGAATCATCTATATATTTTTCTATATCCTTTATTTTTAGCATATTACCACCTCCTTATTAACGATATTTCGTTTATATTGTATCGCTAATAAAGAGATATTGCAATAGTATTTTGACGATTTTTCGTCAGCGTTATTTCGTTAGTTTTGCTATACTCATCTTATAATTAAGAAAAGAGGGATATTATGCAACTTTCAGAAGCTGTTAGAAAAAGAATTATAAATTTAGCAAATGAAAGGAATATAACTTTACATAGGTTATCTTTAGAATCTGGAATATCATATTCTACGTTAAGTAGCTTTATAAATGGAAAAAGCCAAAGCCCTAAACTTGTTACTTTATTACATATATGTGAAGGATTTGAAATTGAACTAAATGAATTTTTTACAGATAAATTATTTAAAGATGTAGAAGAAGATTAAAATTTTATAAATTTTGCCCTAGAAATGAATTTTAAAAATCGTTTGACATATAATAAATATTGTAGTATACTATATTTAACTTAAGTTAAGAACAAAAAAGCATTATTCATAAATGTTCGAGAAAAACTAAATGTGCGACAGCATTTAGTTTTTTTCATTTTATAAAAAAAAGACAATGTAGCGAAGCGACAGTGCTACATCATCCTTTTCGGCTAGCTAAGCCTCATTTTGTCTGTGGTCATTTGGATCGTTGTCTTTTTTGGCTTGGTCAAGAGCTACTTGATTTAAGTCTTTTTCTTTTTGTAGTAGTAATTCCACCAAACGCCATACTAATTCAGCATTATTCATATTTGTTCCTCCTTTCGCAAAGATTTCCTTTGAAAAGGATGGATTTATTATACCTAATTCTTTTACAAAAAACAATAAAATTTACTATCTTTTACTATTTTCTACACAAAAACATTTCAAAAACACTTCAAAATCTTTTCATTGAATTATTTTAAATCACTTGTTACAATCTATTTATAATTTATTTTAAGTTTTTAAAAAAAAGGAAATTTGATTATTACTAATTATGATAATATCTTTCCTTTAACAAATAATTTTAAAAATGAATATTTAGCCATAAGTATTCATTTAGATTACTATGCTTAAAATTTATTAGCAAAAATTTAACCAGTTACAAGGAGGTGCCTTTATTGTGTCTAATAAAGAAAAAATTATTTGTTTATTTTATAATGAACATTTAAAACCTGTTGATATTGCTCTACAACTCAATATAAGTAATGCCTATGTATCAAAAATAATAAAAAAAGATTTTAGGTATTATGAAGAAAAAAGTCAAAGGAAAAAACAAAACAAACTCAAACATAAGGAACAAACCATTAAATACATGAAATTAAAGCAAAAATCTAATAGAGATAGTTATGAAGCTCTTAAAGCCCAATTAAAACAAGATGCTGAAGAACTATCTTATTATTATGAAATTTCAGATCGTAGTTTTAGAAAGTTTAATGCTAGTGCTTACAAATACAACTCTAAAAAGAAAAGATTTGAAATAGACAGAAAATTGACTGTTTCAATAGATGTTCCAAAAGCAGTTTATTAAAGCGAAGGAGGTACAATTAAAATGGATATAAAAGAACAGTATTCTATCATGTTTACAAATTACCCAGATATTATAAACATTGAACAAATGAGAAATATGTTAGGTGGAATTAGTTTAACATTAGCATATAGACTTATTAAGGAAAACGAAATTAAAGCCATGAAAATAGGCAGACAATATAAAATTCCAAAAGCTAATATAATTTCATACATAATCAATCAAAATTGAAAATAAATACATTTACACGATAATGAGGAGGTCATTTTATGATAACAGTAACAGCTACATTACAGCAGAAAAAGAATATTTATTATGCTGTTTTATATTATAAAGATGAATTTAATAATATACAGCGAAAGTGGATTTCTACTAAATTGAAAGTTAAGAATAATAAGAAAATAGCAGAAAGAAAAGTTGAAGAAATAAGACACGAATATGAAAAAACTCTAAATGAAAAGCCAACTATTTCTGGGTTAGATATTAATAATAAAGCTAATATAAAATTTTGTGATTTTATGATAAATTGGCTAGATATTATAAAACCTAGAGTCGTAAAAACAACTTATGCAGGTTATGAAAGAATTATAAAAGGTAAAGTATATAACTATTTTAAAAAATTAGATGTTTCATTAAAAGATTTAAAACCTTATCATATTCAAGATTTTTACACAGAATTATATAACTTGGGTTTAAAAGGTAATACCATTCTTCGCTATCATGCGAATATTAGAAAGGCTTTACAATATGCAGTAAAATGTGAATTAATACTAACAAATCCAGCAGACAAAATAGACAAGCCAAAAAAGGAACAATACATAGCAACTTATTATAATAAAGCACAATTAAATGAGTTATTTGTTGCAATAAAAGATACTTCAATAAAGTTGCCTGTTCTTCTAGCATCGTACTATGGACTTAGACGAAGTGAAGCTCTTGGTATAAAATGGGATGCAGTTGATTTTGAAAATAAAACGATTATAATTAGACATACTATTTCACAAACTAAAGTAGATGGAACATTGCAAATTGTTGCAGAAGATAAAACAAAAAATCAATCAAGTTATAGGACATTGCCTTTAATTCCAGAAATAGAAGAAATACTTTTAGAAGAAAAAATAAATCAAGAATATAACAAAAAAGTATTTAAAAAATCATACTTAAATGCAGATGGCTATGTTTGTGTTAATACAGATGGTTCTATACTAAAGCCTGACTATGTTTCGCATAAATTTAATCAAATATTAAAAGATAATAGCTTAAAACCTATTAGATTTCATGACTTAAGACACTCGTGTGCTAGTTTATTACTATCAAATAAAGTAAGCATGAAAGATATTCAAATATGGCTAGGTCATTCTAGTTATAATACTACAGCTAATATATACACTCATGTAGATATAGAATCAAAACAAAATTCAGCATTAGTAATTGGTAATAGCCTAAACTTTACTGAACCCTATTCAAATAGCAAAGAAGATGAAGAAATGGAGTTATAAATAAGAAAATTGTTAGAAGTGTTAGAAAATAAAAAATCCTTATTTAAGCTACTAAATAAAGATTTTATAAAAATAAAATATTGTGAATTTTGTAGAACTTTTTGTAGAACTACAAAATTTTTTATAATTAAAGCCTCAAGCTTAATCTTACGAAACGCTTGAGGTTCTAATGGTGCAGATGGCCGGAATCGAACCGGCACGAGGTTTAACCCTCGCAGGATTTTAAGTCCTGTGCGTCTACCAGTTCCGCCACATCTGCATTTATTTGAACTGGTCTTGTCTTGCGACAACTGTTATTATAATATGTATTAGTGTAAATTGTCAATATATTTTTTAAAATTTCTATTACATTTTTTAAATTTTTATGAATATCACTAATATAAAGACAAGGAACGCTCAGAATGAGCGTTCCTCCTTTAGGATATTCAGTTGTGTTTCAATGTACTCGTAAGCTTTCGGTGTGCATTTGGACGGATCAAGTATATAATAACAAACCATTTCTGCAAAAAACTCTCTTGAATCTGTTATTATATAGCCCGGATCTGCTGTGTTTTCCTTGAATGTAGCACATTCCTCATTGTATATTTCCATAAACTCTTGAGTCGTGCTAGGGTTAACACCAGTGATTTTAACAATTGCAGATTCCAAGTAATGTCCTGCATTTTCATGTATCACTGTGTATACTGATATGCTCTCTCTGTCCTCATACTTAATCAAGTGGTTCGTATGATCTGTTATTGCCATAGCAGGTTTAGCAAAGTTGTATACCCGCTGCAGATTTTCTTTAGTAACGTATACTTTCCAGTCATTTTCTACATAAGAATCTATTAGCTCCTGAGGCATTAATTTAAGTGCCTTTTCTACTGTCTCAACATTTTCTTGATTTACCTCTCCAATAGTTTTTACTTCAACAACTTTTGGAGAGGTATCGGCAGTATCTTCTTTTTCAGAAACTTCATCGCTTTCTTTTGCAGTATCTTCGTTACTTTTCTCTGCTGTTCTCTGGTTCTGTGCGTATCTTTCTGCATCCTGCTCTTCCAATTTGGTTTTAACACTACTCTCTTTTTCTTTATACAGAGAACCTGTATCTACCTCATTAGATTTGACAATTTCTGCTGCTTTCACCTGATTTTTAGAATCTAATTTTACTATTCCGTATTCAAGTAAAAACATATACGCTGTCATTGATACACAGAGAAATACTGTTAACACCGTCATTGCTTTTAGTGCTCGTTTCACACACCGTTTAATGCGTGATTTTTTAGTTCTTTTAACACGTGCCATGTTGTCTCTCCTTTTCTCTTTCCTATTTTTACTTTGTACTTAACATAACTTATAACAATTATAGCACAATTACGTTAATTTGTAAAATTTGGCACTACATATTTACAACCAACTTATCAAATTTCGATTTTATATAGCTTTCTAATTTTCCGCATAAATACACCTGGTTCAATTTCTTTTTTAGCTACCATATCAAGCCCTTTTTCCCAACTTGCTGTTAACTTCGGATTTAGTAAGTCTTTCATAGAGTTTGCTACTACATCGTATATTATTTCGCCATAATTTGTTGGTGTAATAATTTGAGTTTTAGAATTAATTTCAATGTACTTTATCTTTTCTAGTTTTTTCATAATTTCTGCTCTTGTTGCACTTGTTCCAATTCCTGCTCCTTTTATTTGCTCCCTTAGTTCTTCATCCTCTATTAACTTTCCTGCATTTTCCATTGCCAAGATAATAGAACCAGAATTGTACCTTGTTGGTGGACTTGTTTCAGAATCCTTTGTTTCAAAATTAACTACTTCTATATTTTGTCCTTTCTTTAATGTATTTAATATGTCTATATTATTTTCTGATTCTTGATTAGATTTTAGGTCTGCTTCTGATTTGTCAGACACAAGGCCTTCTCCTGCAGTATTATCTTCTTCTTTTCCTTTTTTGTCTTCCACATTTTTAGGTTTTAGAATTTCTAGATATCCTTGTTTTATACATACCTTTCCACTTGTGTTAAAAACTTCGTTTTCAATATTTATTGTTACTGCTATTTTATTAAACTCTGCTGATGGATAAAATATTGCTAAAAAACGTTTTACAATTACTTTATACACTTGTTTTTGTAATTCTGGTAATTTGTCATAGTTTTCGTATCCTTGGCCTGTTGGTGTAATTGCATAGTGGTCCGTTATTTTGCTATCATTTACATACTTTGTTTTTACAAGATTTGTAGAATATTTTTCGTCCACCATCTTTTTGATGTAGCCTTGTATCTCTTCATCCTTAAAACCTTTTGCAATTCCATTTAAATTCTTTGATATTTCTTTAGCTACTGCTGTTGATAACACTCTTGCATCTGTTCTTGGGTATGTTACTAATTTTTTCTCATATAAGTTTTGTATTATTTCTAGTGTCTCGTCTGGTTTAATTTTGAAACGTTTTGTACATTCATTTTGAATTTCAGCAAGATTAAAAAGTAATGGTGCATTTTCTTTTTGCTTAGATTTTTTTACTTCTGTAACTTTTGCTTCTTTTCCAATTAGTGAAGTAATGAAGTCTTTTGCATCTTCTTCCTTTTTGAATCCTGTTTCATTATATAATTTTGGTGAATTGTATACTTTTGAGTTTTCAGTTACTTTCCATTCTGCTTTAAAAGAACTTTGTTCTCCTCCAAATTCTCCTACTACTTTATAATATTTGGTTTTTAAAAAGTTTCTAATTTCTCTTTCTCTTTCCACAATCATTCCTAATACACATGTCATAACACGTCCAACAGAAATAGAAGCTCTTTCAAGATTTGCCTCTTTTGCTACTCGTCTACCATAAATAATAGATAATAATCTTGAGAAGTTAATTCCTATTAGGTAATCTTCTTTTGCACGTAAATATGCAGAATCTGATAAGCTATCATATTCTGATAAATCACGTGCTTCTTTAATTCCTCTTATAATCTCTTCTTCTGTTTGAGAATCAATCCAAACTCTCTTCATTTTTGCATTTGGATTTGGTTTTGCCATCATAAAAACTAGTCTTTGTATGTATTCTCCCTCACGTCCAGAGTCCCCCGCATTGTATATTTCTTCTACATCTTCTCTTTTTAGTAATTCTTGTACTATATTAAATTGATTTTGTACAGCAGGTATTATTTCATATTTCCACTCATCTGGTATAAATGGCAATGTTTCTAGTCTCCATTTGCTTAATTTTTCATCATATTTTTCTGGATAACTCATTGTAACTAAATGTCCCACACACCAAGTAATAATCCATTCTTCTGATTCTAAATATCCATTTTTTCTTACTGCATTTATTTTTAATGCTTTTGCAAACTCCATTGCTACTGATGGTTTTTCTGTTATTAGTAATTTTTTAGGCATTTTTTAACATCCTTTTTCTATTCTTTCATTAATATATGTATTTGCTATTTTAATAATCTTTTCCATTTGTTCTTTTGTATCTTCACAAATACAAATTGGTTTCATGGTTCTTTCAATATATTTGTTATCTTTAACAATCTTTAGTCCTGTTAAGAAGTTATAATCAAAAATAAAAGAAATTATATTTATATAATCATCAACTTCATTTTTAAAATCATGTCTATCTGCTTGTTCATAATGTTCAAATTTTTTCATGATTTCTGGTGTAACTCTTTGTTTTGCTACTTCTTCATAATTATATAGTATATTTTTATCCTTCTCAATATCATCTACAAAAATCCCAAATATATCTGTCTTATCGGCATCTCTCACTATTTTACATTGTAATAATGTTTCTTCATCTAATCCTTCTTCTATTTTAAATTTATTATGATTTTTTACTGCTTTATATATTATATCATCATACTTCGTATCTTCTATAAAATTTCTGATTGCTCCATCTTCAAATAGGATTTTTACTCCCAAATCTGCATGGTCAATACTATCTCTATCTTTAAAGGTATTATATATACGTACTTGTTCAAATCTACCTATATCATGTAATAATGCAATTAATTCGGCAAGTAGAATTTGTTCTTCATTTAGTTTTAAATCTTCTGCAATTCTTTTTGCTACTTCTACGGTTCTATATGTATGTTTTATTTTTATTTCTATTTTTGGGTTTGTTATATCATATGGCTTTACATATTCAGAAAATGCCATACTTGCTTTTTTCATATCAATCATTTTTATCACCTTTTGCTATTATATTATAAATATATTATTTATTCAAACTTAATTTTACTTCTTTTGCAATTGCTCTTTCTACAAATTGATTTAATGATATATCTTTTATTTTTGATAACATACTTGCATCTCTATGAAGTTCTGGTGCAATCCTTATATTAAAACTACCACTATATTGTTTTTGTGGCTCTTTATTATATCTTTTACAATGTTCAATATAACTATCAATGGCTTCTTCAAAATCTCTTCTCAATTCTTCAACACTGCTTCCCTCAAAAGAAATAGAATCATTTATCCCTTCTATTTCTCCCCAAAAGCAATTGTCTGCTTCACTGAACTGAACTTTTGCCCAATATTCCTTATATCTCATTACATTATTCATTACTATCAATCCACCTTTTCAAATCTTTTATTAATTTAATTATCTGATATTCCTTTAATATGTTGTTTGGATGAGGCTTGTGTATATCAATCTATATATTTGCTTTTACATTAATAAATTCAACACGTGAGCCTGATGTTTTCCCTTTATTATCTTCGCAAAATCCTAATCCGTATCAATACTATTTTTGCTTCATCATATGTAAAATCTTTTGGTCTTGACATTAGTTTTTTTAATAGTTTTTCTTTTCTACTCATATATTATACTCCTCTGTTTTATTTTTTGCAACTATTTTTTAGTTGCAAATTAAGTTGTCTTATTTTTGTACTACTACACCTCCTATCACTCTTGTTTTGGTTTTTCTTTTTTGGAAAATTATTAAGAATTAATCTTTATTTTTACGTCCTACTAAGTTGCTCTTTGAAATTTACCTTATTAAAACATATAGTCTTTTTAATTACAATAGTTTTTTATCTTTTATACAAAAATTCGTCATATCATTTTTCTGATATAACGAATTTCTTAACTATTTGATATCTTGATTTTGTCTATACTTTACATATCCTATTCCAGATGCTGCTATTAGTAAAGCTAGTATTCCTATATAAGCAATTTTTTCCCCTGTTTGTGGTATTTTCCCTGTAGCTTGTGTATCATCTTTTATTGTATTATCTATTGTGTTAGTCACTTTATCATTTGGTTTTTCTTGTTTATTATTATCTTCTTTTTTATCGTTTTCTTCTGCTTTATTATCATCTTGTATATTCCAAGTAAAACTTTTATCTGAAAAACGGATTAAATCTTTTGTTCCATTTGCTCTATATAAGGCAATATCTTCTACTGGATAATATATCCCTTTTTCATCATCTAACTCAATATATGCAAAATAATATGCTCCATCTATTAGATTCATTTTTGATGTCAAGCTTTCTGTAATTCCTGCATTTTTGCTATGTTGATATTCAATATTACCTGTATAATTATAATTTTTTATCTTTTTTGCATAGTTTAATAATTGTTCTAACCCTTTTGATTTATTTTCTTTAATCATTTTTAGTATATTAGTATCTGCTACTTGTCCTATTTTAATTTTTAATGTTCTATCAATTTCGCCCCCATTTTTCTCATTTACATTTGGTGCCCAAAAAAATGTATTTGTACTTTGATTATTAAAGAATATGTGGAATCTATTTCCTAATTTAGGTAATAGTTCTGGACGTTCAATTTTTTTAGACATTAGCACAAGTTTAGAGTCTTTACTTTCTACACTTGTTCCTTTTCTTTCTACAATACTAACATAAATGTCCTTATTTTGTTGTAAAAAGTAATCAATCCATACAGAATTAATTGTTGCTTCTGTTTTTCCTGGTTCTATTGTTGCATGAGAATGATATAGCACTTTATCTTTCGTAATTTCTGTATCTTTGTGATGGAGATATACTAAATATGTATTATTTGCATTTAATTTAACATTTGAAATTTTAGCTTTATACTCTATACTAGTTGCATCTTCTATTGATTGATTTTTAACTGTTGATGTCGCTACAATTTCTATTTTTGCATTGTTTAAATCTGTCCACTGTGTATTTGTTTCTCCTGTTGCTTTTACTGTAATAGGTAATATTATACTTGTTAGCATACTTATAGTTATGAATATTGTTAAAAATTTTTCTTTCGTCATTTTATTATTCCCCTTTCGTTATTTTAAGTATATTTTATTATTAGCATATTATTTTGTCAACAAATAATCTATAATTTCTGCCCTATTTTTTTCGTTTTTACCCTTTATTTTTACATTGTTTTGTTGTATAATATTGCCAATATTATTTTAAAAATGAAAAGGAATGATTTTATGGCATACAATTTTAAAGAAGTAGAGCAAAAATGGCAAAAATATTGGGATGAAAATAAAACATTTAAAACAGATGCATGGGATTTTTCAAAACCAAAGTTTTATGCATTAGATATGTTCCCTTATCCATCAGGACAAGGTCTACATGTTGGTCACCCAGAGGGATACACAGCAACAGACATTGTTTCTAGAATGAAAAGAATGCAAGGTTATAATGTACTTCACCCTATGGGATGGGATGCATTTGGTCTTCCTGCTGAACAATATGCAATAAAAACAGGAAAACATCCTTCAGGATTTACAGAGGCTAATATTGAAACTTTTAAAAGACAATTAAAAATGCTTGGTTTTTCATTTGACTGGGATAGAGAAATTTCAACAGCAGACCCAAACTATTATAAATGGACACAATGGATATTTAAGCAATTATATAATGACGGACTTGCAAAATTAATTGAAATGCCTGTTAACTGGTGCGAGGAATTAGGAACAGTTCTTGCAAATGACGAAGTTATTAACGGAAAAAGCGAACGTGGTGGTTACCCAGTTGTACGTAAAAATATGAAACAATGGGTACTAGATATACCAAAATATGCTGAAAGCCTACTTAACGGATTAGATAATATTGATTGGCCAGAATCAACAAAAGAAATACAACGTAATTGGATTGGAAAATCTATTGGTGCAGAAGTAACTTTTAAAATTGCAGATACAGATGATTTATCATTTACAGTATTTACAACAAGACCAGATACTCTATTTGGAGCTACATATTGTGTACTAGCACCAGAACATGAATTAGTACAAACAATTACAACTAAAGAACAAAAAGCTGCAATTCAAGAATACATTAATCTTGCTGCTTCTAAATCTGACCTTGAAAGAACAGAATTAAGTAAAGAAAAAACTGGTGTATTCACAGGTGCTTATGCAATTAATCCTGTTAATAATAAAAAGATTCCTATTTGGATTTCAGATTATGTACTTGCCACTTATGGTACAGGTGCAATTATGGCTGTTCCTGCTCATGACCAAAGAGATTATGAATTTGCTTCTAAATTTGGAATAGAAATTATCCCTGTACTAGATGGTGGAGATGTTTCAAAACAAGCTTTTACAGAAGATGGACTTCATATTAATTCTGATTTTTTAGATGGATTAAATAAAGAAGATGCCATTTCAAAAATGCTTGCTTGGCTTGAAGAAAATAATATTGGAGCAAAGAAAGTTAATTATAAATTACGTGAATGGATTTTTGCAAGACAACGTTATTGGGGTGAACCAATTCCAATTATCCATTATGAAGATGGTATGAAGGTACTAGAAGATAATGAATTGCCACTTGTTTTACCAGAACTTGAAGACTATAGTCCTTCAAAAACAGGAGCTTCTCCTTTAGATAAAGCAACTGATTGGGTAAATATTTCAGATGATAATAAACAAGGAAAAAGAGAAACCTCTACTATGCCTGGTTCTGCTGGTTCTAGTTGGTATTTCTTACGTTATATTGACCCACATAACGATAATGAAATTGCATCAGAAGAATTAATTAAACACTGGATGCCAGTTGATTTATATATGGGTGGACCAGAACATGCTGTAGGTCACTTATTGTATTCTAGATTTTGGAACCAATACTTATATAATAAAGGCTTTGTAACCGAAAAAGAACCATTTTATAAACTTCGTCACCAAGGTATGATTTTAGGTTCTAATGGTGAAAAAATGAGTAAATCAAAAGGAAATGTAGTTAATCCTGATGATATGGTTAAAAACTATGGTGCTGATGCTTTAAGACTTTATGAAATGTTTATGGGCCCAATAGATGCTGCAAAACCTTGGGACCCAAATGGAATTGAGGGTTCTAAAAAATTCATAGATCGTGTTTGGAGATTATATGCTGAGTCTGATAAAATACAAGAAACAGAAAATTCAGAACTTGATAAAGCTTATCATTACACAGTAAAAAAAGTAACACATGATTATGAAAATATGGAATTTAATACAGCAATTAGCCAGATGATGATTTTTATTAATACTTGTTATAAAGTAGACGTTCTTCCTAAAAAATATGCTCTTGGATTTTTACAATTATTAAATCCAGTTGCACCTCATATTACAGAAGAACTATGGCAATTACTTGGAAATAAAGAATCTATTACATATTCTACTTGGCCAAAATATGATGAGGAAAAGATAAAAGAGGATACATTTAATCTTCCAATTCAAGTAAATGGAAAATTAAGAAGTAGTGTTGATATTGCACTTAACTTACCAGAAGAAGAAGTAAAAGAAATTGCACATAAACAAGTTGCTTCTTACTTAGAAGGAAAGACAATTGTAAAAGAAATTTATGTTAAAAATAAGATTTACAATATTGTTGTAAAATAAGAACTATAATAAACGGCGGGGAAACACATCCCCCGCCGTTTTGTCCAATTTTGCTCCGTTTTACGCAGCTTTGCTAAAATAGGTATAGTATACACTAAGAAATTCGGTGTCTTTGCTTGCCCTTTCCATGAAGTTATGGAAGTATAAGATATCCCTTGGGTATGAATCGTACTTTTCAAAAAACACTCTGTTTTGAATGGTACAGTCGGCATATACCGCATATTCCTTCACCTTCATGTAGGCCTTATGGTTAATATGCAATCCTCTTTCTATACTCATAGAGATTAGGAACTTATACACATCCACATTTTGTGGTGTAATTATTCGCCACAATTCTCCTTCATCTCCAAGGATCTCCCCCTGAAGTTGCAGTAACCGTTCCTCATTGTTGTAATAAAAATCTGTCATTTCTCTTCCTCCTGTTTTTATTGGACTGATACAAAAAGCTACATCTACATATATTATATCACATTCATTAACATTTTTCCAGTTTTTATAATCTGTATCTATTTATATTTATTCATAGAACTCCATGGTATTCCTTATATAGAATTTAAACAGAAGCCCCCACTAAGCATATGTAAGCTTAGTGGGGGATGAGGCTAATAATCAGCCTTCTCTTCCTTGTTTGAAACTCTTTTCATTCTGTTGCTTAATTTGGGATTTAATCAACGCTCTCACCTGCGGATGATTGAGAGTCACCGGCATGCTTGAATACAACGTTATAATGTTAGAGACCTTAAATTGGGGCGTCTGCGTCTTGAATGATAAAAAACCGTTTGAGCGATAACCTGTATCATCATAGCAGTTCTCTCTAATCGCCTTATCCATGATAGGAGAGGTTAATAAAAAGAACAGATTTGCAGGATTCCATACTTCCTTCCATGTATGGGGCACTCTTGCATCTAATGTAGACCTTACTATGGTAACCTGCTCCGGATTTAACCCAGAATAATCTGCCTCCAGCAGATATGGCGAGTTAACACTAATGTCTTCATCTGCAATATGCTCTGTTAATATCCATCCAATGCAATGATAAAACCACTTTAAGTATCTCTTCATTACATTGGGCATTGTTGAAAGCGTCCCTTCAAACATCGGACATATTGCATCCACCAACACCCTTTGAGAATACTTTGCATGATTAAGTATCATAGCCGCCGACTTCGTAAAACCAACTAATATAACATAGTTTGAAGCCATTTGTTCCTCCAACAGTTGCATCAGTTCCATTTGCGCATCATATAATCCCTCGCATCCAAAAAACTCAGGGTTATTTCTTAGGAGACTTTTCACCCGTCGCCTTTTGGGGAATGATTTTTTCGGATTACTCAGTTTATAATACAAACCGAATATCCATGCATTTTGGTAGTCAGGTTTTACTGGGGCACAGAATGGATCTTTAATGCTCCATCCATTATTAATAATAAGATACGTTTCTCCCGGTTTTCCTTTCCTAACCAATGTTAATATGAAGTTCCGACCGTTATATACAATAGGCTGATCAAAGTATTTTCCATTGTATATCGGTTTATAATGTTTGCATGTTTCAAACATCATACTTTTATACCTCCTTCTTTAGGTTGTTACTATTATATCATGTATACATAAATAATTCAATTCTTACAAATTGTTCTGTCATAAAAACGTAACAAAAGTTTAACACTTGCTTAACACATAAAGTTCAAATTTGTTGTATAATACTAATGTTAATTTACTAAGGAGAAAATGATAAAAATGAGTATAAATTCAGAACTAAAAAAAGAAGGAATAGAAGTAATAAAACCACTAGATACTCTTAGTGTTATTAGTATTGCAAAAAATGTTGCGACAAAACTTGTAATGGCATTTCCAGAGCAAAATTTAAATTGCAATGACTTATTCATTAAACTTTCAAGACTAAATATGTATATTGCAAAAATACCTGCTGGCATGTCTTGTGCTAAATATTATTATAGAAATTCTTCTATTTATTTTAGTGATGATATAGATTTTTCTAATATAGATTCTTTTGCAACTCATGAATGTATTCATTATTTGCAAGAATTAAGAGATACAAAAAACAATTTAATACATTTAGGTCTTTGCGATTTTACAAGTTCTAAATTGCCTGGTATGGCTTTAAATGAAGCTGCAGTTCAACTTATGAGTTCAAAAGCTTTAGGTGAAAAAATTGACACGGTTAAATACTTTGATATTACATTACCTACTGCTAGTCCATACTATTATTCTTTAGAATGTAACTTAATCAGTCAAATGTCTTATATTACTGGTGAATATGCATTATTTAATAGTACTTTATATAGTAATGATAGCTTTAAAAGAAAATTTATTTCTTTAACTTCTGAAAAAACTTTTTATACTGTACAAAATAATTTGGATAAACTTATAACTTTGGAAGACTCTTTAAGTATAGAAGCTCTAAAGCTTAGAAATAGTGACATATCTATAAAATCTATTGCAAAAATTGAAAAAGATATTTCTCATTTACGCAGTAAAATCAGTGAGTTATTTATTAATACGCAAAATTTGATATTAACAAGTTATTTTGATAATTACTTTGAAAATGTTGTTAATATAGAACAAATCGAAAGTTATAGAAGAAAATTATACAATTATAAAGATTTAATTGGTGTTACTTCTAATTATACTTTCTTTAATGATTATTATATTAGTAAAATGGCTGCATTAGAAAGAATATTTGATAATAATAATGAAACTGCTCTTATTCCTGTAAAAAATAATTTTTTATATAATTTATTTAGGAAATTCAAGAAATTGCTTGGATACGGTAGTTCTTATGAAAATGTAACAAATTAAGGTCGATGTAAAACATCGACCTTTTTGTATACTATTGATTATCGTTCAATCTACTCATCATATTAATAAATGCAATACATTTATTTCTCCAAATACTTCATAATAGCATTTGCTGCTTCTCTTCCAGAACGGCTTGCCCAAGCTACGGTTTGTTTTGTACCACTTAAGTCCCCTCCTGCAAAAACCTTATTTCTTGATGTCATATAATTTTCATCTACTTTTATATTTCCCCATGAAGTTAGTTCTACTTCTAAAGACTTTACTATAGTTTCTTCTGTTTTAGAACCTACTGCCATTACAACATAATCCATTTGAATTTCATAATTACTATCCTTTATATCAACTGGTACTTCTCTTGTTTCTCCTTCTTTTTTTATAAGTTCAGTTTTAATACATTCTATTTTCTCTACTTTTTCTTGTCCTATTATACTAACCAAGTTTGTTTGGAATAAGAATTTAACACCTTCGGCTTTTGCATCTTCTATCTCTTTTTTTTCTGCCGGCATTTGTTTTTCTGCCCTTCTATATATAACTGTTACTTCGTCTGCTCCTAATCTTTTAATTGTTCTTGATGTATCCATAGCAACATTTCCTCCACCAATAACAGCTACTTTTTTACCTGTATAATCTGGATGAGTATTATGCTCTAATAATTCATTTCCGCCATATACTCCATTTAATTCTTCTCCCTGTATTCCCATTTTAGAAGAAATATTAGCACCAAATCCAAGAAATATTGCATCATATTCTTTTTCTAAGACTTCTAGTGTATAATCTTTTCCTAAAGCTTGTTCATATTTTACTTTTATTCCTAAATCTAATATCTTTTTAATTTGTTTATCCAATACTTCTTTTTGTAATCTAAACTCAGGAATTCCATGTCTCAAAATCCCACCAAGTTTATCATATTTTTCATATATTGTAACATCATATCCATATCTTGCAAGGTATGCAGCAGCTGTTATTCCAGCTGGTCCCCCTCCTACAATTGCTATCTTTTTATTTTTCTTTTGATTAGTAAATTTAGGAATTTCATAGTCATTTTCAATTGCTAAGTCTCCAAGATATGCTTCTAAATTTCCTATACTTACAGATTCTCCTTTTATTCCTCGTACGCAACTTCCTTCACATTGGCTTTTATGAGGACAAATTCTACCACAAATTGGTAAAAGCACAGTAGTATCACATAATACATGGTATGCTTCTTCGTATTTTTCTTCTTTTACATATGCAATAAACTGTGTTATATCATTTCCTAAAGGGCATCCCTTCTGGCACATTTTTACTTTACATCCTAAGCAATGGTCTGCTTTATTTCTAATTTCTTCTTTACTATATTTCATAACTTTTCTCCATAAAATTTTACTAGCATTATTTTAATATGAACAAAAAAGAAAGTCAATCCGTTTTGACTAATCATTCAATTTGTAATCTAATCACTAAATAAAAGAGCTCCTATATGGAGCCCTTTTAAAAGAACACTAATTATTTTGTTGCGAAACGTCCAACCACACATGCCATTATTGCCGCTACTGGATCACCAGAAGATGTCATTATGCCTGTAGTAGAATCTACATGGATATTGGCTTTCTTCCTTTCGTCCAGTCCCGCATATGCTTCTCTTGTTTCATCAAGCAGCCCTTGTAGTGACATATACCTTTCCCCTACTTCTACAGCTGTCTCTTTTGTCCGTTTATCTAATCTGTCATACTCTTGTTGCATTCTTGCAAAATGTTGCTCTACTGTCATAATGTTCTCCTTTTCTGCCCAGTTTTGATTTTATACTACTATCATATTGGGACTTTTTGTGCTTTGTTTTATAACTACTTATATTATACCATTTTATGTTATCTTTTGCAAGTTTGCTATTGTTTTTTTGTAAAAGCGATTTTAATAAAATTATTATACTATACATATTTATAATGTTGTATACATAATCTCAAATATGTGATATAATTGTTTCAACGTTTTATACGTTTATATATTGATTCAAACAAACTAATTATTTATTGAAGGAGGTGAATACTTTAGCAACTTTTACATCAATACGACAAAGGAGGTAAGCAATATGGCAAACGTTAAACATAACGAAGATGTAAAAAATAAACAGGATTTGCAAAACCTTGTAACAGGTATTATTTTCCGTCAGTGTAAGTCTTTTAAAAAAGATGATGTAATACAGACTATTAATTACTATCTTAAAGGTTCTGAGTTTTACGACAACATCTCTTTAATTAAAGAATATGTAACTGACACATTGAATCTTTTACAGAGCCGAGACGTTGTTCGGTGTCGCAATGGATCTTACTCTGTGAGAAATCCTCTTATCGGTTCATTTCCGGACTAACACCAAACACAACAGTTGCTATTAAAAGTATTTTTAAAACGGGTGAGCTTGCGCTCCCCCGTTTTTCATGTTTTGTCTCACTATGACTTTATAATATTATTATGCTATTCTAGGGATGTGAGACAAATGGAGTTATGTATCTACATAACATTAGTGGTTCTTTCTATAGGTATTATAATTTGTTGTTGCCAAATTGTCAGTACTTCTATTTTATTTCTTCAATTTTTCTTTTTACTTCTTTTAAATCATTCCAAAATTCTATTTTTTTGTTGTCATCACGAAGAAGTGCTGCTGGGTGCCACGTTGGCATATACATTATACCCTTTTGCTCTACCCAATTTCCTCTAGATGCTGTAATTCCATATTCTTCGCCTAAAATATTTTTTAATGCTACACTTCCAAGTAATACAATAATTTTTGGCTTTACTAGCATTACCTGATTTCGTAAATAGTCCATACAGGCTATTGCTTCATCTTTTTCTGGATTTCTGTTTTGTGGTGGTCTGCATTTTACAATATTTGCAATATATACTTCTTGTCTGTCTATTCCAATTCCGCAAAATGCCATATCCATTAGCTTCCCTGCTTTTCCTACAAATGGCTCTCCGAAGTTTATCCTCGTCTGCACCCGGCCCTTCACCTATAAACATTAAATCCGCTTGCTTTTCTCCTGTTCCAAATACAATATTTGTTCTATTACTACATAACTTACACTTCTTGCATTCTACAATTGATTGTTCTAATTCTTCCCATGTTTCATACATAGATTATACTCCTTTTATTTCTAAATCTTTTATTTTTTTAACTACTTCTATTGCTGTTTTCTTTATAAATCCTTCAACTTCTTCTTTAGAAAATATATCCATTTCGCCTTTTCTTGTATTTTGTATAAATCCATTTTCTTTTTCGTAAATTTTTTCTTTTGGTAAATTATATATCTCTTTAAAATTCCCATTATATTTAACCGTTTTAATAAATTCGCAAGATATATCATATTTTTCAATTAGCCATTCGTTCATTTTATCATAATCAATATACACTGTAATTCTATTGTTTCTTAAATTTCCCCTTTTAGTTTTTAAATATATTTTACCGTCTATATTAATTAAATGCTTAATAATAAAATTTTTTATCCATAAATGATCAGTAATAAAATGACTATAAATACCTAAACTAACACTATCATTTAAATCTTTTTGATGAACAGATAAAAATTCTTCTAAGTCAACATTTTCTTTTGTTATATTATCAATAGTAACCTTTTTATAAAAATGTAATTTATCTTTTTCTTTATAACTCTTTACTATTGCTTGGTCTGGCAAAATATTTCCGTATAGAAATTCTTCTTTATTTACTTTTATTTGTTTTGCTACTTCTTTTGCAATACATAAATGTATTATTGATGATGGCATTTTTATTACTTCCTTTTATTCAAAATATGTTTCTACAGTTCCTTTTCCATTTTCAGATGTGATTTTCAAAATTGCTCCTTGTGTTATTGCAAGTTGTGGTGGCACATGGCCTATGTCTACACCAGTAATAATTGGCAACCCTAAATCTCCTATGGCGTCTAGTATTGCTTGTTCTTCATCTACATTATAATCTTCTCTCATCATAAGAGACCTTCCAAAAATAATTCCTTTACAATTTTTAAAATATCCTGCATGTTTCATTTTCCATAAAATTCTTTGTAATAATGGGGTATTCATTTCATAACATTCTAAAAACCATACAATACCGTCATTTCTGTATTTTTCTACATATTCCTTTACTTTATCAAATTCTGTTCCAATTAAAGTATCTACGCAATCTAGGCAACCACCTATTGCTCTTCCTTTTATCTCTACTCTTGGTTCGCCTGTTATGTTTTTCCATTCTACTTCATTTGTTAAATTATATGTTCCATCCATATTATCTTCTTTTTCGTCTTGATATTTTTCAAAAGAGTTTTGTATGATTTCTTTACCTGATGCAATTTTTAAAGCATCTTCTAAGTTTTTATACCATATTGACATTCCATAATCTTTTACATTCTCACAATATATACTTGGTATATCACAAATTGTATTTAGTAAGAAACTTATGTGTGTAATATCTGAAAATCCTTGTGTCCACTTTGGCTTACTTTTCTTTAATTTGCTAAAGTCTATATAATCTAGCATTTCCATTAAGAAATCTCCACCGCCAGCATATATTATTAGTTTTACATCTTCGTTTTCCCAAAGCTCCATAAATTCTTGTGCTCTTACTACCCCTTCTGCACTTCTTCCTTGTTTATCTTTTCTAACACTTGCAGTTTCAATTACTTTATATCCAAGCTTTTTAAATTGTTCTATCGCTTTATCTAATTTTTCTAATTTGTCTGGTTCTACTGTTCCACTAGAAGGCGCACAAATTCCTATTGTATCTCCTATTTTTAACTTTTCTGGATAACGCATAATCTTATTTCCTCCTTTATTTTCTTAGACCTAAAATAGCAGTATTCCTTCCTGCTTTTTCTTTATATGCTCTATATGAATGCATATATTTCGAATTACATACTGTACATATACCACTATCAATAATATTTTCTTTTAAAAGTCCTGCTTCTCTCAGCATGTTTTGATTAATTCTTGTAGTATCTATTACATATTTTTGTTCTAGGTCATTGATACAAGTAATAATTTCATTTATATCTTCCATCTCGCAAAATTCTTCTTTGAATAAATCTGCTACATCTTTTGATACTTCAAAATGGCATTTTTTAATGCATGGTCCTATACAGCAAATTATATCCTTTGTATTACAATTATATTCTTCTATCATTTTTTCTACTGCATTTTTTCCAATTCGTGTTAAAGTTCCCTTCCAACCAGAATGGATATTGCCAATTACCTTTTTTACTGGGTCATATAAGTATATTGGTGTGCAATCTGCAAAACTTAATGAAAACGTTATATCTTTTTGGTTAGTTATCAATCCATCCACATTTGTTAATTCTTTTGGAAAAATAGAAATCTTTCTTTCATGATTATCATACCATACTTCTTTTATAGACTCTACTATATTGGTATGTGTTTGATATGGTCTTATTATTGTATCTTTATCTATATTTAATGCTTTTGCAAGTTTTTCAAAATTAGAATAAAGTATATCTCTTTTTTCTTTGTATGTATCATTTCCTGCTATATCAAAGCCATTTGCTTTTAATGTATAACAATGGACTAATTCTGGATATTCTAGTAGTCTTCTAAATTGTAAATATTCGGTTCCATTTTTCTTTATATGAACAACTACGTCATTTGATAAATCTTGCATTCAACTTTCTCCTTTTTATATTGTATTAAACTTTAACCTTATATAGACTTACACTTTTATATTATTTTATTATTAAGCTTTGTAAATGTCAATCTTTCTATTTTGTTTTTTTGTAAAATATTGTTGACTTTTTGTATTGGCTGTGATACATTTGTTTTGTTGTTGGAATTCTCACCATGACTTTATGATAGTATCCATTAGCATTATTTATTTAGTAATGTTAAATATGCTATCCTAAGGAGGTGAGATAAATGGAGTTATGTGTTGGAATTGCATTAGTAATTCTTTCTATAGGTATTACAGTATTTTTAATTGGACTTGTTCGGTTATAGTATTTGTATACATAGAAAAAGAATTGAAGTACGACCAACCAAATCAAACTTCAATTCCAAAAACACTGAGGAAAAGGTTTAGCCTTTTTCTCTTTTTTATCTACTTATATTATACGTAATCTTTTCCATATTGTCAATATGTTTATGCATTTTTTATTTCTTCTAAAATTTGCTCTTTGTCCCTATTTTGTATATAGTAATATGAATTACAATTTGGATCAAAATTACATATTGATTTGTATTTACAATATTCGCAAGGTGTTTTCTTATTTTTAGTATTGTATGATGGCTTTATATCTATGTTTCCACTTAAAATCTCTTTTGCTATTTGCTTTATTATTTTATTAGTATATTTTTGCAAATTACTAAATTGTTCTTTTGTCACAGCACTAGACCTTGTATAACTTAAAGAATCACTTGAATCTATATATGCTGGAACTATATTTGATGCTCCTTTTTCAAGTTTTTTATCCATCATTCTTACAACATTTACATCTGCAAGTATTAACCCTTGCATTTTAAATTGTTTCTTTATTTCTTGTTCAATTTCAGAATCACTCATGTTTCTATCTGCTTTAACAATTGGATCAATTAGATTAAAATATAATATTCCTGCTGGTATAACATCTTCTAATTTTGTTACTGCATCTAAATATGTAAGAAGCTGAATTTGTAAACCTGCAACAACTTCATTTAAGTCTATGTTCTTAATGCTAGATTTATAATCTATTATTCTAATATATTTTCCATCTTTTCCTTTTGCTAAATCTATTCTGTCAATTTTTCCAACAAGTTCAACCTTTTTACCATCTTCTAATTCTATTTCTATAGGCTTATATTTTTTGTTTTTATTAAATTCCACTTCGTTACCAAACACTTCAAAATCGCTATCTTTAATAGTTTGTATAATGTATGTTATGGATTTTAATATTACTTTTTTTAATCTATTAGTTAGAATTCTATATTTTGCTGTACCTGTAAAAATATAGTTTCTGTTTAATGTTAACTTTTCATTAATAATACTATTTACAATTTCCTCTATTTTACTATCTTCCATCTCTGAAAGTTTAATTTCTCTTTGTATTACTTGGTCAAAGAACTCATCTATAATATCATGCATAAATGTCCCTGTATCTAAGCTTTCTATTTTAAATAAGCTTTTATCTGATAATTGTAACCCATATTTTAAGAAAAATGAAAATGCACATCTCTTATATTGCTCAAGTTTAGAAATACTTGTAGTTAAAGTTTTTCCATATAATTTTTCTAAGTTTTCTTTATTTATATTTACAGTTTTGTTTGTATAATCTAGGCCTTTAATTGCCGCTTCTAGCTTATCTTTATACTCACTGTCATTACTATATAAATTATATAATTCAAACCATATTGGATTAATTTCTTCATTATCTTTTGATTTTCTAATGTTTTCTAATAAATCTTCAAAAGTTGCTTTTTTAGTAGTAACACTATCTGCTTGTTTTATTATATCACTTGATTCGTGAATACTAGGATACATTTTTTTGATTTTAGCTACAAGCATTGATGGTCTTAATGATTTTCCTAAGTTATCTGAAGAAGCATATGATAAATATAATTTTTCTTCTGCTACTAATAAAGCTTTATATATGTTAAAGTTTTCTTCAGATATTTGACTTTTAGTTCCCTTTGCAAGTTCTAATCCATTTTCTTTTAAATAATCTCTATCTTTATCATTAAAGAATCCTTCATCTCTATTCACACTTGGAAATACTCCATCATTTAATCCTATTATAAATACCGCTCTTACTTTGTGTGTTCTTGATCTATCTACATCACCTACTATAACCTGGTCAGAGGTCATAGGAATACTTCCTAAACCACTATTTTGTAAGCCAACTTTTAGGGCTTTTACATATTCCTCAAATGTTATTTTATCTTCATTTAATACTAGAACAATTTCATCTAAAACATCTATTAATATATCCCAACTTGTTTTATATAAACCTGCAAGTTCTAATTCTCCTATTTCTTCTAAGTCCTTTGCCTTAGTTAATAATACTTCGTTTATGTTATTCTGAATTAAAAATTCATATATTACTTTTGATATTTCTTTAGCTGTTTTTGTACCAGTTAAT
>JAAWOE010000005.1 GCA_022799315.1 Clostridia bacterium | reverse complement strand
TATTATGTCTTATTTTTTCCTGTTTATACTTTTTTACCAAAGAATAAATTTCCCAAATTGCAATTAATGCTAAAAAAATTCCAAAATACCTTTTTAAATCTTTAACATCTAATTTAGTAGATATAATTGCTCCAATAATAGCACCAGCTATACCAAATATTGCAATTGGAATTCCATTTTTAAAATCTATATTCTTTTGCTTAATATTCGTTAAAATAGCTATAATTGATGTTGGAATAAAAAACACTAAATTTGTTGCTTGTGCAATATGTTGTTCAATCCCCATAAACATAGAAAGGCATAATATTAAAATAGTTCCTCCTCCCATACCCATTCCGACTAACAAGACCAGATATTACACCTATTAATACTTCTAGCATACTGCCTCCTATCCAATTATCATTTTAACTGATACATAAACTAAAAAAATTGTAAAGGATAATTTTAAATAAAGCACAGGGATTTTATTTAAATATTTAGAACCTAAAAATCCTCCAAACATTCCTCCAATTGCACATAAAATCCCAATTTTCCAATCCATATAATCATTTTTATAATAAAAAATTCCACTAGTTATTACCATGGGTAATATTACCAAAAGTGATGTTGCTCTTGCTTTTGCTTCTTCTACATTTAATAAATATACAAGAGCAGGAACAACAATCATTCCTCCTCCTGATGCAAAAAGACCACTTACAATTCCTGCAATAAAACCAATTATTATCTTTTTTAACATTTATTTACACCTTTATTTTTTTCTTTTTAGTATTTGTAAGTTTTAAATTTTTTATACTATGCAATTATTAATATTTGCATGTAAATCCGCTTCATCTTGCTGTATGATGGGCATTTTCGTTGCTCGACAGGCTCGCAGACGAAAAGCACATCATACACGTGAAGCTGTTTTCCGAATATATTTAAGTTGGGAAAAGATTAATAAATCATAAATATTATTTTTGCAATACCGCGTAAGCGATCAAGCGAGCAACTTTTTAAGTTGCGAGTGCGAATTGGAGCAACCTACATATGAAAATTGAAAACGTAGGTTGCGACACCAAGGTATAAAAAAATAATATTTATGATTATTAATCTTTGAAAAACAAAAAAAGAACTACAAAACGTAGTTCTAATCAACCGTATCATCTTTTATATAATATTTTGTTCCTAACATCTTATCTGGTAAATATTGTTGCTCTACAACATGTCCTGGGTAATCATGTGGATATTTGTAACCATCTCCATAGCCAAATTGTTCCATTCCTTCTGCAGGCGCATTTCTAATATGCATTGGTATCTCTCCTGTATCTTTTGATGCAACATCTTCCATTGCTTTATTAATTGCAAGATAACTTGCATTAGATTTTTTAGATGTTGCAAGATATACTGCCGCTTCACTTAAAATAATTCTTGCTTCTGGCATTCCAACCATTGTTACAGCTTGCATTGCTGATGTAGCAACAACTAGTGCATTTGGATTTGCCATTCCAACATCCTCTGCTGCCGCAATTACAATTCTTCTTGCCAAAAATACTGGGTCTTCTCCTCCATTTAATGCTCTTGCTAGATAAAATACTGCAGCATCTGGGTCGCTTCCTCTCATAGATTTAATAAATGCACTAATATTATCATAATGACTATCTCCGTTTTTATCAAAAATCGCTTTTCTTTTTCTTATACAATCTTTTGCAATTTCGTTTGTAATATGTATATATCCATCAGAATCAACTTTTGTTGTAAGAACCGCTACTTCTAGCCCGTTTAATGCTGTTCTCACATCTCCTACTGATACTTCTGCAATTTTTTGTAAGGTTTCATCATCTATTTTCACATTAAAACTCTTTAGCCCATCTTCTCTTTCTAAAGACATTTTTAACACTTTAAAAATATCATTAGTCGTTAATGGTTCTAGTTTAAATACCATTGATCTTGAAATTAAAGCTTTATTTACTTCAAAGTATGGATTTTCTGTTGTTGCGCCTATTAATATAACTGTTCCATCTTCTACAAATGGAAGAAGCGCATCTTGTTGTAATTTGTTGAAACGATGAATTTCATCTATAAATAAAATACACTTTCCACTTGGGTTCAAGAATACATTTTTTGCTTCTTCAACTGCTTTTTTTATTTCTCCTACTCCTGATGTTACAGCATTAATTTTTGTAAATTTATATTTTGTTGTTTCACTAATTACCCTTGCAAGTGATGTTTTTCCACACCCTGGAGGTCCCCATAAAATAATGCTTGATAATCTATCTGCCTTAATTGTTCTATATAAAATTTTATCTTTTCCTAATATATGCTCTTGTCCAACATATTCATCTAATGTCTTTGGTCTCATTCTATATGCTAGTGGTTGTGATAAGTCCATAAAAACCTCCTCTATCTACCTAGTACAGCTAGTCCTTTTCTAATCATATCTTCTACTGATAAATCTTTTGCATCTAGCTTTTCTAATGCTTTTTCTATTTCCTTTTTGTTGTATCCTAATACTTGTAGTGCCGATATTGCTTCTTGAACTTTTGTATCATCTACAATTGCTTCTTGTATTGGTTCATTTTTACCTTCACTCTTTGCTTCCATTGTCTTTAATTTATCTTTTAATTCCAATATAATTCTTGCAGCAGATTTTGCTCCTACTCCTGGAATTTTTACTAATTTTGATGTATCATTCGTTATAACTGCAAGTGCAAAGCTAGAAGGTGTTATATTTGATAACATTGTAAGTGCAGATTTTGCTCCAATTCCGCTGACTCCTAACAATAACTCAAACATTTTTAATTCTTCATTTGATACAAATCCATATAAACTAATATCATCTTCTCTTACATGGTAATGTGTATGTACTTTTACTGTATCTCCAATATTACCTAATTCTTCTATGGCTTTTTCTCCCATAAATATTTTGTAACCTACTCCATTAACATCTATTACAACATAGTTATCAAATTTCATTTCTAATGTTCCTTTTATATATGCTATCATATTCCCTCCTAAACTTTACAAACAAATTTTCTGTAATTATTTTATACTATGTTTATATTTTTTGCAAGCAATATTTTTATTTTAATTAAAACTATTTTAATAATTTCAATTCGTTAGTTTATTTTAATTAATATTGATTGTATTTTTAATATGTTTTATGCTATTATATAGGAGGATTACAAAAGGAGAATATGATGAAAAATTATTATGAAATACTAGAAGTTGATGTTAAAGCCTCTAAAGAAATTATAGATAAAGCATTTAAAATTTTAGCTAAAAGATATCATCCAGATACACAACCAGAAGATAAGAAAAAATGGGCTGAAGATAAATTCAAAGAGCTCAATGAAGCATATGAGATTTTATCTAATGAAGAGGCTAGAAAAAATTATGATATAGAACTTGATTACGAAGAAAACAGTATGTTAGAAGCTTTAGTAAATAAAAATGAAGAGTTGAAGTCTTTAGTTATTGAACTACAGAATGAATTAGAGTATGAAAAAGAGCATAATCTGCATTTTTCACAAAGTCATGGTTTCAACTATAATTTTACAAATGAAACTATGAATAATAAAACAAATATAGGTAATATTAATAATAATATAGCGCAAAACACTTCATACACTTACTATAGACCTAACAATACATACAATAAAAAATCTATTAAATATAATAAAGAAAATTTAATCAAAGACTTTATCGCTTTTATAATCACTATTTTCTGCATTATAGCAATTGGATTTTTACTTTGGAAAATACCATTTACTAATAAAATTCTAGTTAATTTATATACCGAAAACCAACATATAAAAGCCGTCGTAGATATGTTTTTGAAGATTTTCATCAAATAATTTTACTGGTAGTATATATTTACTTATTAGTTTCTGTTAAATTATACCTATAAATGCTATATTCATAACAATGAAAGGATTGATATAAATATGGCATTAGATTATAAATTAATTGGCTCAAGAATTCATAATGCAAGAATTAATAAGGGACTTACTCAAGAAGTATTGGCTGAAAAATTAGATGTTTCAATTGCCTTTTTAAGTAGAGTAGAACGTGGAACTACAGAAATCAACTTAAAAAGATTATCTCAAATTTGTGCCTTATTAGATGTATCTGAAGGAGAAATTTTGAATGGTTCTTCTAGTGCTTCTAAAGGCTACTTAAATAGTGATTTTTCTAGCTTACTAAAAAATTGTCCACCAGAAAAATTAAAACTTATATATGATATATCTAAAGTTATTATAAATAATTAATAAACAGCTGTCTTATTTAAAGACAGCTGTTTACTAATTATTTTTTAAAATAACAAATTACATTTTTATAACTCTTTCCCAAGGTAAATCGATTTTTCCAAAATGTCCATAATTTGTAGTTTTTGTAAATATTGGTTTTTTAAGTCCTAAATATTCTATAATTCCTCTTGGAGTTAATTCAAATCTTTTATAAATTAAATCTACTAATTCTTGTTCTGGTACTGTTCCTGTTCCAAAAGTATCTACATATATTGATACAGGTTTTGCTACACCAATTGCATAACTAAACTGTATTTCACACTTTTTAGCATATCCATTTGCAACAATATTTTTAGCAATAAATCTTGCCATGTATGCTGCCGATCTATCCACTTTTGTTGAATCTTTTCCAGAAAATGCACCTCCACCATGGCGACTGTAACCACCATATGTATCTACAATAATTTTTCTTCCTGTTAACCCACTATCTCCTAATGGTCCTCCTATTACAAATCTACCTGTTGGATTTATATAATATTTTGTGTTTTCATCTAGCAAGCTTTCTGGAACTACTTCTTTTATTACTCTTTCTATAATATCTTTTCTTAAAATATTTAAATCTACATCTTCAGTATGTTGAGTTGAAACTACTACTGTATCTACTCTAACAGGAATATCGTTTTCATATTCTACTGTTACTTGTGTTTTACCATCTGGTCTTAGGTAGTGCAATATATTTTGTTTTCTAACATCTGTTAAACGTTTTGCAATTTTATGTGCAAGATAAATAGGAAGTGGCATATATGCATCTGTTTCGTCACATGCGTAACCAAACATAATACCTTGGTCTCCTGCCCCTTCTGATGCAACACTTTCACCTGCTTTGTCTTCTAAAGATTTATTTACACCTAGGGCAATATCTGGTGACTGTTTACAAATATTTATATGAACTTTACAAGTTTTATAATCTATATCTGTGTCTTTATTATCATATCCTATTTCTTTAATTGCATTTCTTGCTATTTGCTCTATATCTATATCTGCATTTGAAGTAATCTCTCCTGTAATTACTACTTCGCCTTTTCCTGCTACAGTTTCACACGCTACTCTTGAATTCTCATCTTGTGATAAGCATGCATCTAATACACTATCTGATATGTAATCACATAGCTTATCTGGATGTCCCTCTGTTACACTTTCACTAGTAAATAGTTTTCTCATTTTATTTTCCTCGTTTCTTACTTTGTTAAAATTTGCATTTATTTTTGTTGTCTACAAAATCCACTTCTTCTATAATAGCAAAAACTATCTTGTAAAACTATATTTTTAAACCGCGTAAGCGACCAAACGAGCAACTCCTAAAGTTGCGAGTGCGATTTGGAGCAATCTACATATAGAATTATAAAAAGTAGATTGCGACACCAAGGTTTATAAAATATAGTTTGAAAAGATTTTTTTGCTAGTTCTAATGTAATAACCACGTGAAGCTATATTGTCTTACCTATGTAAACATATTAAAAAAATAAAAACCTATGCTAATTTGCAAAGGTTCTTATCTTATTTTATACATTAATAAAATCATCATTCAAAGCACCCTGCTTTGTCGGTATTAGCACCTTAAAATTTTAGGTTGCTGTGGAGTCATAAAGCCGATTCTCTCGTCCACTCTTGATAATATTTAATTTATTTAAATTATACTAATTCTAGGATTACTATTGGAGCTGCGTCTCCTCTTCTTTGTCCTATTTTAATAATTCTTGTATAACCACCAACTCTTGATTCATATTTTGGTGCAATTTCATTAAATAGTTTACTTGGTAAATCAATGTTTTTACCTTTTTCATCTTTTACTTTGTTAACCATTCTCATGATTTTCTTTCTTGCATTTAATCTTGTTGGCATATCTTTTTGTCTTGATACTGTTTTTTCTTCTTTTACAACTTTTAAGTATTCTTTACCATTTTTGCTAGTTGCTTTTTCAGTTTCTTTATTTCCTTTAGAATCTAATTTAGCTGTTACAACTTTAACATCTACCATTTCGAAGTTGTCTTTTTCTTTAACTGCAAGTGATATAATACTATCTGCAATCGCTTTAACTTCTTTAGCTCTTGTTTCAGTTGTTTGGATTTTTCCATGAAGGATTAAGTCTGTTGTTAAGCATCTAAGCATAGCTAACCTTTGATCTGTTGGCTTACCTAATTTTCTATTTCTTGCCACTATTTTCACCTCTTACTAAATTTTATTTCTTCTTTATCACCTTAAGGCGACTATTTTTCTACTCTTCTTCTTTTGCAAAGTCTAATCCTAAAGAATGTAATTTATGAGTAACTTCATCTAGAGATTTTTTACCTAGATTTCTTACTTTCATCATATCGTCTTCAGTTTTATTTGCTAAATCTTCAACAGTAGATATTCCTGCTCTTTTTAAACAATTGAATGAACGAACAGATAACTCTAAATCTTCAATTGACATTTCTAGAACTTTTTCTTTCTTAGATTCTTCTTTTTCAACCATTACTTGTGTATTTTTAGTTGCTTCAGATAAATCTATAAATATTTCTAAATGTCCTGTCATAACTTTAGCAGCAAGGCTTAATGCTTCGTCTGCTTTTAGGCTTCCGTCTGTCCAAACTTCAATAATTAATTTATCAAAATCAACCATTTGCCCTACTCTAGTATTTTCTACTGAATAGTTGACTTTTTTTACTGGTGTATAGATTGAGTCAATTGGTAATACTGATATATCTTGATTTGGTTTTTTGTTCTTTGCAGCACTATTATAACCTCTACCTTTTTCAACTGTCATTTCCATTTTTAGGTGTCCACCTTCTGAAACAGTTGCAATATGTAAGTCTGGGTTTAGTATTTCTACTGAACTATCTGTTATAATATCAGCTGCTGTTACTTCACCTTCGCCTTTAAAATCAATTCTTATCATTTTTTCTTCATTATCAAATGTTTTTAATCTAACATTTTTCAAATTAATTACTATTTCTGGTACATCTTCTACTACATTTGGTATTGTAGAAAATTCGTGTACTACGCCATCAATTTTTACACTTGTTATAGCGCTTCCAGGAAGTGATGAAAGTAAAATTCTTCTTAAAGAATTTCCTATTGTTACACCATATCCTCTTTCAAGTGGTTCACAAACAAATTTTGCATAATTACTATCATCATTTATTTCTAAACATTCAATATTTGGCTTTTCAAATTCTATCATTTTTACCTCCCTATATGGATATTAGAGGTTTGAGGTTTGAAGTTCGAATTTTAAGATTTGCTCTTTGAAAAGTTTCTTAATATCTAACCTCCAACTTCCAACATCTAACTTCCAATTACTATTTAGAGTATAACTCTACTATTAAGTGTTCTTGTACTGGTAAATCTATATCTTCTCTAGATGCTAGTCTTACTACTTTTCCACCTAATTTTTCGGCATCTTTTTCAAGCCATGCTGGTACTGGTCTTGCAGAATTTGCTTCAACATTTTGTTTTACAATTGCTTTGTCTTTTTTGATTTCTCTAACGGCAATAACATCTCCTGGTTTTACTAAGTAAGATGCTATATCTACTTTGTGTCCGTTTACTTCAAATAGTCCATGATTTACTACTTGTCTTGCTTGTGCACGTGATGCACCATATCCTAATCTGTAAACTACGTTATCTAATCTACTTTCTAAGATTTGAAGTAAGTTTTCACCAGTAACTCCTTTTTTATTTGAAGCCATTTCAAAGTATTTTCTAAATTGTTTTTCTCCAACTCCATAGAATGATTTTGTTTTTTGTTTTTCTCTTAATTGAGTACCATATTCAGAAAGCTTAGCTTTCTTTTGTCCATGTTGTCCTGGTCCATAATTTCTTCTAGAAACAGAACATTTATCAGAATAACATCTTTCACCTTTTAAGAAAAGTTTTTGACCTTCTCTACGGCAAATACGACATTGTTCATCTTTATATCTAGCCATTTTATTTCTCCTTTCAATAAACTTAGTGAATAATATTCACTATTCATTATTAACTAGTGCGAAGCACTTTTTACACTCTTCTTCTTTTTGGTGGTCTACATCCATTATGTGGTATTGGTGTTACATCTTTAATTGCACTAATTTCTAGACCTGCTGTTTGTAATGATCTAATTGCTGCTTCACGACCAGAACCTGGTCCTTTTACAAATACTTCAACAGTTTTTAATCCGTGTTCCATACCTGCTTTTGCAGCTGTTTCAGCAGCTTCTCCAGCAGCAAATGGTGTTGATTTTCTTGAACCTTTGAAACCTAATTCTCCGGCACTTGCCCAAGAAATAACGTTTCCTTGTGTATCAGTAATTGTAACGATTGTATTATTAAAACTTGAATGAATATGTGCAGCACCTTTTTCAATATTTTTTCTATTTCTTCTAGGTGTTTTCTTTGCTACAGTTTTTTTATTAGCCATTTGGTTTTATACCTCCTTATTTTTTACTTTTACTAACTAATTTTCTTGGACCTTTTCTTGTACGAGCATTAGTTTTTGTTCTTTGTCCTCTTACAGGTAGTCCTCTTCTATGTCTTAATCCTCTATAACATCCGATTTCTGTAAGTCTTTTAATATTTAAAGCTACTTCTCTTCTTAAGTCACCTTCTACTTTGTATTCATCTTCGTCCATAACTTTTCTAATACTGTTAACTTGTTCGTCTGTTAAATCTTTTACTCTTGTGTCTGGATTTACCCCAGCTTTTTCTAGAATTTTTCTAGAACTTGCAACACCTATTCCATAAATGTATGTTAGTCCTATTTCTACTCTTTTTTCTCTAGGTAAATCAATTCCTGCTATACGAGCCATAAATTTTAGCACCTCCAAATTATATTTGTTTTGTAATCTTTTTTATTTTGTTTTGTCTTATATTTAATACTGAAATGTATATAATTTCGTATAATACAAAATTATATAGTTTATTAAATAGTCCGACATAAATGTATATAAACACAAAACTACTTTTTATTCAGCCGCTTCATAGTTTTGTGTTAATATCAAAAAATATTATAAAATTAACCTTGTCTTTGTTTGTGTTTAGGATTTTCGCAAATAACTCTTATTTTTCCTTTTCTTTTTATAACTTTGCATTTTTCGCAAATTGGTTTTACTGATGGTCTTACTTTCATCTTCCTACACCTCCTGTAATTAATAAATACTTACTGGGTTAATATATGATTAAAATAGATTATTCTATTTTGCTCTCCATGTAATTCTTCCTCTTGATAAGTCATATGGTGATAATTCCACTTTAACTTTATCTCCTGGTAATATTTTTATATAATTCATTCTAAGTTTTCCAGAAATATGTGCTAATATTTGATGTCCATTTTCTAGTTCAACTTTAAAATTTGTGTTTGGTAATGTTTCAACAACAGTTCCCTCAACCTCGATTATATCTTCTTTTGCCAATGTTTTTCTCACTCCTTAATTAGTTTTTTTATTAAGTTTACACAATTAGCTTATATATTATATAACACCTTTAAATAATTGTCAATATTTCTGGCTCTTTTTCTGTAATTAAAATTGTATTTTCATAATGCGCTGCTAAGCTACCATCTTCTGTTATTATTGTCCATCCATCATCTAACACTAAAATGTCTGGATTTTTCTCTATAACCATAGGTTCTATTGCTAGAGTCATGCCAGGTTCAAGCTTTATTCCTTTACCTTGCTTTCCATAGTTTGGAATACCTGGATCTTCATGCATACTTCTACCTATTCCATGTCCTTGAAATTCTTTTACTACACTATATCCATTTTTTTCTACAAATTCTCCTATAGCATGGCAAACATCACCAATTCTATTGCCAGCACGAGCATATTTAATACCTTCAAAAAAAGCTTGTTTTGTAATTTCTACTAGCCTTTCAGCATTTTTCGAACCTTTTCCTACAATATATGTTCTTGCAGCATCTCCATTAAATCCATTTTTGTACGCTACTAAGTCAATACTGATTACGTCTCCTTCTTTCAGTTTTACTCTAGAAGATGGGATTCCGTGTATTACTTCATCATTTATTGAAGCGCAAATAGAAGCAGGAAAATTTGGAACTCCCTTTTCCCCGCTCGGATAACCCTTTTGTGCAGGAATTCCTCCATTTTCCCTAATAGTCTTTTCTGCAATTCTATCTAATTCTAATGTTGTAACACCAGGTTTTATTGCTTCTTCAATGGCTTTATGTGTTAAGGCAGTAATTCGGCAAACTTCTTTCATTAATTCAATTTCCCTTTTTGATTTAATGTCTACCATAATTTACTATTCTCCTTTTATATCTCTTATAACTTCTCTTGCAACATCTGCTCCTAAATGATTTGATTTTGTACTTACTTCTTCTGTTCTTAATACTCCTTTTGATGAATAGTAATCAACTAATGGACTTGTTTGTTCATCATAAATTGCAAGTCTTTTGCGAATTGCATCTTCACTTGTGTCATCTTCTCTTTGTACTAATTTTGAACCACATTTATCGCAGATTCCTTCTTGTTTTGGTGGATTCATTACGATGTTAAATGTTGCTTTACAAGCTTGATTTGAGCATACTCTTCTTGTTAAAATTCTTTCTATAATTTCTTCTCTTGGTGTTGTTAAGTTAATAACTAAATCTATTTTATTTCCTGTTTTAGCTAACATTTCATCTAATTTTTCTGCTTGAGCAATTGTTCTTGGAAATCCGTCTAATATAACTCCGTTTTTTGCGTCATCTTCTTCTAAACGATTTGCAACCATTGGAACTGTAATTTCGTCTGGAACTAATGCTCCTGTTTTCATATATTTATTTGCTTCAATACCAAGCTCTGTTTCTTCTTTTACATTTTTTCTAAAAATATCTCCTGTTGATATTTGAGGAATTCCTAATTTTTCACTTAAAATCCCTGCAACTGTTCCTTTTCCAGTACCTTGAGCACCTAGCATAATAATATTCATAATTTTCAAACTCCCTTATAAATTAATTTTAGAGTATCTAAAAAGATACCCTAAATACTATATAACTTTTTTAATAAATATTCAACAGTTTTTACTCAATTTCTGTTATTTTTAAGTCGTATTTTTCTTCAAATACTTTCTTTTTTGCAATATACTCTTTTGTTTTATATCCTTTAACATCTATAACTTCTGTAGTATTATCATTGTTAAATATTATAAAGTCTGCTTTATATTTAAGTCCTGGTGCTAACATGAATATTGGTTGCAAGCAAAACCCCTTTATATCATGCGCTTGTAATCTCATTTTTAAATTACAATAATATTCTGCTTCTTTTTTGCTATCAAAAGTATGTCCATCAACAGATGTTTTATTTGCTCTATATTTAGTTTTTTTACTAGCTTTATTGTTATACTCTTTATAATCTTCTACACTCCAATGTTCCATCTTAATCCCTCTTTATTAATTTATAATTATTCTTAATTAGATAATCTTCTAGTGTCTCATTTCCTTGCAAAATAATTTTAGGAGCACTCTTTTCTTCAAATTGCTTTAATCTATAATCATAAGTATTTACTACTTTATCTATATACTCCTTATTATTTCCTCTTTCTTTATATCTTTCTTCATATATTTTCATTGATGATTTATTTGGATAGCAAAGTACATAATCTATGTTATTTTCGTCATATATTTCTAATACATCTGGATGTATCCATACTAAAATTATATCATAATTTAAACTTTGCTTTTTTATTTCTTCAATGTAATTATTGGGCCAATTAGGATTTTCTTTTCTTATTATTCCTTTTCTTTGTTCAACTGGTACATCTTCAAATCCTGTATTATCCCACTTATATATACTAGATTCTAAATCAATTACATTTTTATATTTCTTTGCTAATGTTGTTTTTCCTATTCCTGCAAACCCTGCAATAATTAATGGTTTATTCATATATAAGACTCCACACTTAAATTTTATCTAATGATACCATAAAAATAATTAATTGTAAAATGATTTTATAATAACAAAAAATCGATGCCAGTGGCATCGATTTTTCTTTATTATATTTAATTTAAGAATCCTTTGTAATGTCTCATTACAAGTTGAGATTCTAATTGTTGAACTGTTTCTAGTGCTACACCTACTACAATAAGAATAGATGTACCTCCAAATGCAATGTTTAATCCTGTAAATCTTAATAACATTGGAAGAATAGCTATTACTGCTAAGAAGAAACCTCCAAACCATGTTATCTTAGATATAACTCCTGATAAATAATCTGTTGTTGGTTTTCCTGCACGAATTCCTGGTATGAATCCGCCATTTCTTTTAATGTTATTAGATACTTCTGCTGGATTAAATGTTGCATATGTATAAAAGAATGTAAATCCAACAATAAGTAATAAATATACAATAGCATTGGCTATAGAATAACCAATTGGAACATTTGATGTTGATGTTGCTATTGAGAATTTATATACTCCTGCCCAGAAACCTGTAGCAGTATCAATATTTTTTATAAATATTTGTAAAATCATAGCTGGGAATGTCATAAAGCTACTTGCAAAAATAACTGGCATTACACCTGCCATAGCAAGTTTCAATGGTATGTGTGTATTTTGTGCTCCTACCATTTTTCTTCCCACTACTTTCTTAGAATATTGTACAGGAACTCTTCTTTCAGCTGTTTGAACAAATACTACACCTGCTACTAATATAACTGCTCCTATAATAATTCCAAGTGCTATTAGTAGACCTGTTGTACTAAATGTTCCACCACTAAATACTAATCCCCATAAAGTAGTTGCAACTGATGGTAAGCTTGAAACAATACCAATAAAGATAATTATTGAAATACCATTTCCTATACCTTTATTTGTGATTTGTTCTCCTAACCACATTAGAAGTGCTGTACCTGCAACTAATGAAAGTACAACTAACATTCCTGTTAAGAATCCTGGATTAACAAATATTCCAGAAGATTTGTAAGATAAATAAATTCCTAATGATTCTACAATTGCAAGTACAATTGTAAGAATTTTTGTATATTTATTCATCTTTTGTCTTCCTTCTTCTCCACCTTCTTTTGCAATTCTTTCTAAAGCTGGTATTACCATTGCTAATAATTGTATAACAATTGATGCTGTAATATATGGGCTTATTGTCATTGCAAATATAGAAAATCTTGAGAAAGCTCCTCCAGAGATAATATTAATTAGTCCCGCAATTCCATTTGCAGATCCCATCGCTTCATTTAATGCAAATGCATCTACTCCAGGAATTGTTATAAAACATCCTAATCTAAAAACTATAATTAATACTAATGTATATAATAATTTCTTTCTAACTTCTGGTGTTTTTAAGGCATTTTTGATTGTTTTAAACAATTAAATCACCTCTATCTTTCCACCTGCAGCTTCTATCTTTTCTGCAGCTGTTTTTGTGAATCTTTTTGCTTTTACAGTAAGTTTTTTGTCTAGGTTACCTGTTGCAAGAACTACTATACCATCATTTACTTTTGAAATGATGTTTTCTGCAAGCAATGTTTCAGCACTTACTTCAGTAGCTTTTGATTGATTTAACATTGTTAATGTTACTTCTACATAATTTTTTGCATGAATATTAGTAAATCCTCTTTTTGGTAATCTTCTATATAATGGTGTTTGACCACCTTCAAAACCTCTTCTTACTCCTCCACCAGATCTTGCTTTTTGTCCTTTATGACCTTTTCCAGAAGTTTTTCCTAATCCTGAACCAACTCCACGACCAACTCTTCTTCTAGTTTGGTTTGCAACTGCTGGGCTTAATTCGTCTAATTTCATTAATAGTGCACCTCCCTTATTTTGAGGTTGGATGTTAGATGTTTGAGGTTGGATTCTCAAAACCTTCTAATTCCTACCTTCTTATTCTATTAAATTTTATTTTTATGTTTTAGAGGACTTTATAGTTAGCTTATTCCAACCTCTAACTTCTAACCTCTAACTTCTATTATAAGATTTCTTCTACTTTCTTTCCTCTTTTTTTAGCAACTTCTTCAATTGTTTTCATATTTGATAAACCATTAATTGTAGCATATACAACATTTCTAGGATTGTTTGTTCCTATAACTTTTGTTCTAATATCTTTATAACCAGCAAGTTCTAGAACAGGTCTTACGCTACCACCTGCTATAACTCCAGTACCAACTGCAGCTGGTTTTAACATAACATTAGCACTACCAAATTTTCCAACATATTCATGAGGAATTGTTGTTCCTACGATTGGAACAGTAACTAAATTCTTTTTAGCATCTTCAATTGCTTTTTTAATAGCATCTGGAACTTCAGCAGCTTTACCGTTTCCAACACCAACGTGTCCTGCTCCATCTCCAACTACTACAACAGCACTAAAACGAAAAGTTCTACCACCTTTTACAACTTTAGCAACTCTGTTAATCGCTACAACTTTTTCCTTTAATTCAACTGTATTTTCTTCCATCGGTATTTGTTTTCCCTCCTTATCTTATTTAATGAATAATTTCACATATCTAATTATTCTCTTTTAGAGTTCATAGTAAATCATTCATTATTCACTATTCACTCTTCATTCTTCTAAAAAACTTCGTTTTTAGAAGTTAAGTCCTGCCTCACGTGCAGCTTCTGCTAATTCTTTTATAATTCCATGGTATATGTATCCGCCTCTATCATATACAACATCTTTAATATTCTTTTCTAAAGCACGTTTTGCAATTAATGTTCCTACTTCTTTAGCTGCTGCTTTATTTGAATGTTTTGTTGTAACTTCTTTATCTAGTGTAGAAGCGCTAACAAGTGTTACTCCTTGAACATCATCAATTATTTGTGCATAAATATTTGTATTACTTCTGTATACACATAATCTTGGACATTCAGCTGTTCCACTTATTTTTCTACGAACACGAATATGTCTTCTTGTTCTTTCAGCTTTTCTATCTGTTTTTGTTACCATTTTTTTCTCCTTTCTAAAATCTAAATTTAAAAACTTTAAAGCAAAAGTGGTATATTGCTTTATAGCAATTAAATTTGGAATTTATAGCAAGTATAACAAGGCAATCAAGCTAAACTTTTTGAAATAGTACGAGTGTATATTGAAAAAAGTTTATGCGTAGATTAACGAAGTTAGACAAAGCTAGAAATTTCAAATTTTATTTTTTACCAGCTTTACCCTCTTTACGTCTAATAACTTCTTCAGCATATTTAATACCTTTACCTCTATATACTTCAGGTGGTCTTTTTGTTCTTATAACTGCTGCTGTTTGACCAACTAATTCTTTATCTATACCTTTTACAATGATTGTATTTTGGTTTGGTACATCAAATGTAATTCCTTCAGGTTGTTCCATTTCAACTGGATGAGAATAACCTAAATTCATTACTAATTTGTTACCTTGTTTTTGTGCTCTATAACCAACACCATTTATTTGTAGTTCTCTAGTATATTCTTCTTTTACACCTTTAACCATGTTATTTAATAAAGATCTTGTTAAACCATGTAAACTTCTATTTTCTGGTTGATCATCTGGTCTTGTAACTGTTATAACATTGTTTTCCATAGATACAGAGATATTTTTATGTATTTCTCTTTCTAGAGTTCCTTTAGGTCCTTTTACTGTAACCTTTTGCCCTTCAATTTTTACTTCTACATCAGATGGTACAGTAATTGGGCTATTTCCTATTCTTGACATTTAATTTTTCACCTCTTTATTTTGAAGTTGGATGTTTGATGTTGGAGGTTGGACTTCCAACTCTTCATTTCCACCTTTTTATAATATTTTATTTAAATTTAAGTTTTATTGTTTAGATTATATGTAAAGACTATTGTTAGAATATTTCCAACCTCTAACTTCTAATCTCTAACTTCTATATTACCAGATATAAGCTAAAACTTCTCCACCTATACCTTGTTCTCTTGCTTGTTTATCTGTCATTATTCCTTTTGATGTAGATATTAAAGCAATACCTAAACCGTTTAATACTTTTGGTAATTCGTCTTTAGCTGCATAAACTCTTAAACCTGGTTTACTAATTCTCTTTAATCCAGCAATTACACGATTTCCTTTTTCATCGTATTTTATAGTAATTCTTATAATTCCTTGATTTTCATTTGCTATTTCTTCAAAAGCTTTTATATATCCCTCATTGAATAATATTTCAGCAATTGCTCTTTTCACATTAGATGCTGGGATATCAACAGTTTTATGTTTTGAAGTATTTGCATTTCTAATTCTTGTTAACATATCTGCTATTGGATCTGTAATATTCACTTATTTTACCTCCTTTTTTTGAGGTTGGATGTTTGATGTTGGAGGTTAGACCCCTAACTTCTCATTTCCAACTTTAATTTATTATTTTGTTTTCTAGAGATTATCGTTAGAATTTTTCTAACCTCTAACCTCTAACTTCTATATTACCAGCTTGCTTTTTTTACACCTGGAATTTCTCCTTCATGAGCCATTTTTCTAAAGCATACACGGCAAATTCCATATTTTCTAATATAAGCATGTGGTCTTCCACATATTTTACATCTGTTATATTCTCTTGTTTTGTATTTTTGTGGTCTTTGTTGTTTTATTTTCATTGACATTTTAGCCATATAAAATATTCTCCTTCCTTCAACTAATCTTATACTCAGAAACTAATTAGAAGCGAGTATAACTAGGCAGCCGAGCTAAAAATCCGCAGGCGTACATAGGGTACGTTGAGGACATTTTTAAGCGATGGCTAACGACGTTAGACGACGCTTAAAATTAGTTTTTAAAAGGCATTCCTAATAAAGTAAGTAATTCTCTTGCTTCTTCATCAGTTTTTGCTGTTGTTACGAATATAATATCCATACCTCTTAGTTTATCTACTTTATCATATTCGATTTCTGGGAATATTAATTGTTCTTTTATTCCCATTGAGTAATTTCCTCTTCCATCGAAAGAATTTGCTGATACTCCTCTAAAATCTCTAACTCTAGGAAGAGCCACATTGAATAATTTATATGCAAATTCATACATTTTTTCTGATCTTAAAGTAACTTTACATCCAATGTTTGCACCTTCTCTTAATTTGAATGCAGCAATTGATTTTCTAGCTTTTGTAATAACTGGTCTTTGTCCTGTTATAATGCTTAAATCGTTCATTGCATTTTCTAGTGATTTAGGATTATCTTTTGTATCTCCTAAACCTATATTAATAACTATTTTATCAAGTTTTGGAACTTGCATAACAGACTTATAATTAAATTTTTTCATTAATGCTGGAACTACTTCATTTTGATATTGTTCTCTTAATTTTTCCATAAGTTTTTAAATCCTCCTTCCTTATTTTATTTTTGTACCGCATTTTTTACAAACACGAATTTTTTGGTCTTTTTCCATACTAAAACCTATTCTAGTAGCTTTATTACATTTTGGACATACAACATTTACTTTTGCAGAATGAATTGCACATTCAACTGGAATAATTCCACCTTCTTCTCCTTGTTTTCTAGGTTTTACGTGTTTTTTTCTAATATTAACACCTTTAACAATGATTTTTTCTGTTTTTGGTATTACTTCTAAAACTTCTCCTGTTTTTCCTTTATCATTTCCAGATAAAACCTTAACAGTATCACCTTTTTTTATTCTCATTTAGGATTTTCCTCCTTTTCTATTAATTTAGTTGTACCATTTTTCATCAAACAAATCAAAATTAGTATAATGTGCATTTTCAGAAAATTACAAAAAGCGGAGGCGTACATATCGTACGTTGAGCATTTTTGCAATTGATGAAAATGTGCAGAATGCTGATTTTCATTTGTTTTTTATAATACTTCTGGGGCTAATGATAGAATCTTCATATATTCTTTTTCTCTTAATTCTCTTGCTACTGGTCCAAATATACGTGTTCCTTTTGGATTACCATCATCACGTATAATAACAGCAGCATTTTCATCAAATCTAACATAAGAACCGTCTGCACGTCTTTGTGGTTTTTTAGTTCTAACTACAACTGCTTTTACTACTTCTCCTTTTTTTACAACACCACCTGGTGTAGCACTTTTAACAGAAGCAACAATAACATCGCCAATCCCTGCATATTTTCTATATGAACCACCTAAACATCTGATACACATAATTTCTTTTGCACCAGTGTTATCAGCAACTTTTAAAATTGATTGTTGTTGTACCATAGGTTTTTCCTTCCTTTCTACTAATTCATATTATTCCAAAAGTTAGTTAGTCTTTTTCTAACATGTAACTTCTATTTAATAATTGCTTTCTTTGTAATTTCAACAACTCTCCATCTTTTATCTTTTGAAAGTGGACGTGTTTCCATTACTTTAACTTCATCACCAATTTGGCAAGCATTTTCTTCGTCATGTGCTTTTAATTTATATGTTCTTTTAACAATTTTAGAGTAAACATCATGTTTTACGTTTGTTTTAACTGCTACTACTACTGTTTTGTTCATTTTGTTTGATACTACTGTACCAACCATAACTTTACGAAGATTTCTTTCTTCCATAATCTGTTTTCTCCTTTCTTAAATTGGAGGTTGGATGTTTGATGTTAGAGGTTGGATTTTAGGAAATTTCTTCGAATAATTTTCTTAGATTTTCTAACTTCTAACTTCTAATTTCCAACTTCTACTCTGCTAATTCTCTTTGTCTTAATACTGTTTTTATTCTTGCAATGTCTTTTTTAACTTCTTTTATTTTCATTGGATTATCTAATCCATTTGTAGCTAAGCTAAATCTTAGTTTAAATAATTCTGTTTTTAATTCACTTAGTTCATTTTCAAGTTCTGGTGAAGACATTTCATTAATTTTATTTATCTTCATCATTATCACCACCTACTTCAATTTCTCTTTTTATAAATTTTGTTTTAATTGGTAGTTTATTTGCAGCAAGTCTCATAGCTTCTCTTGCTAATTCTTCTGGTACACCAGCAACTTCAAATAATACTCTTCCTGGTTTTACAACAGCTACCCAGTATTCTGGAGCTCCTTTACCTTTACCCATACGAGTTTCAGCTGGTTTCTTTGTTACTGGTTTGTCTGGGAATATTTTAATCCAAACTTTACCACCTCTTTTAATGTGACGAGTCATAGCAACACGGGCTGCTTCTATTTGATTTGTTGTAATCCAAGCTGCTTCTGTAGCTTGTAATCCGAATTCTCCGTCAGAAACAAAGTTACCTCTTGTTGCTTTACCTCTATTTCTACCTTTTTGTTGTTTTCTAAATTTTGTTCTTTTTGGTATTAATGGCATTATTTGTCTCCTCCTTCCACTTTCTCTTTTTTAGTTGGAAGAACTTCACCTTTATAAATCCAAACTTTAACACCTATTTTTCCATAAGTTGTATTTGCTTCATAGAATCCATAATCTATATCTGCTCTTAATGTTTGAAGTGGTATAGTACCTTCTTTATAGAATTCTGTTCTTGCCATATCAGCTCCACCTAATCTTCCAGATACAGAAGTTTTTATTCCTAAAGCACCTGCTTTCATTGTTTTTTGCATACATTGTTTCATTGCACGTCTGAATGAAATTCTTCTTTCAAGTTGAGCACAAATATTTTCTGCAACTAATTGTGCATCTAAATCAATATTTTTTACCTCAACTATATTTAAATTAACATCTTTACCTATCATTTTTTGTAAGTCAATTTTCAAGTTTTCTGCTATAGCTCCACCTTTTCCTATTACTAGACCTGGTTTTGCAGTATAAACATTTACTTTAACAAATTTAGCTGTTCTTTCTATTTCAATTTTAGAAATTCCGCTAACAAATAATTTTTTCTTAACATATTCACGGATTTTATGGTCTTCTACTAAATAATCACCGAAATTTTTCTTATCAGCATACCATTTTGAGTTCCAATCTTTAATAATTCCTACTCTTAATCCATGTGGATGCATTTTTTGTCCCATGCTAAAAATCCTCCTTCCTATTTCTTTTCACTTAATACGATTGTTATATGACTTGTTCTTTTTCTTATTCTAACAGCTGAACCTTTTGCTGCTGGTCTTATTCTTTTTAGAGTAGGACCTTGGTTTGCATATATTTCAGAAATATATAAATTTTTACTATCCATATTGTGGTTGTTTTCAGCATTTGCAATTGCTGATTTTAATAATTTTTCAATAATTTCAGATGCTGCTTTTGGTGTAAATTTAACTATTGCTAATGCTTCAGCTACTTCTTTACCTCTAATTAAATCTGCAACTATTTTAACTTTTCTTGCTGAAATTCTTGCATACTTAAGAGTAGCTTGTGCAGTTTGTACTGTTTCTTCCACTTAGATTCCCTCCTTATTTTGAGGTTGGATGTTAGATGTTTGAGGTTGGATTCTCAAATTTTCTACTTCCTACCTTTTATATTTTTCACTTTATAATTTAGTATGTTTAGAGGATATTATAGTTATTGAATTCTAACTTCCAACTTCTAACCTCTAACTTCTATTTTTTAACATTTGATGCTTTTTCTCCTGCATGACCTTTGTATGTTCTTGTTGGTGCAAATTCACCTAATTTATGTCCAATCATTTCTTCTGTAATATAAATTGGAACATGTTTTCTTCCGTCATGAACAGCTATTGTGTGTCCAACTAATTGTGGATATATTGTAGATGCTCTTGACCATGTCTTTAGAACTTCTTTTTTACCTGTTTCATTCATTGCTTCTACTCTTTTTAATAGTTCAGGTGCAATAAATGGTGTCTTTTTACTTGATCTTGACATTTAGTTATTTCCTCCTTTTCTTTATAAGAGTTTTATAATTTTTCTATTTACGTCTCTTAACAATAAATTTATTAGATAATTTATTTTTCTTTCTTGTTTTGTATCCAAGTGCTGGTTTACCCCAAGGAGTAAGTGGTCCTGGACGTCCAACTGGTGCTCTACCTTCACCACCACCATGAGGGTGATCTACTGGGTTCATTACAGAACCTCTAACTGTTGGTCTAATTCCCATATGTCTTGTTCTTCCAGCTTTACCTAATTTAACGTTTTCATGATCTGTATTTCCAACTGTACCAATTGTTGCTCTACATCTTGTCATAACTAATCTCATTTCTCCAGATGGAAGTCTTACATGTGCATATTTTCCTTCTTTAGCCATTAATTGTGCGCTTTGTCCAGCACTTCTTACCATTTTTCCACCTTGACCTGGATTTAATTCGATATTATGAATTAATGTACCTACTGGTATGTTTTCAATTGGCATACAGTTTCCTGGTTTAATATCTGCTTTTTGTCCAGATACTACTTTGTCTCCATCTGTTAATCCTACTGGAGCTAATATGTATGCTCTTTCTCCATCTTCATATTCTATTAATGCTATGTTTGCACTTCTGTTTGGATCATATTCAATACCAATTACAGTAGCTACCATATCATCTTTTGAATTACGTTTAAAATCAATTATTCTATATTTTTGTCTATTACCTCCACCTTGATGACGAACTGTAATTCTACCATATGAGTTTCTTCCTGCTTTTTCTTTCTTTTTAGCAAGTAAAGATTTTTCAGGTGTCTTTTTTGTTATTTCTTCAAATGTAGAAACAGTCATATTTCTTCTAGAAGGTGTATAAGGTCTGAAATGTTTCATTCCCATTTTTCTTTTCCTTTCTCGGATTTATGAAAAACTTCGTCTTACGTTGTCAAACTTCGCTTCAAAATTCCTCGACGTACTACATGTACGTCTGCGGATTTTTGCTTGTTTTCCTAGTAATACTCGTTTTTGCTAAATCCTCTTACTTTTATATTTGTGGATTTTTTCCTGCTCCACATAAGCAGATATTCTTTATTATCCTGGTATTTTCCAGATATTTTTATTTTTTATGATTAGGAATTAGAAGCAAGTATAACTAGGCAACCGAGTTTTAAATTTTTGAGGCGTGCTTTTGCACGTTGATAAAATTTAAAATGAAGGTTAACGAAGTTAGACGACGCTTATAATTTCTAAGCACCCATAAATTCGTCAATTGAATCTTTATACTTTTTAGAAATTTTTGTTTCTTTTCCACCTTTGGCTAAATATGTTTTATCTCCTGGATTTGTATCTATTGTTACAATAGCTTTTTTCCAGTCAGCTGTTTTACCAACGTGTACTCCTACTCTTTTTTCTTTTCCTTTAACAGTAACTGTGTTTACATTTACAACTTTAACATCAAAAAGTTTTTCAACAGCTCTTGCTATATCTACTTTTGTTGCTTTTTTGTTTACTTTAAAGGTATACTTTCCAGCTTGTAATCCGTCATTACTTTTTTCTGTAACAACTGGTTTAATAATTATATCTTCTGGTCTCATTATGCGTACACCTCCTCTAATTTTTTAACAGTATCTAGAGTAATAACAAGGTTTGTATATTTTAATAAATCATATACATTTATTGTGTTTACTAAGCTTGTTTTAACTCCTTCAATGTTTCTTGCTGATTTTTGTACGTTTTCATTTTTTTCTGGTAATAAGATTAATGTCTTTCCTTCTACTTTTAAGTTTGTTAAGGCATTAACCATATTTTTTGTTTTAATTTCTTTGAAGTCGATTGCATCAACTACTACTAATTCATTTTCTAATACTTTAGAACTTAGTACAGATTTGATTGCAAGTCTTCTTTCTTTTTTATTTACTCTATATTTGTAGCTACGTGGTTTTGGACCTAAAGCTATTCCACCACCAACCCAGTGTGGAGCACGAATACTACCTTGTCTTGCTCTACCTGTTCCTTTTTGTCTCCAAGGTTTTTTACCACCACCAGATACTTCTGATCTTGTTTTAGTGCTTTGTGTACCTTGTCTTTGGTTAGCAAGATAGTTAACTAGTACACTATGTACTATATCTTCATTTGGTTCAATTCCAAATATTTCTTCTTTTAATTCTACGTCGCTAACTTTTTTACCTTCTATATTATATACATCTATTTTAGGCATTTCTATGTCCTCCTTCCTCTCTATTTAACCACTTTTACAGATGGTCTAATTTTTAGTAATGCGCCTTTTACTCCTGGAACACTACCTTTTACTAAAATTACATTTTTATCTAAGTCTACACTTACAACATCTAAGTTTTGTATTGTAACTGTTTGTACTCCCATATGGCCTGGAAGCTTTTTACCTTTAAATACTCTACCTGGTGTTGATGTTGGTCCCATTGAACCTGGTCTTCTATGATACATAGAACCATGTCCCATTGGTCCTCTAGATTGTCCATGACGTTTAATAACACCTTGGAAACCTTTTCCTTTAGTTGTTCCTTGAACATCTATTTTTTCTCCAGCTGCAAAAACATCAACTTTTACTTCATCTCCAACAGCTACATCTATAGAATTTACTCTAAATTCTCTTAAATGTTTTTTGTTAGCGATTCCTGCTTTTTTAAAGTGTCCTGCTTCTGGTTTGTTTATGTGTTTGTCTTTTATTTCTCCAAACCCTAATTGAACTGCGTTGTATCCATCAGTTTCTACAGTTTTAACTTGTGCTACTACACAAGGTCCTGCTTGGATTGCTGTTACTGGTATAACAGTTCCTTTTTCATCGAAAATTTGTGTCATTCCAATTTTCTTTCCGATAATTGCTTTCATTTAATTTTCCTCCTAACTATTGGCTGACTTTATGGCCAGCTTGGTTTTTGATGTACTTAGTTGGCTAGTTATTAAAAATTCTAACTTCTAACTTCCAACATCTAACCTTTAAATTATAATTTGATTTCTATTTCAACACCAGCTGGTAATTCTAATTTCATTAGATTGTCAACTGTTTTTTGTGTTGGGTAAAGAATGTCTATAACTCTTTTATGTGTTCTCATTTCAAATTGTTCTCTTGAATCTTTGTATTTGTGAGGACAACGTAAAACTGTTACAACTTCTTTTTGTGTAGGTAATGGAATAGGACCTGAAACTTTAGCTCCTGTTCTTTTAGCAGTATCTACTATTTTTTCAGCAGACTGATCTAAAACAACGTGATCATAAGCTTTTAATCTTATTCTGATTTTTTCACTTCCTACAATATTGTTTGTTGTTGCCATAAGTATTTTCCCTCCTTAAAATAATAATGTACCTTGGCAAGTTTTAAACGCACCCTGGTGTTTCATGTGTCACCATATAAAAAGCCCAAGTTTTGCATGTTTAATCTTGGGATAAGTGCATACTTACCGCCCGGTCTAAGCCAAGACATACTCCATGGAAGTTCCCTCCATCCGTAAGGATGTAGCCACATTCCACTTCAACGCAAATCTACATGCTTAAATATTATATAACGTATTAGTATGTATGTCAACACATTTTTCCAAATTTGTTACAATTTTGTAATTTTTATGATAATTAATAATTTAATCTTCGCACTCGCATTTTCCCTAAGCTTTTTGTAAAATTTTAGTTTACTACTTGCTTATTATTTTATTGTTAGATTTCATAATATTCCATTTCAGCCTTATCTTATAAGATGCCAAGTATTTTTCCTCAATACTTTATCTAATTCAAATAGTGATTTCCTAGTCTCTTGAATTATGTATGCTTTTTTGACTTTTAATTATAAACATGCTATAATATAGATAAGTCTAGGATTTCTAGATATTTTGTATAATAAAAAGGAGACATATTATGAAACACAACAAAGGCCCTCGGAAATCAGATTTTTCAACAGGTACTATTTTTGTAAGCGAAGAAGAAATGCGTAAGGCTATCGGCCACTTCAGTTTCGATGTCAATCACCAAATTCACTTGCAAAAGCTTATGAACCTTCGCCAAAAGATGATTCGCGCAAAACATGATGGCAAACTTGGAAACGGGCAGGTGTATTTCACATATGGTAACCCATGTGACCATGCGCACCTCCACTTTTTTGCAAATGACTTCGAGTCCGCCAAATCTTTTTTTGAAGTTCTTGAGACTTTAGATGAGTATATCTATTTTGAAAAAAAATAGTTTCCGCCTTTTAAGAGCTGTGCAGTTTTTTCACACAGCTCTTTTTCTTTTTATTGACATTTCTTATTTTGCTTATATAAAACAAAAAGCACTTATATAGCTATAGCTTTCACAAAGTACTTGTTTTTATGTCTGTTAACCGATTTACCTTATAAATGTTTTCAGGCGTGGGAGACAATCTCCCACGCCTTACTTCTTAATACACAACAGTTACATAGTAATGTGTTCCATTTGTGGTTTGAATCAAGAAAGTATACTGACCTTCTACCGGCATATAGTAGTATGCACTATATGTGTTGTCTACGTTGTCGTAAGAGAGATCCTCTACCTTCTTAAATTCTTTGTCTACCACGTAGACGCCGGCAACCGAAACTCCGTCAACCATAATGTTTAAGTGTCTGTCTTTTACACCTGTGTAAATAGACTTTGCATTGTCCATTGCTGCCTGCCGGTTTTCTTCTGTTGCAACGTAGAGCGGTATGTCACTATCATGGTATAATGCAGAAACTCGAATTCTCTCCTTGTCCTTCGGAATCAGCGGAACTTTTGCCGTTTCATCGCTTTTTACTGTTACCGACGAATTGGTTTTTTGTGCCGTTTCCTGTTTTGCGGATGTCTTAAGCTCTTCTACCTGCTTCTTGAGATTCTCGTTCTCTTTTGTCAAGGTTTCGATTTCCTTATCTTTGGATTCAATCTGCTTTGACTGTTCGCCGGTTTTATCAAGCTCTTCTATCCGCTCCTTGAGACTTTCGTTTTCTTCTGTCAAATCCTTAATGATGTCATTTTCAGATTCAACCTGTTCTGCCTTCGCCGCTTCAAGCTCTTCTACCCGCTTCTTGAGTTCTGCGATTTCATCATCTTTTGCATTAAGGTCCTTTTCATTTTGTAAAAGTTCCTCATACTGCTGGATGATTACGTCTGAGTTGTGCTTTTCCGCATCCTGCTGCACCTGCCCCGGTGTCTTAACACCACATCCTGTTAACATTACTACTGCTGTTGCCATTACTGCAATAAAGGTTGTTTTTTTCATGTATTTGTCCTCCATTCTTTATTTGCATTCTCATGATTATACTACAATCATGACTAACCTTTACAGTTTCATAGTTACTTATATTATACTACAATTTACATAAGTTTGCAAATTTACAACAAAAAATGACCTTTTGCAAGGTCATTTTTTACATACATTTATTATTCTGCTGATTCTTCTGATTCTTCAGCTTCTGGAGCATCATAAGCTTCTAATATAGCTGCTTGAATTTTTTCTCTTGTTTCAGCGTTGATTGGATGAGCTATATCTTTGAATTCTCCGTTTGGAGTTTTTCTGCTTGGCATAGCTATAAATAATCCATTTTGGCTTTCGATAACTTTGATATCGTGAATTACGAATTCATTATCGAATGTTACAGAAGCAACAGCTTTCATTCTGTTCTCTGAATTAACTTTTCTTAAACGTACATCTGTTATTTGCATTTTGTGCACCCACCTTCCAATGTTTTAAAAATATATTTGTACTTCTATGTACAGATATATTATTCGTCACAAATCTTTTTTTTCCTTCTAATTTTTACAAAAAGTAGAAGTTTTTTTCTTGTCTTTCTTATTTATGCATCTTTTAACATTTTTTATGCATAATACATAAAATAATATTGAAAAATTTTAGGTTAAAGTATATAATTGTTCTGTTACAAATTATATACAAATATATGAAATATAAAGGGGAGAAACAGCTTTGGCTAATATTGATAATATAAAAAAATATAAACATATACATATGCTTGGAATTGGCGGAGTTAGTATGAGCGGAATTGCAGAAATTTTACATCATTGGGGTTTTATTATAACTGGTAGCGATGCACATTCTTCTGAAATCACAAATAAATTAATTAGCAATGGAATACATGTTACCATCGGACATGACTTAGAAAATTTAAAAAATGCAGACGCAGTTGTATATACTGCTGCAATTTCTAAAGAGGATATAGAAATGGTTACAGCTCGTGAACTTAACATTCCTTTAATAGAAAGAGCAGATTTCTTGGGTGAGCTTACAAAATCTTTTGGAAATACTATTGGTATTTCTGGAACACATGGAAAAACTACTACTACATCTATGGTATCTGTTTGTTTTCTAAAGGCAAACCTTGATCCTAGCATTCAAGTTGGCGGAATTCTAAAACAAATTGATGGAAATTATAAAATTGGAAATAGCGAATATTTTATAATTGAAGCTTGCGAATATGTTGAAAGCTTTCTAAAGTTTAGACCTAAAGCTGAAATTATATTAAACATAGACAATGACCACTTAGATTATTTTAAGAATTTTGATAATATTAAGAATGCATTTATAAAATATGTAAAGTTACTGCCATCTGATGGAATCCTTGTACTAAATGCAGATGATGAAAACTGTTTATCTTTAAAAGAACATACTTCATCTTCTTATATTACTTATGGCATCGACAATAAAGAAGCTAACTTTACAGCAGATAATATCTGTTTTGATGATAATGGTTTTGCTGAATTTGACGTATATAAAAATAAAACCTTCTTTGAGCATATTAAATTATCTGTTGCAGGAATGCATAATGTTTTAAATGCACTTAGCTGTATAAGTTTATGTGATTATTATGGAATTCCTAGTAAAGATATGAAAGAGGGATTAATCGAATTTACTGGTGCTCACAGAAGATTAGAATATAAAGGCACTTTTAATGATATTACTGTTTTTGATGATTACGCACATCATCCAACTGAAATAAAAGCTACTTGCAATGCCTTACACAACAAAAAATTTAACGAATCTTGGGTTATTTTCCAACCTCATACTTATAGTAGAACTAAAAACCTATTAGATGAATTTGCAAATGCTTTAAGTAGATTTGATCATGTAATTATTGCAGATATATATGCTGCACGTGAATCTAATACATATGGAGTTTCATCTAAAGACATTGTAGACCGTATTAATTCTACAAGAGGAACTGCACCACATTGTGAATATATTTCAAATTTTGATGACATTGTTACTTATGTAAAAGGTCATGCAAAACCACATGATATTGTTTTAACGCTAGGTGCAGGAAATGTAACAGACATTGGACCAATGATATTAAAATAGCCAAAAAGCGAGCTGGGCATACCGCCCAATCTCGCTTTTTGTTTTGACTTACTGAAAGAGCAAACCTTCCAAAAGAGCTTTATATGAATATGTCATGTTTTCTTCTGTTACTCTTTCATAGCTCCCCTGCAAGATACGAAGTACACAAAACTCTTCATTGTTGTAAATTCCTACACATAAATCCGGATGCGCATATACTCTCCACTGAAAGTTCTGCTTTGATTTACTCGGCTGAAAAATGAAGAAATACTCCTTACCATCACCAATCTTCTTCTTTGATGCCGGCAGGAAAAGAGGCTGTCCATAACACGCTATATCAATAGGTGTATATTCTATTTCTCTCTCCTCGTTTCGTGTGCAGGTGTAATTCTCGTTGGAATTGTTCCGAAAAACTGCTGTACATTTCACAACTTTTCCATTCTTCTCGACTCGTCCAATCATACCATACAAATACAATGTTCCTATTGCCATGTGTTCTACCTCCTTCAAGTCGATGAAACTACATTTATGTTACATAATGTATTATAACATATTGTATTTATTAAATCAATAGTTTTTACTGTACCTCTCTTGCTTGTTTTATCATTAAATCTGCAAAAACACCATAACCAGTTTCTGGATCATTTACAAGCACATGTGTTAAAGCCCCTATCACTTTATTATTTTGAATAATTGGGCTTCCACTCATTCCTTGTATAATACCACCTGTTTTTTCTATTAATTCTTTATCCGTTACTTTTATTAGCATACTTTTATTATTCTCATTGTTATTTTTATAAATTTTTTCTATTTCTACATCATATTCTTTTGTCTTGTTATCTTCTAACGTACATATTATCTTTGCTGGTCCTTGTTTAATTTCATCACGTGTTGCAACCTCAATTGCATCAGCCACGTTAATATTTAAAGCACTTGTATTTGTTAATTTTCCATAAACTCCAAAATTTGTATTCCTATAAACTTCTCCTATTAATGTAGAGTTTTCTATCGAACCTTGAATTTTGCCAGGCTTTCCTTTTTCACCTTTTACTATTGATACAATTTTTGTTGTAACAAAATCTCCTTTTGCAATATCTAATAATTGTGCTGTATCTACATCTTGTATTCCATGTCCTAATGCTGCAAATGTTTTCGTTGATGGTTCATAAAAGCTTACTGTTCCTACTCCTGCTGCTGCATCTCTTACCCACAGACCTATTTTATATTTGTTGTCATTACCCTTTATTGGCTTAATACTAGTTTCTTTAGTTTCTCCATTTCTTACATAAGAGACTTCTATACTATTTCCGTTCTGACTCATTTACATTATTAATTAAGTCTGATGTGCAAGTTACAGTTTTGTTGTTTACTTCTATTATCATGTCTCCTTCTTCTATTCCTGTGTTTTCATATGGTTTGTATCGTTTATTATCTAAACCTTGTATTTCACTCATTCCTACTACTAATACACCACTTGTGTATAGTTTTAAACCAACTGATTTTCCAATTGGTACTACAGATGTTTTTGGTATTATATTTACACTTACATCTTTTAGTGGTATTCCTCCAAATAAGTTTAATTTAAAATCTATTTTGCCTACCTTACTAGTATCTGCTGTAATACTACTTGAAGTTTGAATTGCCTCATATTCTTCTATGTTCTTATTTTTTAAGCTAACACCTAAAACTGTATTTATACTTAATTTTTCACCTTGAAATAGTATTATATTTTCAGGAATAGAAGTTATATTTGTTACATATATTAAGATTAAAACTAAAAAACTAACAATAAATATTTTTCTTATGGTTTTCATTTTTTTACCTCACATTTCCAATATTTATTATTAGTTTTTCCATTTTTATTAATTTTAAAACAGGAATTTTATTATAAAATTATTTAACATTTTCAATTTTTAACTAATTTTAATTTGAAAGAATTAATATACTTAACCTAAAAAGATTAATAAATCATAAATATTATTAACCTTTTTTAATAAGTGTATTTTAATTGTATGGGTTAAGTAGCTTCACGTGGATGATGTGCTTTTCGTCTGCGAGCCTGTGGAGCAACGAAAATGCCCATCATCCAGCAAGATGAAGCGGATTCATGTGCAATCGTAAAAATATAACATTTCAAATTGTAAAACAAAATGGATTAGGTCATGCGGGCGATTAAAATCGCCCCTACGTTCTAACTTAAAATATTGTACTTTCCTATAATATAAAAAACAAATTAAGAGTTACATGATTTGTAACTCTTAATTCGAATTATAATTTAAAAATATTTTTGTTACCTTATCTAGATTATATCTTTCTCTTGCAAGAGCTGTATAATACGCTCTTTTTACTGCATCAATTTTGATATTTGCTACATCTAATGTAGTATTTGTAGAATCTACTATACAACCGTAACTTGCATACTCTTTCCTTCTATAATAATATTCATACACATCATCTCCATTTTCATTTATAGCTTCATATCTAAGCTTCATAAAATCTGCACTTTTAAATCCTATTAGTGATTCATTATTTTCTAATTCAGCCTCATTACAGTTTATTGCATGATATGTTTCATGATTTTTGTCTACAATATATATTGCACTAGGGCTTACATATTGTTTGTTATTTGTACTAGTTACTATTGCATAACTGTTAAATACCGCAGTTCCTGCAGGTAATCCTTGCATAAATGTAACTATATTTACATTTGTTAATATTTTTTCCCAATCTAATTCATTTAGTATTGGCATTCTAAAGGTTGCATTAGTTCCCATTGCTCCTGAATTTGCATTATATATTGCAATTGCATTATTAAGATTATCCTGAATTGAAAGTTGTATTATTCTCCTTTTATGTTGGTTAAATGCTGATGCTGGGTCTTCCCCATTTGTTGTTAAAATTTGTGTAGTATCTCCTTGAAATTCTTCATACTTTGTTCCATCTATTTTTACTGCATTTTGTGGTGTAACAATACTTTTTAAAGTAGTATTTTCTTTAATCCAATTATTAAATTTTACTGCATTATCTTTGTACTCTCTCGCACTATAATCCAAATTAAAACCAGATGTATTTCCTGTATATCTTAACAAGTCTAAATCATTTAAATAATACCAATTATCTCCTGGTGCTCCTGGTTTATCTACTATATGATATATTTTTCTACCATTTTGATAAATGAATTGCACATCTTCTAATTTATTAAAGCTTTTTTTATTGTTATATCTATACGTGATAGTTTCAGATAAGCTTTCTCCATCTTCAGCATGTATTTCATTTAAAACATCTGGTGTTGTTAAATAACCAGAATTCGATATAACATTACCATTTATAGTTCCATATATTGTTATATAATTATCTAATGAATAATTTACAACAACATAATCACCACCTGATTCATACCTTGCTGAATAGTACACATATGGTTTTAATACATGTGTATATCCTGTTTTTTGTACTTCTGTCCATTCTCCATCAATTTCCTCTTTTGTGCTATAAGAATACTCTGATGGTGAATATATATAATACCCGTCATATAGTGTAATTAATATTGCTGGTATATACGGCATAATACGTTCTTGGTTTGCGCCTGGAATATTTAAACCAGATGCTAAACTTCCCGAAAATGTATTTATAACTGCTTGTAAATCTCTTCTTATAGAATCTGAATTATTTGAATATGCATTATCCTGCGTATTTAGTTCAAATGCCACTACAGCATCATGTGTAGCATCCTTCAATTTTGTATCGTAGGATTGCTGCAATGATGCTGTATCAATTTGTGTGCCTATATATGCGGATAAAATTAAAGTTACTGGTATTATTATTATTGCAAATATAACAGCTAAATTTTGTAATTTCATTTTATCACCTTATCTTAATAGTAATTCTTATTTTCCACCATTTGCCATAACAACACCTGTATGTTGTCCTTCAATTTGATAGGTACTATTTCCACTCATACTATAAAAGAAGTTTTTTAAAGTTTGAGCAATAGTAGTATTTGTATTTTTAACATTTACTGTTATTCTATCTCCTTCTTTAAGGTTTACTGTTCCTTTTTCCAATTTCTCCATTATTTGTGAAGTATACTCTGAATAGTAAATGTTTTCTCCTATCTTGTCTGTTGCTGTTTGTGCTGATTTCTTTCCTGGGTTTTCGTCTAGTCTCTTTATTTCTATTTCTACATCATAACTATTTCCTGTTGCTGATAATTTTTTAACAAAAGCATCATAATTTGATGGTGTAAGTTTTCCTGTTGTACGAACATTATTAACAAACTCTACTGTTTCTGTTTGTATTGAAAGTTGTGATATATCATCATTTCTATCAGATATAGACATTAATGGAAATACAAACATTAAGACTGCTGCTAAAAATATTGCAATTACAGTTATTAAAGTATCACCCATTTTATTTTCCTCCTAATCTTGCATTATATATACTATCTCTAGTTTTTTATTTCCTTTTACTGTTTCTAGAGAATACTCTATGTTATTTTCTTCATCAGTATCTGTAATGGTTGTTCCACTCGTTTGTATTTCTATGAACTTTTCTTTAAAAGTTCTTCCTTTATATTGGTTTAAATTTTTCCCAACATAAGTTATACCATTTCTTGTATATTTGTCTTTATCTGCACCTGTAATATCTGCTTTAATTCTTTTTATGATTTCTTCATGCTGACTTCCCCATGGTGCACCTGTGTCAACAGTTCTATTGTTACTATTTGTTACATTATATAATGTTCCTGATGTATATGAACCTTCACTTCCAGTTACTAAACCATTCCATATAGAATGTTGCCATGAAGGATTTTCTTTTTCAATGATTTCATCTACTATAGCAATTCTTTCTTTAATTTCATTAAATTTGTCAATTGATTTATCTCTTAAGCTTGCCCTATTCATGTTTTTTAAAGTAGTATTCCAATCATTCATAAATCCTTCTGTATACAAATCATATCTAACAATTGGTTTTCCGTTGTTATCTATTATAGTAACGGCATATTGTTCTTTTGCATACCTATATATGGTTGGAAGAATTGTTTCAAAACTAACAATTCTTTCCTTATTATTTGCATTATTATCTTCATTTGCAACATAGTCATAGCTGTTTGCTTTATCATTTAGTGCAAGTATCACATCTGATGTTGCCCTAACTTGTCCAACAATTGAAAATGATAGTGCAATTGCAATTACGAATATGAATATGGCAAAAGCTATTTTTAAAGCATCTACTGCATTTTCCATGTTACATCATCCTTTTTAGCATTTATTTACTTGTTCCTTTTAAATAAGGTTCTACAGTAATTGTATCTACTAATCCATCTCCGTCTGAATCTGTTACTGTTACATCATATGTACGTGCTGTATTTATAGCAGCGTTATCTTTTATAGTCATTGTTACGTATCTTGGATCTTTATCATCTTCAATTTGACTATTGTTATTATTTACTTTACTTTGTAGAGCTTTTACGTTTGAACCATTTTTTCTTCCTTCATATTGCATAAATTGTTGGTTAAACATATCTTTTTCTTGATTAGACATTTGTCTAATTCCTTCATCAATTGTTCCTTGCATACTACTGTATACTAACATTCCTACCCCTATTATTAATATTACTATTAATACTGAACCTGCTATTAATAGTGCTTTTGATGCGTTCTCCATCTTAATTTCCTCCTTTGAATAATTACTATTTTATTTATATTATATTAGATTTTTTAATCTAAATATTAATAACATTTTTATTCTTCTGTTTGCTCAAAAATAATTTTACTAATTAGTTTTGTTTTATCATGATATTCTATTTTTGAACATTTGAAGTTTATCAAATTAAAATTTTTAATAAATCCACTTAACCCTACTTTATTTAATGTTTCCATTTGGTAAGTTTCTTTACTTTCTCCATTTAGCATAACTAATTCTACTTTTATAGAATTTGTATCATTTTGTATGAAAAAACCCTTTTCGTCTTTCGGTATTTCTCTTTTTTCGTTATCGTCTATAGCTTTATTTATTACTGTTGTAACATCTGTTCCAAAAACCTCTTTATCTAAATATATTTCATACTTTTGGTTGTTTTCTTTTATTTTAGCAAGTTTTGTATTATTTCCTGATATCCACATTGATACAGCAATTGTTGTTGCTACTAATACAATTATTAGACATATTAGTATCTTTTTCATACAAGTATCCTTTCTAATTATACTATTTATTACTAGTTTTATCAATATTTTTTGTTAAATTAGTAATATCTTCTAATTTGTTTTCCTCTTTATTGTTATTTCATATATTTTTCCGTCTCTTCCATATTTTAGACCCTGTTCTGGTATTTCATATCTTGTAGTTGTGTTTAAAAACTCACTATTGTTTTTTACACTACTTTTTGCTATACCTTTTATGCTAATTACTTCTTCTCCATCAAATTTCAAATTGTATTCATTAACCATATTAAATATTGTTAATACATCTTGTGGGGTTAGCTCTTTTTCTTCATACGCTTGAAATCTAGCATTAAACTCATATAGTTCTTTTGAGTTTATATTTTCTTGAGTTTTTTGTTGATAATTATCAAATAAGAAAAACAATGCTGCAATAAGTGAAAGTAATAATACCCCAACCATTACTTCTGCAATTATTAATAAGGCTTTTGATGAGTTTTCCATATTATCATTTCACTCTCCTTTTTGTTAGAACCCTTCTGTATAATCAACCTTGCGTTCTGTAAATTTCATTTTACATATTCTTCCTAATTCGTTATATTCTGTACCTGTACAATCAAATACTCTTCTTTTGAAATCGTTAAAAGCTTCTTGATTATTTCTTATACTTGCAAATGATTCTATATTATAGGTCTTCCCTACTTCAAATTTACCAGTATTACTTTTTCCTGTTTTTGTATAAACAATTTCTTCCTTCATAATAAATTCTATTTGCATTCTATATTCTTCTAATACATCTTCATATTTTTTATTATTACTAATTGCCTTATTCATTAATGAAATTATATCTGCACCTCTTAGAAGTTTTCTATTATATGATTCATATTCTTTATTATATGCTTCTAGTTCTTCTATACGTTTAATTTCGTCTTCAGATTTAAATACATCACTCATTGAGGTAAACATGTACACTAACAATGTTATAATCATTAGCGCAATTAAAACTCCTCCAGCAATCATTAATGCTTTTGATGCGTTTTCCATACTTTACCTCCCTTTTAGTTTTATTTACATCATCTTAGACATTGTATTAAATGCACTAGTCATACTCATCATACCAATTGCAACAAGTGGTATAATTAAGTATCCAACAAATAAACATATCATTGGAGCAAATCCAATTCCTTTACCTATCATTCCTTTTCTAGAAATTAATCTTTCATTTGATTCCTTTCTCTTTTCTTGGTAATATGCTCTTTCTGTATCTAGCTCATCAAATGCTTCTTTTATTGGTATTTTTTCTACAGCTGCTTGTAAGCTTTCTACTATACGAATAAATTGTGTATATGATACATCATTTTTTAATTCTTCTAGCGCTTCCCAAGCTCCACTTTCATAGTTGTTAACACACTTAGTTATTGGCTCTTTAAAGATATTTGCATATCTTTCTAGCCATTCTAATATCATTTCTACATTTACTCTTTCAATTTTCATTAGCATTAGTATTATTGTTTGGAATTGCATTACTTCATCTTCCATATCAAGCTGTCTCATTTTAACTTGGAACATAAGCATCCAAATTGGTGCCATATATCCAACTATAGAAAATACTATTGCTAAAAGTACTTCAAACCATTTTAAGTACTCACTATTTATTACTTGTAGTTTTGTATATATTGTTTTTGCTTCTTCTTCTAGCTCTGCATCTGTTGCGTTTTCATAGTATGGAGAATATCTCATTGCATTTATAATTTGCTTTTCAGTGGTATCTGGCTTTCCTTTAAATTTATTCAAAAAATAATTATGTTTCTCTGTTGTTTCCATTCCTTTTTTTTCATCTGTTGCTGACATTTGTCCTATAATATTATAATCAGATGTAGGCTGCTCATATATATATTGTATACTTATTTTATGTAATTGATAGAACATAAATATAGAAACTATACACGTTACTATCGTTATTGTAATTCTATTTACATATAGCCATTCTATTTTTAATTTTGATGCAGCATCTTTAAGTAATTTGGTTATTTTTCTTTCATCTTTTGTCCCTTTTTTTGGCATAAACATATCAATAATTTTTTTACCTAGTCTATTTTTATATAGTTTTGCTTGCCAAGGATTTTCTGTGTTTTTCATTCTTGCATTTGTTTCTGATGTATCTTTTACTTTTCTTATTAAAAGATAACATACAAATGTAAGTACTAATATTAATGTTTGTACAATTAATCCACCTTTACCATTATAGAAATCACCTGTAAAACTAAATTGTGATAATGCCCAATTTTTTACTGGCTCTAAAAATAGTATTGGTATAATAGAGATTACTGATAAACTTTGAAATACATAATCTAATTTATCTCTTTTTAATATCTCTATTTGCATTTCTTGTGTAATATTATTTAAATTTTTTAGGTATAATGATGCACCATGTTGATCTTTTCTATCACCAAATTCTCTTGTTAAATATGAAATTCCCGCAAATTCCTTTAGGTAACTATTTGGTGCTATATCATAATATTTTTCAAGCTCTGATTCTGGATCATCAGATATTAATATTTCATATATTTTTTCTGCTTGGCGAGAAATTTCTAATTCATCATTTTGTGATACTTCATATATTGCTTCTTCAACCATATTTGTATCATGGTATGCATGACGTATTTCTGCAAAGAAATCTATTTGTTGTTTCAATAGTTTGTTATCTATTTTATCAACCATACCATCTATAATTGTTTCAATCATAAATACTTCAAATATTATTAGTATACAAAGTAATAGCACATTGTTTTTTGTAAATAATATAATTGCTAAAGTAAGCGGAATTATTATTAACAATGAATTTGTTAGTATTTTTGCTGTTTGACGTCTTGTTAAATATTCATCCTCTATATTTATAATTTCAAGTCTTCTTCTAAGTTTTGCTAAGTATCTCTTTATTCCTGGTATTTTTATATATATCATATATAGTTTTTGATATATAACATCAGCTGAAAAACTTTTAGATTCTGTTCCAGATTTTAGTGCCATTGCTTGTCTTACGTCTGATTTATTCATTCTTTTCATTAAAATAATATATGCAATAATAACAAGGACAAATAATCCCACTACTGCTAATAATCCATACATAATCATTTGACTTGACATACTAATGGCACCTCCTTTCAAAATTCGAAGAATTTTGTACTATGAGTCGACGTAGGCGTCGACCTTTACATTTCTTCACTTTAGCAGGCACAAAACCTGCTTCTACATTTTATTTTATAAAGATTTGTATTATAATAGTGTTTCTACCATTATAAATTTTTATTTCTAAACAGTTTGCTTTGCTTTTCTTCCACGTTTTTTAGGTTGTTCTTCTTTTTTCATATCTGGATGTTCAATTTTTGCTCCCCAATTTTCTTCAACAAATTTATCAAATGCTTCCATATCAGTTTCATCCATATTGCTTCTCATATCACGTAGGTTTTGGTCTGATATTTTGTTTGTAAGCACATATTCTCCATCGATATATTCCATAATATTTACATAGTCATATAATTTTCTATCTGTTACTTTTGTAAAATAATGTGTTGCATTATCGAAAAACTTATCAAATTTTCCTTCTAATGTTTTTTCTTTTTTATGGTCAAATGTATACTCATTTTTATCCTCTACTGGTATACATTCTGTTACTCTTTCTATGTATCTTCTTCCTCTAAAGTCTTTTACTAAGTGAATGTCGAAGTTTAATACTTGTACAACTTGCTCTTCTGCCGTTCTTTCATTTGTAAATACACCAGTTCTTAGCATTGAGTTTCTTAATGCTGTTACTAAGTTTGGAAATGTTTTAGCGTGGTGTGTAAATAGTGTGAATTTTGATGCAACTTGGGCTGCTTGAATCATCCAAGATGCTACGGGGTCTGTTGCAACCTCACCGATTATGTTAACAGAACCGTCAGTTTTCTTTTGAACATCTAGACCTTCTTGTCCAGAAATTGTTTCCGTTTCTCTAAAGGTTAAAATGTTTCTTGTTGGGTATATTTTTCTTAAGTGTAACTCGAACGCTGTTTCTTGAACCCTTATGTTCATTGTTTCATATATATTTTCAATCATACCCATAAGCATTGTTGTTTTACCACAACCTTGCTCACCTGTAAGAGAAATAATTCTTGCTCCTTTTACTAAGAATTTTAGTAAATCAATCGCTTTATCTTTACCTGGGAATACAATTAATTGTTCAAGTGTCGCACGTTTAACGTCAAATTTTCTTACGAAAAATGCCCATGTTTCTGAGAATGATGGTCTTACAACAACAACACGAGATCCATCTTTCATTTCATTTATTTTATAACCATTAGTATCTGATAATTGCCCTGGGTTATTATATTTGTAAATGTTTTGGCATACTCTTTTTAATTCGCTTTCTGTTCCAAATGAAAGAAAAGCAAGTCTTATAGATTTACCTTGGAAGAAAATCCAAATACTATCACATGCACGAGGTACTTTGTTTTCTAACACTTGGTCTAGATAGTCTCCATCAGTTTGAGCAACTTGGCTTAAGAAAGATTCTGGAAGACCAGATACACCACCTGATACTCCATCTATATTCATATCTCTTACTTCATCAATACTACTATAACCTTTATAATGTTGGTAAATTCTTTGTACTACTACATTTAATTTGTCTGAGAAATTTAACACTAATTGTTCTTTTTCATATATGTCACTTATTTCTTCTCCTGTTATAACATAGCTAGGTTTTGTTTCTCCAGATACATATTTTAATACAGCCAAATTATATTTTTTAATTAATTGTGTTAATGCTTCATAACCAAATTCTTTTTTGTACATATATATTAAAATATCAAATTTATCTTGATCTGTTAATAATGAAGGAACATCAAAGGGTATTGCTTTTGATATATTTATTTCATCTACTCCATACTCTTTTAATAGTAAATCGTAAATTAACTCTTTAACATATTTCTTATCGTTTACATCTCCATATGTACAACCTTTAAGAGCCTTTTTTAACTCGTATTTTTTCTTTTTTCTTCTTTTTAATTCTTCTTCTGAAAGACCTATATCATATAAGTTGATTTTTGTAATTTCATCAAGTCTTCTTTTAACAAACGCTGTCATTTTTTCTAATGTATATGTTTTATCATCAACTTCTACTTCTTGTTCTACTTTTTGTTCTTTCTTTTTTGCAAGTGAACGCATTACTATAGCAATTAAAGCAAGTATTACTATAATTGTTAAGATAAAATTTATTAGCATATACAGTCTTCCTCCTTCTAGATTACATTATCATTTGTAATTCTTTTATTTTGTAAATAATTTTTTCTCCAGCATCTTTTATCCATTTTACAAATCCGCCGTTTCTTTCGTTTTCATTAACTTTTCTAATTCTTAAAAATAGGTCTGCTACATCTTCTTCACTTGCTGCTTCAAAATATAGTGTGTTATATGGTACAGCAGATATCATATCGCTTTTTAAACCTACATATCTTGCAATGTTTTTAATGCTATATTTTGAAAAGCTATCAAATCTTCCTATATTTAATATAAAGTTCCCTTTATTGTCATTAGGCAGTTTCGTTCTAACTTCTATAAAGTCATTTATCATATTCATTTTTTGTTCTACATTGTAAACAACAATATCGCTCATTCCGTAGTATTTGTCTTACCATAGGATCATCTAACCCTTTACCCAAATCAACAAAAACCATATCATAAAACTTACTTGCATTTAAAATTATTTCTTTATATTTTTCTTTTACTTTCAAATATTCTTCTTCTGCAGGTCTTGTTTTGTCTTCTTTATATCCATATAAAACTTCTAATCTATTTTTATAAATTACACGAGTATAGTTTTGTATTAATTCTGGTGTCATTCTTCCACTGTATGCAATTTTATATAGTCCTTCAACTCCACTATCTACTTCTATAGTAGGATTTTTAACTAATTTACTTACTATTTTTTTATTATTTGCAGACCCAAAACATAAATCTAAAGTATCATCATTATACTCAGTAGATACAATTAAAATTTTATAATTATGTTCTATTGCCATACTTGTAGCAATTGCTGTTAAAGACATCGTCTGTCCTGTTTGCTTTTTAGAATTGCTCCAGAATGTTATAATAGGCATTTGCTACACTTCCTTTTCTATTATTTTGAATATTTTTTTGATTTCTTGTGGTGCAACGTCACTTGCTATATCTTCTACAATATATGATAAACTATCTTTATATTGTGAGCTTAATCTTTTTATTCCAATTTTATAAATTCTTTGATTTTCTATAATGGCACTTTGATCTCCATTGTCTATTGGTAGATATATGCGGTAATCATTATTCCATACTATTTTCATTCCAAGAGATAAGAAATTCAAATAGTCATCATCTTCTTTTAATATATTTTTTGAAAATAGTATTTTAGTTAATCTAACTGGATCCTTTACTCTGCTTAATAGTTCTAATCCTTTTTTTAACGAGCATAAGTCAAACGATGTAACAAAGTAGTTTTTTTCACAACTTGTAATTTTGAATTTTTCAAAACTATCTATATTATCTATATCTATTAGTGCAATATCGTATTCTGGTTCTTTTCCTTCTTGTATTGCTAAATATCTTTTTAATGAATCATAATCTTCAAACCCAACAGATACATCAAATCCTTCAAACTCTGTTACATAAGCTTTTGTAGGGTTAATTACTGGAACTATATAACGTGCTTTTTGTATAAGAGTATTGTCTATTACCAATACTCTTTTACCTAACATTGTTAAAATTTTTGCAACACACATAATGAAATCTGTCTTATCATAGCATCCTATAAATCCTATTGTTTTCATTAAGTCCTCCTATTTTTTATTCGCTTACACCTAGTGAATCTATATATTGTTTTCTAGCTTCTTTAGATTTTGTAATTTCTTCTTCAATGCCAGCCTCTATATTATCTTTTGCTTCTTCTCCATAAGCATTTACTTGGCTTGTTATATCACTTTCTCTTCTTAATCTTAGTTCTTGTGTATATCTTTCAACTAATGTTCTTCTTGCTTCTTCTGTAATATTCTTATCTGCATTAATTAAATTTATTACGTATGAACTTGGTACATATGTTGGTATTGCATTTTGTTGCATTCCTGCATCAACATATGTTGTTGCATATAGTTTTGAACCTTTCATAACATAAGCTTCAACAATCGCGTTTGTCATAGCTAATGTTTCTTCTTCATACATATTAACCCAAATTGTATCTTCTGTAATATTTTTAATACGTTTTTTAGATACAACTATGTAATCTTGACCATTTGGTAATGTTAAACGAATATCTATATAATCATCAACTTCTAGGTATTGTGGTAATATAATCATATTATATTGTTGTTCTCTTAAATCATTTGTTGTTTTTTCGTCTGCTTCGTCAATTAAAGCTTTAGATAATACTGTTCCTTTTGTAATATTTATTTTTGCAACTGAGTTTTCTGGAATAGTACTAATGTAGTCTGATGGAATTACATCTTTTGTAGCAGATTTTAATTCTATCATAGTAGAATCTATTGTAGTTCCTGATTTTACATCATTTTTAACTACATATACTTGTCTTGTAGCATCCTTTATCTCCTTTAGATTTTTTTGTACATTTGTTAGTTGTAAAAATAGTAAGCCTACTACTACCGCTCCTATTAAAAGACCTATTACAACACCTATTAAAATTGAATTTCTTGCTTTTCTTTGCATTGGATTTGTTGCCATTTTAATTCCTCCTTAGTTATGTTATGACAAAATATCACTATTTATTTCATTGTACATCAAATTTCAACTTAAAACAATAATTATCACTATATGTAATGTAAAAATAATGTCGTTGTAATATTAATGTAATAATCTTTCAAATAAGAGGATTTTTCATTAAAAATCCTCTTATTGTTATATATTATTTATATACGCATTTATAGCTTCTGCTACCCCATCAGAGTTATTGTCTTTTACAATAATATCTCCTATTCCATTTACAGATAGCATACTGTTCCCCATAGCAACTCCTAGGCCTGCATTTTCTACCATTTCTATATCGTTCGCATTATCTCCAATTGCCATAACTTCTTCTTTTTTTATATCTAATTTCTCTATTAAAAATTTTATTGCTGTCCATTTATTAGTATTTTCGTTTGCAATTTCTGTATAAAAATATTCTATTGGAATATCCACACTTCCAGACTTTATATTTTTTCTTGACATATGCTCTACTTCCAAAATATCAATTTTAGGAATCATTTTTAATTTTCTAACAATACTAGAAAATATAGTTTTATCACTATCACATATAGTCATTTTTAAAATATTCATATTAGGATTGTCCTCTATATATTTATATATATCTTCAACTATATTTATGCTTGTTCTTTTTTCTATTGGCTTTTTGCTGTTTTCATTATCGTAAAACAATACATTATAATTTAATGATTTTGTTAAAACACTATCTTCAGTATAAACATTATAGTAAATACTATTTTCTTCACAAAGTTTAATTATTTTTAAAACCTTTTCTTTTTCCATAAATGAATCGTATATAATTTCTTCATTTTGCAAATCATATATTAAGGTTCCATTTCCACAAATTATATATTTATCTGCTCCAATTTCTTTTGCCAAATTTCTTACAGAAGTAGGCATTCTTCCGTGATGCCAAAACAACATCCACACCATTTTTTACAGCATCTTTAATAGCTTCTTTATTTGCTATACTCACCTCACCAAAAGAATTAAGTAGCGTTCCATCCAAATCAATAGCAACTAATTTATACATTTTAATCTCCTTTGTACATTTTTACTTTTGTTCTTATTCACGCTTTATTATACATATAATTTATTTTTTTTACAACAAATCATAAAAAATTTACATGTTGATTATTTGTTGGCCAATAATTAAATAAACATATAGATGTTTAATTTAGATGTTTAATTTAGATGTTTAATTTTAAATTTTATGAAGAAATTTCCAGTTTAAAATAAAAAAAATTACACATTCTATATAACGTAGAAGCAAGAAAGTTTCTTCAAAAATGTAAAATCTTTTTTTGCAGGAGGTGAAACAACAATGGCAAGTTCAAACAGTAACTATAAAGCAGTTCCAGAAGCTATGGGTGCTTTAGAAAAATTCAAATATGAAGTAGCTAGCGAAGTAGGTGTAACTTTAAAAGATGGTTATAACGGAAATATATCTGCTAGAGACGCTGGTAAAATTGGTGGAAACATGGTAAGAAAAATGATCCAACAAGCTGAAAACCAAATGATTGGTAAATAGTTTCACTATTTATTAGATTTTAGGTAGGAATATATTTTTTGTTTTTTTACGTAGCAATACATAAAAAGGCAGGAAATGTATTCCTGCCTTTTTACTTTTTTAATTTTATTCTGGTTCTACTATACCATAATTTTTTGAATTTTTTAATTTAAATACAACATTTACTTTGCTTGTATCTACATTGATAAATGTATAGAATATGTCTTGTGGTTTTTCTTGTAATTTTAGTATTGCATCTTCTACAGACATTGGTTTTGCTTCATAATATATTGTTTTAATTACTTCGTTTTCTACTTCATGAACCTTTCCAGTCATATTCATCATTTCTTTTTGTTTAATAGAGTCTTCTTTATTTTGCTTTTCTTTTTTAGTTTTCATTTTTCTTATTTGTCCTTCTAGTATGTCTATATCTTTATCAATAGCTGCATATAAATCTCTATGTGATGTAACTGCCTTATATGTATCTGAATCTGCATTTACCATAATGTCTGCTATTTGTTCACTTTTCTCGCATTTTATTGTTGCATTTACTTCGAAGTCTTCTCCAAAATATTTTACTAATCTTTCTACTTTCTTTTCTACATAGTCTTTAATTGCATCTGTTGCTTTTAAATCCTTTCCTGTTAATTTAATATTCATAACAATCTCTTCCTTTCATATTTTGTTTATTCTTTTGATTATATTGGAATTATATACTATATTTTATTTTTTGTAAAGATTCAAAAAGCATTAACATTTTTAATTGGTTATATATCACAAAAACCTTCTAACATGTTAAAACAATTCCTCTAATTTGTATTCTTTTTCTAATTTTTGATTTAAATATATTTTAGATATAATTTCTAATTCTTTTATTGTCTCTTCTTTCACTTTAAAAGAAAATATTTTTTTGGGTGGTGCTAGAACAATGTATCTTATTGCATCTCGTGTAGATGCATTTATTTGCATTACACTTTTATCTACTTTTGCGCAAACTCCACATTTAAATCCACTATCTTTAAAACTGAAATATAATAATTCTTCTTCAGTTTTACACCCTTTACACTCTTTTATACTTGGAGTAAATCCTAATATACACATTAGCCTTAATTTAAATATTGCTATAATCAAATCCAAATTTTCATCTGTTTCTGATATCATATATAGAGTATTTAAAAATAATTGTAATATCTTATAGCTATTTTCATTTTCATTAGTTACATCATAAATAATTTTTGTAATATGTGACGCATATTTTAGTTTATCTAAATCCGTTCGTAATTTGTAAAACATCTCTATCGTTTCACAAGAATTAACATGATATGTATTTGTTCCTTGGTATAATAAATAGTCTCCAAAGCACAAAAATTGACTGCCTGCAAGCAAGGCACTTTTAGGTCGCCTTGCTCCTTTTGCAGCACAGCTAATTTTACCGTACCCTGGAGTTAATATTGTAAGCATTTTATCATAATCTCCCATATTATTTTCTTGTAATATTATTCCATTTGTTTTGATTGTTCCCATCTACTTCTTCACCGTTTATTATATTTTTTTCAATGTTTTCTACTTCAACTAATTCTAGAAATGTGTTTATATCTCCTGTGTTTTTAAAGGTATTCCACGCTATTTGTTTTATCATTTGCTCTTCCTCCATAAAAATTGTAAAAATATTATATACCCTTATTTTTAGAATTATTTTAAAGTTTTATTCATAAAGTTTCAGTTTTTAAATATTTATACAAATTTAAATTTTTTGACAATAGAATCTTTTTCTTGCCAGTCTTCACTAACTTTTACCCAAGTTTTCAAATTAATTTTAGTTTGTAGCATTTTTTCTAAATCTTGTCTTGCATATGTTCCAATTCTTTTTAACATTGCTCCATTTTTACCAATAATAATACCTTTGTGCGAATTTCTTAGGCAATAAATTGTTGCTTCTATATCATATATTTCTTCATCTGTTTTTGTGTTTCTTAATTCCATTTTTTCTACTACAACATATAGTCCATGAGGCACCTCATCGTCTAATAATTTCAGTGCTTTTTCTCTAATAGTCTCTTCCGCAAGCTGTCTTGCGGTTTGATCTGTATATTCGTCTACATCATAATATGCTGGTCCAGGTTTTAACAATTTTTCAATTTCATTCAAAACATCTTCTGTCTTATCTTGTTTTAATGCAGAAATTGGTATAACTGCACTAAAGTCATATTCTTTACTATACAATTCAATTAAATTTAATAACTTTTCTCTTTTTATTAAATCTATCTTATTTATAATTAAAATCGTTTTCTTTTTTGCTTCTTTTATTTTGTCTAGTATTATTCTATCTCCTTTTCCTATTTCGTCACTAGTTGCCTCTATCAAGAATAATACTACGTCTACATCTGTAACACTTCCAAATGCTGTATCTATCATTGTATTTCCTAATTTTGTTTTTGGTTTATGAATTCCTGGAGTATCTATAAATATGATTTGAGAATTTTTTCTATTCACAATTGCACGTATAGCAGTTCTTGTTGTTTGTGGTTTATTAGTCATAATTGCTACCTTTTCTCCAACCAATGAATTTATTAATGTAGATTTCCCTACATTTGTTCTTCCTATAATTGATACAAAACCTGATTTAAATTCTTCCATTTTTTTCTTCCTTCATTTTTTATTTATTATATACACCTTGTTTTGCTAAATTTGTAAAATTTAGTAGATAAATTTTATTATTTTTTGCCAAATTTTGCTTGACAAAGTTGCCTTGTAATATTTCTATTGCATAAATTTTAATCTTACCATTAGAGTAGCTTCACGTGGATGAAGCAGATTCATAAGAAAAGTTAGTTTGTATAAACTGCATTAGGCAAGCAAAGCTTGCCTATGTATATTCCTATTTAATTACAACATTTGCATCAATTGGGCAAATTTGAATAAAAGTATTTCCATCATTTACATTAATTTTGTTTCCTTGTAAATCTTTATATACTGTTCTTTCTGTTCTTGAAGATTTACTACATACTATTTCTATTGCTTTTCCATTTGTTATATAATATCCCTTTTTATCTCCAATATTCTTTAGTCCTTGTCTTCCTTTATTTTCTACATCTTTTAACGTATAATTTTCTGCAAACGTAATTATTATATTTTTTGTGCTAATCACTTCTTTTGTAGTCCAATCGCTTTGTTTTGTTCCTTTTTGATATCTTTCATATTTTTTTGTTTCTTCATTATATTTGTAAGCTACATTATTTGATTCTGAATATGGTATTTGTACTTCATTTGCTATTATCCCTTCGTCTAGGTTTACTTCTTTATCTTTATAATTTAGCAAACTACTTATATTTGAGGTTGTTCTATATTTTTTACTGTTTGCCATTTCAAATATTTTCTTTGTATTTGTAACAACATTATGTGGAGCTTTTTTATCTTTTACTCTCCAAAAGTTGTTTTCACTTTCAGCAATTCCATTAATATTGTTTACTTTATATGTAGCTATATCTGACAAAGCTTGTGGGCTTGAACCAAAGTGAACATATATTGCATCATTTTCTAATGCATAATCTATAAAATAATGTCTTGCACTTCTTACTGGCCCAATTTTCTCTAGGTCTTTTCCTTTAAATACAGGCATAAGTCTTGTCTCTCCGCCCTCTACTATTATTTCATAAACAATATATGCATCGTTTAATCCTACTTGTGGCCATGCCCCTTTATGATTATCAATCATTACTGCTATTGGTCTTTCTATTCCATTATACACTTCAATTTTACTTTCTTCATTTTTAGTTTTCCCTTTATCTACACCTAATGAGATAATACCATTAGAATCATCTTCTCCTTGTTTTGTGTTAATAACTTTTATTGCCAACAATACAGCTGCAACAATAATTAAAACTGTTAATATCGCAATCAATAATTTTACTCCCGTTTTTCCCATATTTTTTCCCTCTCTTTACTATATTTTTATATTACTAAGGAATTCTGTTATTCCACTAAATGTAGTACCTAAATATATTAATGCTAATCCATATATTAATACAACTACCATCACTCCTACAAATGCACCTGTTACAATTTCTAGTTTACTTCTTTTTCTATTTTCATATCTATTAATTGCAACTACTAATGCTAAAACCAATGATATTGTAAATATTACTACATTTCTTGTTGTAAGCCATATTATTGTTAAGCCTGCAAATGCAACAGCTGTTTGACCACTTGGCATAAAGTTTTCTTTTACAAATTTATGTTTTTTAGTTGCTGCAGCTTTTAGAGTAACAATAACAATTACAGTTAATAAAATAGATACAAACGCTAAATGTACTGGTGAATTAACTATTTCGTCAATCATTTTAAGTCCTATTGTACTAATTTTCTCAAAAAATAGAAAGTATGCAACTATTATTGCGTTAATTGCTGTAATTACTACAGCTCCCGCCCCTACATCTTTTGCGATTTTTGCTTTTGGATGATATAAATCCGTATACAAGTCTACTACCGTTTCAATAGCTGTATTAATCATTTCTGCCACAATAATTAGAACAACCGTAAACATTAAGCATAAAAATTCTGCTTTGTTTAAATCAAAAAACAAACTAACAAGCATTACAATAACTGCTATAACTAATTGTTTTTTTATATTACTTTGTGTTGTTATTGCATATATAATTCCATCTAATGCATTTTGACATGCATCTAAAAAATTTCCATTTTTCATTTTGTGTTCGTCTTTTTTCATATTTATCACATCCATTTTTCAAACTACAAACTGGTTGGAAAAGAATTAAATTTTGGCTAGGAAAACAAGTTTCAAATTTATGAGGCGTACTTAGTGTACGTTGATTAAATTTGAAATGCAGTTTGACAACGCCAAAATTGTAATTATTTTTCAACCTCACTGCCTTTAATTTCTTATTATATTCAAATCCTGTAGTATTTTTTCTTCTTTTGGTCTCATTTCTTTCTTATCCTCTTCTTTAATGTGATCATATCCCATCAAATGATAAAAGCCATGGACTAACATATATGATAGTTCTCTTTTGAAACTATGTCCATATTCTATTGCTTGTTCTTGAACTTTTTTTACAGAAATGACAATATCTCCTAATACATCTTCTACTAAGTGTTGCTTAGAATTTATAATTTCTTTAATTTCTTCTTGTTCAAACATAGGGAATGATAATACATCTGTTTCTTTATCTGTATTTCTATATTCCTTGTTTATGTTTCTAATGTTCTCTGGTGTTGTTAAAGTAATACTAATATATAACTTGGTATTTATTAATTTTTCTTCTTCAAAACATCTATTAATTACTGCATTAATTAATTCTTTATATTCATCATTTTCTTCTATATCTAGAAATTCTATTTGTACAATTTCTTTCATGTTTTGTTTTATTTCCTCCTTCTAAGAAAACGCAGATTTACTATATACAGGTCGACGTAGTCGTCAAGATTCCTACAACATTTCTATTTATTGCCAAATGGGACAGGCTTTAAGGCTCTGCCCCACTATTTTATATAATAAGAAAATTCTCCGAATTTCCTATTATATAAATACATTCCACAGAAAAATTGCTATGCAATTTTTCGCGAGCGAACAAAGACGAGGCATGAAAAGGAATCTAAAAGGTCAAGATATTTTAATCATGCCTCTTTTGTTCTTTATGCTATTACTAATTTCTTTTTGGTATATGTTTTGTTTAGTGTTTTGTATGCATTTCTTATATTTCTCATTTCCCCTAGTTCAACTAGTTTTCCTTTGTGGAACTTAATAATTTCTACATATTTTTCTTGTTTTTCATTTAATGCTTTTAAATCATTCTTTATAAATAGTATTTCTTTTTGTTTTAGGTACTCACCATGATCAGATGATTCTAGTTTTTGTATCTTATTATACTCTTCCCAGAACTTCTTATATTCTTCTCTTTTTTGTGGTTTGTCCCAATATATTTTAGTTGATAATAGTTTTATATTGTAATCTTCTATTAGGTTTAATAACATTTCATATGCATTATTTTTCTTTTTATCATTTTTTGCATTAATAATTAAATTTCTTATGTCCTTTAGTAGTTTTATATAACATTGCTCTGCTACAATTAGTGGTAAACTATGAGTAAACAATTTTCTACTAATTCCCAATAAAACTGCTTTCTTTTCTATTATATCTCTTTCATCTAATTTACCTGCTAAAAATGTATTAAACTTATCATATTCTTTTAATATTTCTTTATATGATTTTTCTTCATCTACTTGTAATTTTATTGGCAGTATATTGCAAATGTATTCTTCTAAAGTTGCAAAAATATTTTCATATATTTTATCTTTTTTCTCTGTTCCGCCCATGTTATCTGCTAATTGAATTGAATAATTTTTTAGGATTGCTTTATATAAGCTTTCCATTTTATCTGAATAAAATTTTTGATATCTTTTTAACATTTTTTCTTTATTTTGTGAAAGTACAGATTCATAATCCAACTCTAACAAATATTTTTGTTTTCTATATTTATATTCTATATATTGTGTTTCTTTTAAGTGAACGACATTATAATATTGTGATAATGCATTTCTTTCAAAGTCTGATGCAGTATTGTTTTTTACTTTTTTATAAATAGAATCCATAACGTATTTATCTATTGACTCTAAATACAAAGCATACATATCTTCATATTTCTTTAACAGTATTTCCTTCTTATTTGTTTCATCATTGTTGTTTTCATCTGTATAATTTTCATATGCTTTTAACACATTGTTTCTTTTGGTAAGTATTAGTAACCCATTAATTCCGACTCTAGTTGGTATTAATAGTTTTGTTATTGTATTTGTTATTTTTCCAAAAAAAGTTTTATCTGCTTCTAGTACTCGTAGTCCTCTTTCTGCCATCTTACATCATCCTTTCAAAAAATTATATTTTTTCATTCGTTCCTATATTTTCAAGCACCTCATATATAACCTCTACTGTAACTTCTTGTTCTTCTTCTTTGTAATTCACTTGTGTATTTACTATGTTTTCTTGGTTTGCTATTTCCTTCTTAAGTTCTTCTTCCAATTTGTTTTTTAATATTTGTTTTGCCTCATCAATCGTATATGTTATTTCCTTTTCTTCTAATTCATAATATGTAGTTTTACAAAATTCTATAGGGAAATAAAAGTTTGAAAATATTTTTAACTTTTTGTTCTCACTTATTGTATCATAATTTTGAAATTTTGGAAGTGTTTTTGTGAAATTTATTTTTAAATTATTTATATTTATTCCATAACAATTTTGTGTGTTTCCAGTTTCTTCTTTTTTGGCTTGTTTTAGGCTAATTTTATCTTTTTTTGAATACCATACTTTTGCCTCAACTTCTGCTTTTGCATGTACATATCTTGTTCCTGTATATTTTCCTTCTAGCCATCCTCCTACTAAAATATTACCGGTTTTTCACAATATCTCCCTCTTTTACTAGGGCTGTACCGTTTTGAACGTTTATTTTTGTAATTATCCCATCTTTCCTTGTAACAATATTGCAATATTCCTTTTCATCTATTATTTCTGGTTTTTTATCAGCTTCTACAATACTAACGATGGCATTTGTTCCCTTAATGTTAACTCCAATCCAAGCTATATCATTTCTTTTTAATCTTATATTATTAATAACTTCTTTTGTATTTATCTTCTGCTTAATCATTCCTGTTTTTAATCCATTTTCATTTAAGTCTTTCATGATTTCTGATGTTTCAATTGTATTATTACCTACTATTTCTATATTCCAAACAAAGTTAGATGTTCCAAATATTAATAACAAAATCACAGCAAGTGATATAGCAAATATCTTCCTTTTTTTATATTTATTTAATAAAAATGGTAGTCCTCTTTTTCTTTGTATTTTTACTCTACACTTTGTTATTTTTGCTATTTCTTTCATTTTTCTAAAATCTTTCATTCCTATATTTGTATATAGAAAACTAGATTTTTTTCTTTTCATGTTCCATAATAGTATATTTTTACTTATACATATATTAATAAATCTTTCTATAAAGTATCCTTCTACACTAATATTAACATATCCAAATATATAATATAACAGTATTTTAAAAAACATTATGTTTCTCCTTTCTACAGTACATTTTTTTAGTTTTATTCATCTGTAATCTGCTCAAAATCCATGCTATCAATACTACCTAAAACCATAATATCGTCACCAGTCATCTCTTTTAGCCTTAAATTGAATCCATTAATGTTTATAGCTCCAATGTGTGTATTAATTTTTATATAATAGTCTTCATATTCTAAAATTGCTTTATAGTTTTCTATTAAGACTTCTTCAAATCCAACAATAGTAAGCTTTGGTTTATCTGTTATAACTTCCTCTGGTAGTTCTAATAATTTATTTATTTTATTAAGTTTATTGTTTCTTTTTCTATTTTTATTACGCATTAAAGTATCCTCCTTTAGTTTACTCTTTAAATTTATATGCTTATTTTAGGTTGTTCATTCTTTATTTTTTCTTTTAATAATATGCTGTATATAAATTCGGGTCGCATAGCATGCGACCCCTACATTTTTATCTAATTGATTTAATAGTTTTTATGGTACAAATTCATCTAATGATTTAAATTCATATCCCATATTTTTAATTTCTTTAATACAGTAATCTAATACATTTGTATTATCTTTCGAATTCCCGTGTAATAATATAACTGCTCCTGGATGTACGTTGTCTAGTATTTTCTTTTTTGCATAATCTTCCCTTCCTTGCTTTCCTTCATCCCAGTCATCATATGCAAAACTCCACATTACAGTTTTATATCCTAGTCCATTTGTTATGTCTATTGTTCTTTCGCTAAATTCTCCTTTTGGTGGTCGTATGTATTTCATTTCATATCCAAATTTTTGATAAACTGCTGTGTGCAAATTCATTACCTCTTCTTTTACCAATTCATTTGTTAAATCTGGCATACTTTTATGATTTACTGTATGGTTTCCTATTATATGTCCATTATCAATCATCTCTTTTACTAAATTCTCTTGTGTATTTACAAAATGTGCTGTTAAGAAGAATGTAGCATTAACGTTATTTTCTTTTAATACTTGCAAAATTTTGGGAGTATAGCCTGCTTCATATCCTTCATCAAATGTTAAATATACATATTTCTTTTCTTTATTTCCCATTGCAATTCCTTTATATTTGTCAATTAATTCTTTATTTCTACTTCCTAAATCTGGTTGCGCATGATTATCTACTCTTTTTATTCCCCAACCCACTTTTTTATTACTTAAATTAGATGCAGATGTTGTTATAGTCCTTTTATTAAGATTATTTGCCTCTGGTTTATTACCTACTATAACTATTCCTATTATAAATACAGTAATAAAGACAAATGTAAATATTTTAATATGTTTCTTCATATTAACCCTCCTTATTTTACTTAAATATTATGAAGAAATCTTTAAATATATAACAAAAAATTCACTCTAGTATTATCAATAATACCAGAGTGAATTTTTTTATGTGCTTATTCCAAAAAAATCATCCTCTATACCACTTGTTTGTTTATTATTTTCTTTTTTATTAACATATTTATTTTTTATTGCTATAATTTCAACCATATTTAATCCGAGTTACACTATGTATTTCATCTAATGTATGATTTCCTTCTTTAAGCATTTGGAGAGCTGTAATTTTCTTTTCTCCTTTTTTCATCGTTTCAATTACTTGTTTTATTTTTTCCTTATCTTCTCCCTCTAAAACATTATTTATAGAATTTAAAAAATATAGTCCTCCTTTATAATCATGAGATTTTAAATGTAATCTTACAACTTCTAATACTATTTTTATATCTGTTTTTGTAATAAATATTAATTCATCCAGTTGTTTTAATTCTTCTAATTTCAGTTTTCCTTTATCCTGCTGTTTCTTGGTTATCTTTATAATCTCATCTATAAATGTAGCAATTTTTTCATCTGACCATTTAGTTTCTAGATTTATTACTTTTTTTGCTTTTTTCATATATTCTTTATACGTATCTTCTTCTTGTCCTTTTATTTCATCTTCTCTTTTTCCTCTTGTTTGCCTTGCTGTTTTTATTTCTTCTTCTGTAATTTTTCCTTTATTTTTAAGTAGACTCACTCTAACTGAAATTGTAGTTAATGCTTTGCCTAATTCTACGGCTATTTCTCTTTCTAAATACCCTTTTTTCAATAAATCTATTATTTGTTTGTCATATCTTTTTTTATCTTTATTTCTTTCTTTTTTTGTTTCTTTTTGTCTATTAGCTTTCCATTTTTTTATTTCTTTATCTGTAACTTCTCCATTTTCTTTTAATTTTTTTATTGTTTTTTGAACCATAGCTTCTGTTAAATATCCATCTTCGTCCAAATCTACTATTCCTTTTCTAGATAATCCTTTTTTTAACCCATCAAGTACAAACTGGTTTCTTTCTTTTTCTCCTTGCTCGGATTCAAATTTATATTTTTCTATTTCTTCGTCTGTTATTAGCTCTTTTTCTTTTAATTTTTTTATATAACTTTGTACTATAGTTAAAGTTATTTCATTTTCTGAAAATATTCTTACAATTTCTCTTTGGCTATCTCCGTCTTTTTAATCCAGCTAAAATTTTTTGCTCTGTTTGCTCTTTATACTTTTCTTGTGCTATATCAATTTGCTCTTTGGTTATAATTCCTTTTTTTATTAGATTCTTTTGTATATTATTTACATCTATTCTTGCTAATTTTGTCTTTCTACATATAGTTCTTGTATCATATCCCATTCTTAGCATTTCTAATATTGTTTCTTCTTCATCCTTAGTATTTCCTTTACTAGTAGTTGTATTCTTATCTTTTTTTCTTTGCATCTTTTTTTCTTTATATTCATCATCATCTAATTGATTACTATTTACAAATTTTTCTTTTAACTTCCTTATCGTTATTGTTGATAAATTGATTTTTCTAGAAATGTCTGTATAATTATAACCTTGTTTTAATAATTCTAGAACTTTCTTCTCTTTTTGAGCAGTTTTTCCAAATTGTTCAACAGCTTCATCTATTTCTTTTTGAGTTATCTTTCCTTCTTCAATTAAAGATTGCTGTATAAAATTTACCCCTCTTTCTGTCATTCCTAGTTCTTGTGCAAAATCATTTTTTACTCTTCCTTTTTGTAAATTAATTAATACTTGTTCTCTTAGTAAACTATCTTCTTTTTGCTCTATTAAATATTGCTCTCTTGCTTTTTCTATTTCATCTTGTGATATTAGTCCGAATTTTTTAAACTCTTCTATACGTTTTCCAACAGTAACTTGTGAAATTCCCAACAGTTTAGATATTTCCATTTGTGATAGCCCAGCTAATTTATACTTTCTTATTTTTATATTTGTTGAATCTGTTTGCAAAAATATTTTTTTCTTGTTTTCTTTTCCCGCTTTTATATCTTCTTTTTTTAATTTTCCTGCTTCCATTAAACGTTCTTTTATTTTCATTATTTCTTTATCATTTTTACCAGTTTTTTCTCTAATTTCTTTATATGTACTTCCAATTTTAAGTTCATCTTCTACTATTTTCTCAATATCTTCATCCATTAGATAATCTCCCATATATTTACTTATTACTCCATTTACAATATTCTTCACATTTCAGTTTTATAAACATAATGAGTATATCATAATTGTTCTAAAATTACCATAGTTTTACATAAAAATATAATTCTTGGAGTATATTTTTTGTTTTTTATTAGGTGAGATATATTTATCTTATAAGAATTTAAAAGAAAGAGGAGCAGCCCATATAAGGCTGCTCCTTTGTGCATGTTTTAGCGAATTTTCTTTGCAATGATAAGTATTCTTCCGTCCTCAGTCCAGTAGTCACAAGTACTTAAGGTTATTAGACGATCCCCAAATTCTGCTGTTGTTTCAATGGGAAAGCATTCATTTTTCTTTGCATTATCCACATACTCACGAAACTCCTCTTCAGAATCTAATTCTATATGGTCATAGAATCGGTAATGGCTTTCATCTTCTGCGTAATCTTTCGTCTTAACTACACTTATGATTTCGTATGTTCCTCTTTCATAAAGTGTGTCAAACTGAATATACTTGTGTGCTTCGTAGAAATCAGGCTCTTTGTAATACTTCTTCAGACTTCCGAACATCTCTCCATACTTCATATTGTGACCATAAATAATCACATTTTCGGTATCTTCGGTAGTATGTCCATCAATCCAAATCCACCAACCACCAGCTCCTGGTGGCAAAATCTCTTTTCTCAGATTCTTATTTTCATAAAAATCAGAATCATCAGGAGTAAACATGACAGGAAAGTCGATATCAGTATCTTCTACTTTTATCCAACCATAAAAATCATTGTCTGCTTCGTAAAAACCTCTATACTCCTTCAAGATTTGCTTTCCTTTGGTAGAATTGAATGCGGAATCCTCTATAGCATCATAATCAACATTCTCTAGTGCGTTCTGCTTTTCTATCCGCATTTGTTCTATTGCACTTTGCTCTTTATACCTGTAAAATAAATCTTTTAACAGATATGTGGCACAGCATATGATGATTGCAAACAAAATACAATACACTAAAACACGCATAATTTTTCTAAATTTATTACTCATATAGCCCGCCTCCTTGTGCTCTTTAATTTAGAAAAAATTACCATTGCCTATCTATTATATTAACATATTTTTGTATTTTTATCAAGTTTTATGTAAAACTTGATAAAATAAAAAATCTTATATTTATTCTGTACTTTGATTTACATTTTTTTCCTTTTTTATCATGCTATGTTAATACCTACTATGCTTACATATACGGGATGTATCGTTTTACATTTTTATTAAAATTTCTTTGTATTTTTTCAAATTTTTACAATTATTTTCCTTGACATTATATTAAATATACTTTAAGATTGTAAAAGACATTTGGAAATATTTGGTTATTTTGCCATATCAAATGTTTTGTACGGAGGATAAAATATGTTGAATTTTGTGTTATGTGATGACAATTTAAACATTTTAAGTAAATTGGAAAATATTTTGAATAATTTATTCGTAAAGCATGATTATGAAGCAAATATTGCTTTTAAATCTGATAACCCTAGTGATGTACTTTCATATATAAAATCAAATAAAGTTCATGTTCTAATATCAGATATTCACCTGCACGCTTCTATTTCTGGAATAGAATTAGCTGAAAAAGTGCGAAAAACTAATAAATCTATTTATATCATATTTACAACAGGACATTTAGAATATGCACTACTTGCATATAAAGTTAAAACCTTTGATTATATTCCCAAGCCATTTACAATAGAAAGGATTGAAGAAACTTTAACAAGACTTTATAATGATATTATTGGTGATTCATCACAATATTTATCTTTAAATAACAAAAATATTATCAAGCAAAGTGATATTCAATATATAAAAAAGGATGGTATGAAATTAATTGTTCATACTGATTCAGGAAAATATGAGGCATATACCTCTTTTAGCAAAATCGAACCTTGCCTACCAGGCAATTTTGTAAGATGTCATAAGTCTTACATCGCAAACATTGATAATATAAAAGATATAGAAACTATTAATAATACTATTAAATTTAATAATGATAAATGTTATATAGGTCCTAAATACAAAAATAATTTTATGGAGGTTTTAAATAACTATGGAAATTTTTCAAACCATTTGGATGGCACTAACAACACCTAATGAGGGATTAATAAATATATTAAGTATTCCTTTGACAATAATTGAAGCAGTAATTGGAATGTTACTTTTTATTACGATCCTAGATATACAATCTAATAAAAAGCAAAAACTAATATATATATTATTAATGTCTTTTTTATCCATGATTGCTAATACTCCTTTGTTATATGATGTATCAAAATTTATCAATGCAATTTTATGGCCTATATTAGTAATTTATATATTTAAAACGTCTATTTTAAAAGGTATTCTATCTGAAATACTTGTTTTAATATCATTAGCAATATTTGAACCAATATATTCAAAACTATTTATAACAATTTTCAACATACAATATATTGATATTCAACTCGTTCCGATTTATAGGATTACAGTTGTACTATCAATTTACTTATCTATTTATATAATATATAGAATTTTTAAACATACTAATTTTAGTATAACTTTACTTGATAATATGGATAAAAAATCTAAAACAGTTTTAATAGTTAACTCTTTGTTTGGTGTTATTGCTATTTCTGCTCAATTATATTTGATTAACTTTTATAATCAAAATTTACCATTTTTTATAACTTTAATAGGAACTCTTTCTTTATTAGCATACTTCTTTATAAGTATGTATAGTTTAACAAAAACCACACAATTGCAAATTACAGAACAAAATTTAGAAGAAGCACAATTATATAATAAATCTTTAAAAATTTTACATGATAATGTTAGAGCATTTAAACATGATTTTAGTAATATTGTACAAGCAATTGGTGGATATATTGGAACAAATGACATGGAAGGTTTAAAGACATATTATTCACAATTATTAGGAGATTGTCAGAAGGTTAATAATTTATATACATTAAGCCCTGAAGTAATTAATAATCCTGCAATTTACAGTTTGCTTACATCTAAATACCATAAGGCTGATGAGCTTGGTATTAAAATTAACTTGGAAGTATTCTTAAATTTGAATGAACTTAATATGAAAATATACGAATTTACAAGAGCATTAGGAATATTAATGGATAATGCAATAGAAGCAGCATCAGAATGTGATGATAAAATAATTAATGTAGAAATTCGTAAAGATTTTAAAGTAAATAGGCAGTTACTACTTATAGAAAATACATATGAAGAAAAAGATGTAGATTTAGATAAAATTTATGAAAAAGGTTATTCTTCAAAACCTAACAATACTGGTTTAGGATTATGGGAAGTAAGACAAATTATGAAGAAGAACAATAATTTAAACTTGTATACTACTAAAAATGATAAATTCTTTAACCAGCAATTAGAAATATATACAAAATAAAAACAAAAAGAAAAAGGATAGTTGTCGAGGCTATCCTTTCTTTTTTAAGGTTTTTGTTATAAAATCAATTTTTAAATTTTGTTGTTAGTCTTTTTTTATTAAACTTGCAGGCATTTTTGGTTGGTGTAGCCAACTAAGAATAAAGCATGCAGTGTTTGTTGATTTAGCATATTTTTCTGCTAATTTTGATAACATTTTTAACATAGGAATCCCCTTTCTTTTGTAAAAAATTATATATAACACAAAATATCGCCGGCAGATATTTTATATTAAACTAGTTCTTCTTGGGTATTATATAGCTCATACCCATATTTATTGTTTGTTAGTTTATATGCAAATCTTGTTATTGATATACTTTGTAAAAGCATCCCATAAACTATAATGTTTGATATTACTATATCTTTTATAATTAGTGATGCTATTATACTTAATGTTAATGTAATATAAGATAAAATTCGTTTCTTTTTTCTATCGTTCTTACTTATAATTGGAATATTTTCTGTGTCTGCTGGTGCATATAATTTCACCATAATCATTCCAAATGCCCATACTAAGAATGTCACTATATATTTTACTGTTGGAGCAAGTATTAAGTATTTCCCTAGTAATCCTGTTCCACTAAAAAATATTACTGTGCCTATTATACATCCAATATGTGTCTTTAAATGAAATCCTCCAGATGTTCCTCTATATGGAAGCATTAAGAAATATGCAAGTATTGTTAAGTCTAATACTCCTAGTAAATATGCAATTCCCATTATAATAAAAAACTTTGGTATTTCGCCTACAATTAGATGAATTCCATAATTAATAACTTCTGCTCTTTCATCATCTATTTCTGAATTTTCTTTTCTTATTTTATTTGTAAGATAATCACAAATTTTATCTACCACTATTGAATTACCTCTTTCTAATGATTTGTTTATGAGGTAATTTTATAATTTATTTCGACAGTTTTTTTATTTTATTTATATCCTATTATTTTTTATATTTAAAAATTCAATTAATGAATTTCATATCTGCTTTTTACATTTTCATAAATAGAAATAAAGTAAAAGAAGATACAAACCATGTATCTTCTTTTACTTTATTTCTATTTTCTCTAATATTTTCCAACTTCCTATTTGTTCAGGAATACTTACAAATGACATTTCTTCTTTACTTATTGGGTGTAGTATTGTTAAACTATATGCCCATAATGCAATTTGCTTTCCTCTGCCACGTATTCCATATTTTTGATCTCCATATATACTGTGCCCTCTGCTAGATAATTGCACTCGTATTTGATGATGCCTTCCCGTATGTAAATTTATCTTTAATACTGATAAATTAATTTCATCATTATATGTTAATACTTCATAATCCAGTTTTGCTTGTTTTGCATTTTTAGTTTTTTCATTTACAACTTTACTTAGATTGTTTCTTTCATTTTTCAATAAATAGTCTTCTAGAGTATCTTTTTCTTTTTCCATTTTTCCATCTACAATTGTTAGATATTTCTTTTTAAAGATTTTATTTCTTACTTGTTCACTAAGCCTTGATGCTGCTTTTGAAGTTTTTGCAAATACCATAACTCCACCAACAGGCCTATCTAACCTATGTATTAGTCCTAAATAAACTTCTCCAGGTTTATTATATTTTTCTTTTATATATTGCTTTACAATTGTAAGCATATCTATATCATTTGTTTTATCTCCTTGTGACGGAATGTTAGGCTTTTTCTCTACTACTATAATATGATTATCTTCATATATCACTTTTAAATATTCCATATTACTTCTCCCAACGCCCATATATTCCACAAGGTAATACCAGAGTACTATTAGTCATTGGCAATCCAATCTCTCCTGTTTCAAAATGCCCTTTTAGCTTTGAATTTATATTTAGTTTTAATATGTTCTCTAGCACCTTAGATGATATTCCTGTTGTATATGAGTTAATCAAGAAAAACAACGGATTATCAGATAGTACTTTTGTACATAATTCTACAAGTGGATATATATTTTCTTCAAATTGCCATACTTCCCCATTTGCCCCTCTTCCATATGATGGTGGATCCATAATAATTGCGTCATATTTATTTTCTCTACGTATTTCTCTATTTACAAATTTAACAACATCATCAACAATATATCTAACTGGTCTTTTTTCTAAACCTGAAGATATAACGTTTTCTTTTGCCCAAGCTACCATTCCTTTTGAACTATCTACGTGGCACACACTTGCGCCTGCATATAGGCAAGCAACTGTCGCTCCTCCTGTATATGCAAATAAATTTAATACTTTAATTTCTCTTTTTTCACTTTTAATTTTATTTATCATCCAATCCCAATTTACTGCTTGTTCAGGAAATAAACCAGTGTGTTTAAACCCCATTGGTTTTATATTAAAAGTTAAATCTTTATATTTTATTTTCCAAGCTTCTGGCATTTTTTTGCTGTAGCTCCAGCTTCCTCCACCAGTTTTACTTCTATTATATGTAGCATTTACCGCTTTCCACTTTTGTGGATAAGTTTTTTTGTTCCATATAATTTGTGGATCTGGTCTAACTAGAACAACATCTTTCCATCTTTCTAGTTTTTCTCCATTTGCCATATCTAATATTTCATAATCTTTCCAATCACTTGCTATTTTCATAAAATTTATGCGCACTTAATAAAAGGCTACTTTCTCCTTTCAAAACTAATATATACATTTTATCATACTTTTATATTTTTTTCTATCTTTATAGGATTTTTATTTAAGATTATAAATTTTCTAGAATAAATCTAATTCTATATCTGCTTGTTCTAAGATGCTTTTTAAGGTACCTTTTGCAACTTCGTAATGCATTGGAATAATATAAATTTTACCTGTATCAAAATTTTTATATTTTGCATGACTTCCTTTTTGAGATATTTTTTCAAAGCCAAACTTTTTAAGTATATTTATAACTTTGGATGGTGGTAATACTGGGATTTTTGAACTCATATAGCCACCTCCAATGTGGTTACTAATACTGTTTTAGGCATTACTGGCTCCTCGTTTTCTAAGTACAGTTCAATTGCCTCTTTCAAATTATTAAGAGCTTCTTCAACAGTTTTTCCTTGTGATGCAATATTATTGTCTATACATTTGGCAACATACCAGTTTTCTTCTTTTTCTATAATTACATTATATTTTAAGCTCATCTACTCACTCCTTTTTTGTTAAAATTATAATAAATATGCTTAAGTATGTCAATAAAGTAGGAAGTAACTAACTTCTTACTTTATTGTATTCATATATAACCCTCTGTTTTTGTATTTTTTAGTATTTCTACAATTTCGTCTATAATTTCTTTTGGCATTTGTTCTCCTGCCATTACTCCTACTTTTTTGAATCTTCTTATATAATTTAAATATAACCCTTCAATGTTTTCTACAAGCATCGCATTATTACACTCTCTTATAGATATATCATATAGTTTATTGTCCTCTACACTATTCTTCTTACCTATAATAATCATCAATTCTACTTGCTTTGCAATCTCCTTAGTCTCAGCTTGTATTAGTTTTGTTATTTCACTTATTGTTTTGTTAATTGCTTCATTTTTTGCTACATGTGAGCAGAAACCTGCTCTTTTTCCTAATATTACTTCCATATAAATTTTCCTTTTTACTATATTTTTTGCTATGTTTTTTGCTACATTTTACTTAATATTTCAAAAAAATAATATATTAATGAGAAATCTAAAACCCCAAATACTATTCCCATAGTAATTAGTAATGTCATAAATTTATCATTAAAAAAATTTTTCATGTGTTTTCTTTTTAATGAATATTCTAGCTTGTCCTTTTTTTCATTATAATAAATGTTAAACACTTCATCTTTTGCATACTCCATAACATGTAATCCCCCTATATATATTTATTCTTTAATAAATATATGCTGTGTTTTTTGAAATATGACTTATTTTTATTAAATAATATCATAAAGTTTTGTGCTTTTTCAACTTGTTTTAGCCTTTTTCTAAAGCTTCTTTAATTTTTCTTGCTAATTCTTCATTAATTCCTTTTATACTTGCTATTTCATCTATGCTTGCTAGTTTTATTTTTTCTATGCTTCCAAAACGTTTTAATAATTCTTGTTTTTTTACTTTTCCTATTCCTTCTATATCGTCTAATGTTGACTTTGTAACCTGCTTATCTCTTAATTTTCTATGATATTCAATAGCTGTTTTATGAACTTCGTCTTGAAAATTTGTAATTAGATTCATCAATTCTTCTGATAGTTCTTTTTCATTTCGATTTTCATCTATTAGAGCTCTTGTTCTATGTTTATCATTTTTTACCATCCCATATACAGGTATTTGTAAATCACATTCAATAATTGCTGTTTTTGCTGCTCTCATTTGTGTAATACCGCCATCTACAAATATTGCATCTGGAAGTTTTCCAAAGCCACTATTATTTGAATCTATTGAGTGTTTTAATCTACGAGTAATAACTTCCTGCATACATTTAGGGTCATCTTGAGTTAATACTGTTTTTATCCTAAACCTTCTTGAAAGTTTATGATTAACTATCCCATCTTGTAAAACACACATTCCTGCTACCATATAGTTTCCAGATATATTTGATATATCAAAGGTTTCTATTTTTCTTGGCATTTTTTCCATTTTTAATACTTCTTTTAATTCCATTAATACATCATATTTATCTTTGGTTTGGTTTTCTAATGTAACTTTTGCATTCTTTTCTGCCATTTCTACAAATCTTAGCTTTTCTCCTTTTTGTGGAGATTTTAATTCCACTTTTCTACCCATTTTTTTACTTAGCCATTCTTCAATAATCTCTTTTTCTTCTAATTCTTCTTTTAACATAATTTTATGAGGTATTTCTTCTTTTGTAATATAATATTGTTTTATAAAGCTAGATAAAATCTCTTCATTTGATACATCTTTCATATCATTAAAGAAGTAATGTTCTCTTCCTATCATTTTACTTTTTCTTACAAAAAATATTTCTACACATACACTTAAATTATTTTTTGCAATACCTATAACATCTATATCATTTTCTGTTATATTAGATACTTTTTGTTTTTGTGAAATTCTTTCTATTGCATTTTTTTGATCTCTTAAATATGCCGCTTCTTCATATTCTTGATTTTCTGCAGCACTCATCATCTTTTTATCTATTTCTTTTAAGATGTTATCGAATTTTCCCTCTAATAACATTATAATTTGATTTATCTGTTCTCTATATTCTTCTTTTGTAATGTACCCCATACATGGAGCAGAACATCGGTTAATATGATAATTTAAACATGCTCTTTTATTTGATTTAAAACTTTTACATTGACGTATTTTAAATCTTTGTTTTATAAATTCCACCATTTCTTTTGCACTACCAGGGTTTGCATATGGTCCAAAATATTTTGCTCCATCATTTAATATTGTTCTTGTTATATATACATTTGGAAAATCTGATTTAACATCTACTTTTATATATGGATATGTTTTATCATCTTTTAGTAATACATTAAATTTAGGTCTGTTCTCTTTAATTAAATTACATTCTAATATTAGTGCTTCTGCTTCATTATCTGTAACTATATATTCAAAATGGTCTATTAGTGCAACCATATTTTCAATTCTTTTTGTCTTATTATTTTTTCTAAAATATTGCTTAACTCTGTTTCTTAATATTACTGCTTTTCCTACATAAAGAATTTTATCATCTTTATCCTTCATAATGTATACTCCGGGTTTTTTAGGCAGTTTTTTTAATTCTTCTTCAATATTAAACATATATATTCTCCTATTATTAAAAATACAGATGCGTATTTCGTTCCATGCATCTGTATTCATCTACCTACTAGCCCAGTAGGTACCCCCAAATATAACCCTGTAAATAGGTTATAATTTTTTCTAATATGCGTTATTCCCTTTTAACGCATATTTATTTTACAATAAACTTTTCAATTTGTCAATATAAATTACTCAATATATCCAATATATGGTAAATTTCTATACATTTCGTTATAATCTAATCCATATCCTACTACAAATTTATCTGGTATCTCAAATCCTATGTAGTCGACATTTACATCATATAATCTTCTTTCTGGCTTGTCTAATAATGTACATAACCTAAGACTTTTAGGATTTCTTCCTTTTAGATGTTCAATTAGATAGCTAAGTGTTCTTCCTGTATCTATAATATCTTCTACAATTATAACATCTTTTCCTTCAATAGATTCTTTTAAGTCTAGCTTTAATGTAATATCTGAACTTGTTGTTGAAGAACCATAGCTAGATACTTGTATAAATTCTAATTTAACTTTTTTATTAATTCTTTTTGCAAGGTCTACTGTAAAAAAAGTTGAACCTTTTAGTATGCAAATTAGTGTAATTTCTCCTTCATAATCATTCTCTATTTTTTTTGCAATTTCTCTTACTTTTTCTTGTATTTTTTCTTCTTCTATTAGTACTTTTATATTATCCATATAATTCTCCCCTTTTTATACATTATATTATATCACTATATTTTAACTTCGTAAAGTTTTATTTGTTATACTATAGCATTTTTAAATAAAATATATTATAATTTAATATATATTTTAAAGAAAGGAGTTTTTTTATGGAAGAAGAAAATGGAAGTAATTTAATTGCAAAAACATTCTTCTGGATGTTTTTAGGTCTACTTGGTAGTGCAATTGTTGCATGGTATACATATGCATCTGGATTATTTGTTGATATTATTTTTAAAGGATACTTCAACATTTTATTAATTGCAGAATTAGTAGTTGTTATACTTTTTTCATGGCTTTTCAAAAAGCTTCCACCAACAATAGTTGCAATTTTATATTTTGTATATGCAATGATTAATGGTGTATCACTAGCCGTAATATTTGTAGTATTTGAATTATCATCTATTGTATTTTTATTTGGTGCAAGTGCTCTTTTATTCGGTGGTATGGCTTTTTATGGTTATAAAACCAAGAAAGATTTAGGTAATTGGAAAACACTATTATTTGGAATATTAATTGTTGGAATTATATTAAGTGTAGTTAACTTATTTTTAGGTAATTCTATGCTAGATGTTGTATTAGATTGGGTTATATTATTTGTATTCTTTGGAATCACTGCTTACGATATGAATAAAATTAAACAATTACAATATGAAGCTGATTTAGACCAAAGCAAACTACATATTTATGGCGCAATGGAATTATATCTTGACTTTATAAATATCTTCTTAAGAATATTATCTTTATTTGGAAAAAGAAGAAGCTAAGAATAAATATATAGCTAAGAACTTTACGTTCTTAGCTTTTATATTATATAAAAATATACACAACAAATTTTTGTGCTTCCATTTAGACCTTAACTATCATAATGGAAATTTGGAATATAAATAAACGAGATTGCTTAATACTTAAAAATTTATTAATTTCTTTATGGTACTTGCTACTTTTTGTATTTTAGTGTAATATAATAATATTATTAAATGAAAGTTTGTAATATTTTAATGAAAGGAGCATATAATTAATATTTTAAGCGCCTGGACAATGTAAAAAACTATATTGTTGACGAGGATAGGGTTTATCGAAAATTTCGGCGGATGGCTCTATGGCAAGTTACTGCCATTAAATACTAGCAAAACATAACAGTAATGTTATAACAAATCTAGTAGGGTAACTTTATTTTAGCAAGCTTTCAATTCCATATTTTTATATTTTAAGGAGGTTTTACAATGTGTGGAATTGTAGGATACATTGGAACAAGAAAAGCAAGTCCTATATTAATTGATGGACTATTAAAATTAGAATATAGAGGGTATGACTCTGCTGGTATTTCTACTATAGAAAATGGTTATATCTCTAATATGAAAGATAAAGGAAGAGTAAAAAATTTATATGAGATACCTGGAATTGACGATTTAACTGGAACAATTGGTATTGCTCATACGAGATGGGCAACTCATGGAAAACCCGCAAAAGAAAACTCTCACCCTCACATGGATAACTCTAATTTATTTAGTGTTGTACACAACGGAATTATTGAAAATTATCAAGAATTAAAAGAATTTTTAATTGGTAATGGATATCATTTTATTTCTCAGACAGATACTGAAATTATACCAAATTTAATTCATTACTATTATACAAAAAATGCACAAAATGAAAATAGATTGTTACATGCTATACATTTAGCTTGTAAAGATTTAAAAGGAAGTTATGCAATAGAAGTTCTTTGCATGGATGAACCAAATACTATGATTGTTGCAAGAAAAGATAGTCCTTTAGTAATAGGAGTTGGAGAAAATGAAAACTATATTTCTTCAGATATTCCTGCTATACTTTCTTATACAAAAAGTTTTTATTTATTAAATGATGGTGATTTAGCTAAATTATCTAAAGATAGTGTTTCTTTTTATGATATGGATTTGACACCTATAAAAAAAGAAGTAAAAAATATCGAATGGGATGTTTCTGCTTGTGAAAAAGATGGTTATGAAGACTTCATGCTTAAAGAAATTTATGAACAACCAAAATCTGTAAGAGAAACAATTGGTTCTAGATTAAAGAAAAATGAAAAAGTAAATTTTGATGATATAGGCTTTACAAAGGAAACTTTAAGTAATTTTAATATGATTTATATGGTAGCTTGTGGTACTGCTATGCATGCAGGTTTAGCTGTAAAACCAATGCTAGAAAAATTGTGCCATATACCAGTTACAGTTGATATAGCCTCAGAATTTCGTTACCGTGAACCTTTAATTGATGAACACACACTATGTATATATATTAGCCAATCTGGTGAAACAGCAGATACAATTGCAGCATTAAAGCTTTCTAAGGCAAAAGGTGCAACTACACTTGCAATTTCTAATGTAATTGGAAGCTCTATTACAAGAGAAGCAGATTATACAATTTACACACATGCTGGCCCAGAAATTGCTGTTGCTTCAACAAAAGCATATACTTCTCAAATTACGCTTTTAACACTTCTTACTTTATATTTTGCAGAAGTATTAGAATCTGTATCAGCCGATACAATCGATAATATAAAATCTGAATTATTATTATTGCCAGAGAAAATATCTGAGGCATTAAAAAATGTTGAAAAAGTAAAGAACTTTGCTCATAAAGTTTATACTGAAAAAGATATATTCTTTTTAGGAAGAGGCACAGATTATACAGTAGCAATGGAAGCTTCTTTAAAATTAAAAGAAATTTCTTATATTCATTCAGAAGCATATGCATCAGGTGAATTAAAACATGGCCCAATTGCTTTAATTGAAAATGGAATTACTGTTGTTGGTATTTTAACTGACCCTAACTTAGTCGAAAAATCTGTTAGCAATTTACAAGAAGTAATTACTCGTGGAGCAAAAACATTAGTTGTTACAAACCAAGAAATAAATAAAGAAAATTATGATGAAGTAATTGAAATACCTTCTACTCATCCTCTTATCTCACCTATTATTTCGATTATACCTTTACAATTATTTTCTTACTATATATCAAAAGAAAAAGGTCTAGATGTAGATAAACCTAGAAACCTTGCAAAATCTGTAACAGTTGAATAAACCATATATTTAAAATCGGTGCTATTTTGCACCGATTTTTGTGCTTTTTTATCCTCCAAGTATTACTTTTAAAATCACTAGTAGCACAACTCCAGGTACACCCAATATTCCTGTAAAAATTGCTGTTATGTAGTTTAAACCTATATGAAAGCTAAATAACCCTCCCACTAGGTTAATTAAATAAATTAGTAATCCTCCTATACATGAGTTTATTACTAATTTTAATACGCTTTTAATAGGTAAGATAAATATTTTTCCAATTAAAAATAAAAAGCAAATGCATGCAATATAAATAATCATACTATTAGTATCCAAGTTAAATCACCTCGTCCTTTATTCTAATAGTATGATTATCGTTTTATAATTATGCTAATTTATACTGCATTTGTATCTTCTAAATATTTCATTTTTCTTATTTCTATTTCTTTTATCATGTCGATTATTATTCCATTTCTTTTTGCTTTTTTTAGTAAATAGTTTAATTTAGATTGATTTGCCTTTATTTGATATAAGTAATAGTCTATAAGTTCTCCTTCTGCAAATTCATAGTTTTTATTTGCATTTTCTAAATCTGTTTTTGTTTTAATAATACTTTTTATTAGTTCTATATTAAACTCTTCTTCTGTCTTTTCTACTAATTTAAGTTCTTTTACAAATTCTTCATGCATATAGCGTTCTCCTTACTTTTAAATTGTTTTATTACTATTATATTCATCTTTTTCCAAATTATTCTTAAATCAATTAGACTTTATTGTAGGGGTCGACGCCCACGTCTACCCATTAATATTGCGTAAATTGCAAGGGGTCGACGTGGGCGTCGACCCCCTACAACCTTTAATAAAATATTAATCCTCAGCTTGCAAAAATCTGATACAATATAATTCCTATACTTTGAATAACAAACAAATTTAGCATATTAGAAGTTAATAAATTATTTGTTGCCTCTATTACACCTAAACGGTCATCTTGTTTAGATTTATGATGTTTTTGTGATTCAAAGAATGTAATTAATTCTGGTATACTTGTAATAAATCCTAGCGCAATTCCTACTATAAATTCTGGAATGTTAAAAGTTACACACAATTTTTCAAGAGTACCACTTAATAAGTTCCCTACAATAAATAATACTATTCCTATTATAATTAAATAAACGGAATATTTAATTATAACTTCCTTTTTTCCTCTTACCCATTTTGCTTCTTCATTTATTTTCTTTTCTTCAATTTTTTCTTCCTTTTCTAAATATAATTTATGTGTATTATTATTTATATAATAAAAAAGTGCAAATAGTAATATTAGTAAAAATACTACTATTAAATTGGTTTCAAAGTTCGTTATTACAAACCCTATTGGTATTAAAATTGTTATAATGACCATAACAATATCTATTGTTATTGCCCTATTTTTTAATACTTTCACGTTCTTGTTTATCCACACACTTATTATATATTGTATTAGATTAATCACATTTGAACTTAAAATGTTATAAATACTTGTCCCAATTAACCCTGTTATCGCTGCAAAGCTAACGCTTAGAAGTTCTGGTACAGAGGTTGCTACTCCTGCTAAATTTCCTACTGTTTTTGCTTTTAAATTTATACTTTCAGCAAATTTTCTTAATACTGGTACTAATATGTATTTTGAAACTGCAACAATGCAAAGTGAATAAAAAATAAACTGAACTACTTCAAATAATAGTTTCATATGTTCTACCTCCTCCAAAATCCGAAGAATTTTGTGCTCTTCACTATTCATTATTTACTTTTCATAAATCTTTATACAATTTGAGTATTTATAATATATGTTTTTTTATGCTATATTTTAAATCTATTTTCTTTTACTAAATAGTGAGCAATTTTGTTACAAAAAAAATAACATATGAAAGGCAAATTTTTCTCATAATGATGCTTTGTCAAAAGAATTAATTTTATACAAAAATCCCTTGGCGAACTTCGCCAAGGGATTTAACAACAAGTTCAAATTTCGAACTTATAATTTACATGCTTTCTTACCAAGAAAACATGCTTTTTATAATTCCTTTTTCTTACGTGTAAGGAAGAGTATAGCAATTCCGATTAGGCTTAAAACAATCCCAATTATTGGAAGCATGCTAGTTGATTCACCTGTTTTCGGTGAATCTCCTCTCTCATTATTAGTAACAGAAATTTCATCACTAACATTTGCTACCCGATAATCAGAAGTACTTTGAATGAACTGTTCCTCAGGATTTTCTTCTGACTTGTCATTTGAATCTTCTTCAGATTCGCCTTCGTGCTGTTCCTCAGATTGATTCTCTGATTCATCGTCAGATTCATCCTCTGAATTTTCTTCTGAATTGTCCTCAGGTGTGTCTTTCGGATTTTCTTCCCACTGTGCGTACAAAATGTCTGTTTCAGGTGTTAACGTATAGTCGCTACCTTCTTCATAACTATCTCCTGTGCCATCTGCTTTGGTGTTCCAACTGGTAAATGTATAACCCTCACGAGTAAACTCATTTGTAGAAA
>JAAWOE010000030.1 GCA_022799315.1 Clostridia bacterium | reverse complement strand
GAAGGTGCCAAAACTATTGATTTAAGATTTGTTAAACCAAAGCTTAAATCAATTAGTTTTAAACTGAAGTCGTTGGTTCGAGTCCAACAAGAGGAGCCAGAAAAACCTTCACATAAGTGAAGGTTTTTTCAGTGAATAGTGAAAAGTGAATATAAAAAGCTGCCCTAAGGCAGCCTTTTTCTTATTTTTTAATACGAGAAACAATAGTAACTTCTTTCTCATTTTTGTCTTTTGTTTTGGTTATTTTATATTCTGGTACAGTTCTAAATCTAGTCTCTGTAACTCCCCACAACATAAAACATAGCACTAATACTACCAACCAGAATGTTTCTTCATTAGAAAGACCCAACGACATAATAATGTTTACTATTTCTTTCATATGAAGCCTCCAAAAATAAATTCTTTTTAATTATACATTACTTAAAGCATTATGTCAATTTTATCTAGTATATGTTTCGTCTCCATTTTAGTTAAACTCTTAATTATATAACTAAAAGAGAGCATTTCTGCTCTCTTCGTTATATAGTACAAATTAGATTCTTGCAACTCCACTTACTATTTTAGATTCTGTTGCATTGTTTAATAATTTATTTCCTCCTGCAAGAACTATTAAGTCTCCACTTTCTAAAATTCCTTTTGCTTTTAGTTTTTCAATACCGTTTTCAACTGTTTCATCAATTGTTGCTCCTGCTTCTACAAATACTGGTTGAACATTCCAAGCTAATGATAATTGGTTAAATGTTCTTCTGTTATCTGTTACAGCTAAAATTGGGCATCCAGCTCCCATTCCTGAGAATTTTCTTGCAGTATCTCCTGAATGTGTATAGCAAACTATAGCGTCTGCTTTTGTATTTTTAGCCATAACACATGTTGAGTAAACAATGTTTGCTTCTAAATCGTTTAATTCAATATTTTTGTTTTCATCAAATTTTTTCCAGTAATCAATTTCTGGTTCTACTCTATGAGCAATTTTAGTCATTGTTTGAACACATTCTAGTGGGTATTTACCCATTGCACATTCTCCAGATAACATTATTGCACTTGTTCTATCATAAATAGCGTTTGCAACGTCACTTGCTTCAGCTCTTGTTGGTAACGGATTACTCATCATAGATTCTAGCATTTGTGTTGCTGTAATTGCTGGTTTGCATAGTTTGTTAGATGTTTTAATAATTCTTTTTTGAACAACTGGTGGTTCTGTAAAATCTGTTTCTGTAGCCATATCACCACGAGCAATCATTTGAGCATCTGCTTTTTTTAAGATATCATCTAAATTAGATAATCCTTCTACGTTTTCAATTTTTGTTACGATTTGGATATCTGTTCCACCATTTTCATCTAATACTTTTCTTACTTGTCTAATATCGTCTAAGTTTCTTGCAAATGAAATTGCAACAAAATCATATTCATGTTCACAAGCAGTTTTTAAATCTGCAATGTCTTTTTCGGCTAATGCTGGTAGTTTTATTATTGTTCCTGGTAGACTCATCGTTTTTCTACTTCCTAATTTATTTCCATGAACAACTGTACAAACAATATCTTTTCCTACAATTTCGTCAACTTTTAATTCGATTGCACCATCATCGATTAATATTTTTGTTCCTATTTCTACATCTTTATATAATTCTTTATAAGATACAGAAACTTTTTCTTCGTCTCCAGTAATATCTTCATTTACTAATGTAAATTTTTGTCCATCTTCTATGTTTATTTTATCATTTTTCCCTGTATATAACATTCCTGTTCTTATTTCAGGACCTTTCATGTCTAATAATAAAGCTATTGGTAAATCTTGTTCTTTTCTAATACGAATGATCTCTTCTGTTTTTTCAGATTGCTCATCCCAACTTCCGTGTGAATAGTTAACTCTACATACATTTAATCCTGCTTTAAATAAATCTTCTAGTATATTTTCACTAGCAGGTCCAATTGTTCCAACAATTTTAGTCTTTTTTAAATCTTTTTTCAAATTAATTCCCTCTTTCATAATATTTTTTCAACACCTAAGTATTATAACACATACAAAATCATTTATTCAATACAATTATTACAAAAAAGTTAACATTTTTTAGTTTTTTGTTGTTTTTTGTTGCATTTTAAATTTTTATTATTAAATAATTTTATATTTCAGTATGTATTTTCTCTTTTTGCATAAATATAATACTCTTTTTTACTACAAAAAGTTCCTTTTGTTTTACTTTTAAAGCTCTTATTAACTTAAAAACGGAAGTCATAATGACTTCCGTTTTTCTTATTCATTTGTTATCCATTTTACTAAATCTAAATTTGCACTATCTAATAGCATTCTATGTTTTGGCATTACTCTAAATGTATAACCATAATTTCCGCCTGTTGTTAATTCAATTTTTGCTTTATATAAATATGTGTTATCTTCATTAATTGCTTCTTCTTGTAACGTCATTGGTATTATTGCCATACTTTTTACAACACCATTATCTAGTATCTTTCCATAGTATACTTGTACTTCTATATTATCTTTGCTTATATTTGGTAATTTAACAGCACAGCTTACTTCTATGTTATTGCCTGCATCCATTGTAATATTATCTAAATTGCTCATTTGATATATTTTAATATCATTCCAGTTATTTCTTGTTTCATTTTTCCAAGCACTATATGCTGTTACTTCTTCTAGTTTAGAGAAATACTTGTTAGTTAAGTTGCATAATGGCATATACAAATTATCTACGTAGTCTACAACCATTCTTGACGTACTATATTTTCCTCCTGTAGAGATTATAGAGTTTTTCATATATTCCATCCATCTTGTTGAAATTCCATTTTCATTTTTATCATAATACATTGGTACAATTTTACTTTCTAATGTATGGTAAATACTTTCACTATCTGCTGTATCTTGTGCATCATATGATGTATATTGTTCATCTGTTCCAATTAGCCAACCATTTTTACTGTTATATCCTTCTGCCCACCATCCATCAGATATGCTAAAGTTTATAACACCATTTACGGATGCTTTTTGTCCACTTGTTCCTGAGGCTTCCATTGGCCTTCTTGGATTATTTAACCATACATCAACACCACTTACTAAATATCTTGCTATTTGAATATTATAATTCTCTAATATAAATATTTTTCCTTTAAATTGTGGTTTCATAGATATTTCATGTATATATTTTATTAAGTCTTGTCCTTCTTTATCTGCTGGATGTGCTTTACCTGCAAATATAATTTGAACTGGTCTATCTTGATCATTTAATATTTGAGTAATTCTTTCTAAATCTCTAAATATTAATGTTGCTCTTTTATATGTTGCAAATCTTCTTGCAAATCCTATTGTTAATGCATTTGGATTTAATTTTGATACAATTTCTTTTATCTCATCATAGCTAACTCCAGATGATTTTAATCTATTTGTTACATTTTCCTTTACGAGTTTTAACAATTTAACTTTACGTTCTTGGTGTGCTTCCCATAATTCTTTATTTGGTATATTTATAATAGATTTCCAAGTTTCATCATCATAAATAGCATCTTGCCAATATGGTGTTAAATATTTATTGTATAATTCTTTTAAATTTGGTGCAAGCCATGAACATGTATGAATACCATTTGTAACGTGTGTAATTGGTGATTCATCTGCTGAAATATTTGGCCATACGTCTCCAAACAATTCACGTGATACTTCTCCATGTAGTTTACTTACTCCATTCTTTTTACCTGCAATTTTAAGTGCAAGTATTCCCATATTAAATCCTGGTTCTAAGTTGTCACAAGGTTTCATTCCTAGTTTTAGGAACTCTTCTCTTTCAAGTCCTAATTTTGGCCAGAAGTTTTTAAAGTATTTTTCTACTAAATCTAATGGGAATATATCATTTCCTGCAGGTACTGGTGTATGTGTTGTAAATACTGTTTTTGCTGTTGCAATCTCTCTTGCAATTTCAAAAGATACTTCTTTTTCTTGCATAATATCTTTTATTATTTCTAATAACAAGAATGAAGAATGTCCTTCGTTCATATGGTATACTGTTGGGTTTAATCCTAAAACTTTTAGTAAATGAGCTCCTGCCATACCAAGTACAATCTCTTGTCTTATTCTCATTTCTTGGTCTCCACCATATAATCTTAGAGTAATTTCTTTAAATTCTTGTTCTGTATTTTTATCTATATCTGAATCTAGTAAGTATAATGTGACTCTTCCTACATTAATTTGCCAAACTTTTAAATATAGTTTTTTTGTACCTAATTTTACATCTATAGTTAAATCTTCACCTTTATCATCTTTTACTGGTAAAATTGGAAGATTGTATAAATCTATATTATGGTATATGTTTTCTTGGTCTCCCCAACCATTTATTTTTTGACTGAAATATCCATTTTTATATAGTAATCCAACTGCTACAAATGGTAAGCCCAAATCACTTGCAGATTTTAAATGATCACCAGATAAAATTCCAAGTCCTCCAGAATATATTGGTAATATTTCATCTAATCCATATTCTGCTGAAAAATATGCTATTAAATCCTCTTTATTGTTAGGATATTTTTTAGAAAACCATGTTGACTTACTATTCATATATCCATCAAAATTAGAGACTATCTTGTCATAGCTTTTTAATAATTCTTCATTCACAGTTGCTTGTTCTAGTTTTTCTTGTGACACTTGTTTTAGAAATTTAACTGGGTTTTTCCCTACTGTTTCCCATAAATCTATATCTATTTCTTTAAACAATCTCAAGAATTCTGTGTTCCAAGCCCACCATAAATTATTAGCTATTTCAGATAGTCTATTAATCCTTTTTGGTAATTGTGGATTTACTGTAATCCTATTAAACATATACATATTATTAATTTCCTCCTTAGTTTCTTAACTGATTTTATCTTTTGGTATTAACATACTTATTATCTATTATAATAAATAAAAAGTCAAACATTTTTATAACTTTTTTGTAACTTTTTTTGACATTTTTTATGTGTTAATGTTATACTCTAGTTAGATAGTATTTGGGAGGTATCATAATGGGTGATATAAATAATATGAGAAATGTTGTAAATAGTAATAATAGTGTGAAATCCTATGTTATAAATAAAAATATAAAAGAAAAACAAAATAAACCAAAATTAAGAATAACAGGAGTAAAAGATTTAGTAACTTTAATTGGCCCTAATGCAAAAAAATATAAATTGAATACTAATCAAAGAAAATTTCAGTTAGTTAGTCGTGTTGGTCTTGGAATTGCTGGAATTGCTGCAGCTTTTTCTATTGCTAATGCTACTATAAATTCAAATGTTAATTCAATTGACACAAATAATACGCAATATTCTACTGAAACTCAAACCTTGGATAAAGATGAAGTTTTGAGTTATGCTGAAGATAAATTAATGACACTTATTTATAAAGATAACTTATCTTCTCTTACTTCTTCTTTTGTTGAATATAGTCACGATGATAAGTTTAATATTGACAAATTAAAAATTAATAAAAAAATCAAATACTCAGAAACTAGTATTAATAATTTCTCGTATACCAGATATAACAACCCTGAAAATATGTATTTAAATAGAAAAAACCATAATGAACCAGAAATAACTGCTTTATTAGATCTTATGATTGATATTCATAATAACCCAAATCCGTCACAAGAAGATTTAGCAAGCTTGAATGATATAGCTTTAAAATTAAACTTAAATAATCTTGTTTTAACTGATAATAGTCATGATAGTGCAAATATTGTAAATGAAGCCAAAAGAGATTCTGGGTATGAAATTGGAGATTAATATAAATTGCCTAGTAACCACAATGAATTGTGGTTACTTTTTGATATAACAGTCAAAATCCTTATGTATAAAATTCAAGATTAAATCCACAATATATAGCATATAAAAACATTCATTTATTAATGAATCTTTGTTATGTTATATGTAGGGTGATTGTTATGAAATTAGAAAAGAAAAATTCTAATATTAAAATTGGCGATATTCTTAGAAGAACCAGAAAATCTCTAGGTTATACTCAAGAAGATGTTGCAGAAATGCTTGATCTTGCTCCTAGATATGTTTCAGATATTGAAAGAAATAAAACCAAAGGAAGTATTGATACTTTGGTCAAATTGTGTAACATCTACCATATTACCCCCACCTATGTTTTACAAGATTATTTAGATTTAAAAAATGAATTCAAAATTGATCCTAATTTAGTTGGTTACTACAAATTAAGTAATCGTGACAAAGAGATAATTTCAGAGTTAATTAAACATATGAATACAAAAAAGTAATGTGACCCTTAACACATTACTTTTTTATATAATATGAAAGTTCTTAGAATTTCCTATTATATAAATACTTTCCACAGAAAAACTGCATAGTAGTTTTTCGTAGCAACAAATCTTCAAGTTTCGATTTCGACTTCAAATATAATAGTAGAAATTTTATTATAACACATATCTTTAATTCTAAAATTATACAAAACAAGAGTAGAATTCTAATTTTCCACTCTTGTTTTTATACAGTTTTCTTCTTTGCATTTTGCAAGTAATGCTGCGCCTATTACTCCTGGTTCTTCTAAAATTGCTGTAGTTATTATAGTGTTTTTTTCTAAGTTTTTTGATTTTAGCATAAATTCATTTATTACATCATTTAAGAAATATTCTTTTGCTTTTATTACTCCTCCACCTAGTACTATTATGTCAGGATTTATTGTATATGTTATATTTAATAATAATACTGTTAGATTATTTTTAAATTCTTCAATTATTTCTTTTAGTCCAATATTACTATCTTTATTTAGTTCAAATATTTCTTGAACATTTTTCACATTAATATTGGATATTTCTTTAGCCTTTTTTATTAATGCAGTTCCACTAATTAATGAATCACTAGTGTTCTTACCATCTAATAGCATTCTACTAAAATAGCCTCCTAAATTGCTACTTCCATGGTATATAGTATTTTCAGTAACAACTCCTCCGTCCTAAGCCCGTACTAATTGTTACATAGCATACTATTTTTTTGCCTACGCCTGCTCCAATTACTGCCTCTGAAAGTGCCGCAACCCTTGCATCGTTATCTATATAAACATTTTTGTTAAAATCTTTGCTTAACCTTTTTATTAGCGGAAAACCAATTAGAATTCCAAGATTATTCGAACTAACTATTTCCTCTTGATTAATGCAACCTGGAAAACCTATTCCTATTGCCTTAACGCTTTCATAATTTGGAACTCTTTTTATTAAGTTCTTTATCTTAATATATAAATCTTCTTCATTATTAACTTTATCTAATGTAGTTTCTTTATACATAAAAGTTAAATCATTGTTTTCGTCTATTGCTCCTACTCTAATATTTGTTCCACCAATATCTATTCCAATATAATTACTCATATGTTCCCTCACTTTTATTTATTTTTATTAAAATAATCTTCATATTCATTTTTAGATAAAGGTTTAGAATAATAGTAGCCTTGTATAATATCACACCCTATTTTTCTTGTAAATTCCACTTGTTCTTTAGTTTCAACACCTTCTAAAATAGTTTTTGCTCCTAAATGCTCTGCAATTAGCATAATATAGTTAATAATATTTTTATCGCTTTTATAATCAGCTTGCCTAATAAACACTTTATCTATTTTGATAATGTCTATTGGCATAGTTTGTAGCATGCTAAGTGAAGAATATCCAGTACCAAAATCATCAAGTGATATAATAAATCCATTTTCTTTTATAGTATTTAGTACTTTTAATATATCAATATTTTGGTCAACTGTAGCACTCTCTGTAATTTCCAAATCGATTTTGCTTCTGTCTATGTTATATTTATCTGTAATCTTCACATATTCTTTAATAAAATCTTCATTATTAAAATGTTCTTTAGAAACATTTATTGAAACGGTAGGTACAAAATCATATTTTTCATTCCAGCTTGCGATGTCTTTACAAGCTTGTTCAAAAACATATAAATCTAATTTTATAATAAACTTATTCTTTTCAAATAGTGGAATAAAATCGCCTGGTGAAATCGTTTGTCCATCTTTCTTCCATCTAACCAAAGCTTCTGCTCCAACTATTTTTTCATTTTTCACTAAGATTTTTGGTTGATACACTACCTCAAATTCATTATTTTTTAGTGCATCTTCCATACAAGATTCTATTTTTTGTTCTTTCAACATTTCATTTTCAAGCTTTTCGTCATATATATAATAGTTGTTGTTGTATAGCCCTTTTATTTGTGCACGTGCCATATATGCTTTATCCAAAATCTTATTAATATCAGTATCTTCATCTATAATTTTATATGCACCAATTGCTAGATTTACATGTATATTAGTACCATTTACATTTAACACAGAAACATTATTAAATACCTTGTCTAACAAATCATTTATATTCCTCTGGTAGCTGAATAAGGTTGCAAAAATATCATTAGAAATTCTACAACTGATATTATCCTGTGGTAATGTTTCTTCTAGTTTTTTTCCTAATTCTTTTAATATATTGTTACAAAATTCATATCCATATATGTTATTTAAAGCTTTAAATTTATTAATATCTATACTAACAATATATTTGTTTTTATTAGACTTGTTTTGTAAATAATTTGCGCCGTTTTCTTTAAAATAAGTTTCGTTTCCCAATTCTGTTATAGGATCAATATATGCTACTTTATATAATTTCTTATTTTTCTTTTGATTTGAAATATTAATGTATATAGATATACATATTATTATAAAATTAATTAACAAACATAATAACAATGAAATAATTACTAGCCAAATTAACTCTTTTGCAATTGTACTATCTGAAGCAGTAGTTATGACATACCAATCATTAATTCCTACTTTTTCGTAATGAATAAAATATGTTTCATTACCAATTCTTATATCAAATGTACCAATTTTCTTTTCTTTTATTCCTTTTAACATATCATCTATTTTTTGTAATTCTTTTTTATTTGTTAAATTATAGTTATCTTTCACATAATCATAAAAATTAAGATTATTTCCTTTTATATTATCAAAAGAATCAATTAGTACAGTTCCATCATTATTAATTAAGTATGTCCCACCTTTTCCAAACAATCTCCTAAGTAAGATTCCCTTATAATCTTCTGTACGAATTGTTGCCATTAATACTTTTTCCTCACCCTTAAAAGTAAATATTTTTGAATATATATTTACTTGGTAATTAGAAACTGTACTTGGTCTGTTGTCAGATAAATATACTTCTTCTTGTGCAAAAAACTCCTCTATATTAGCATAATTTGTTACAGTATATCCATCGCTTGTTTTCCCATTTCCGTTTTTATCTAATATAACAAGTCTTGTGAAATCATAATTGTCTAAATCCTCTTTAAATCTGTCAAAGATTTCATCTGTTGTTTTAAAATAACCTCTGTTTATAGAATCTACCATTATATCGACAAAGTTCTTTTGCTCAGATATAGCTAGCTCTAGTTGTGTAGCTGTTTGTTCACTAAGTTCTGATATGTTACTATATACATTTTTATAAACTAAATCTTTAATATAGCTAATATAAAAAACTGATAATATTAATGTTATTATAAATATGATTACTATCCATACAACATTTAATTTACTTTTCTTTGCTTTTACATTCTTATCTTTATTTTTCATACTCCACCCCAAATATGTTATATATTATATTTTATTCTTCTATAAAACTTAATTCTTTTATTGTATCTTCTCCTATTATTTCATTAGCATATTTCTCTTTTAATTTTTCTATGCTTTTTAAATATTCTTTCCTTTCGCTATATTTCATACGAGTATTAGGTCTTTTATCTATCTCATTTTTTGTGGACAATGATCTGTAAATGCCATTTTCTTAAATCCCATTTTTATATATTCTTTTATATAATCTTCATCTTCCATATTAAAATCTGCATGTCCACATCTATATGTATGTGAATGATAATTAAAATTCTGCATGTTAATTCCTCCTATTTTACTACATTGTAATGAACTTGTAGTATATCATCTTTTTCTTTCACTATTTTTTCAAGTTTCAACTTGTTCTCAAAATAATTTCCTGTAAACAATGGTATTCCTTTGTTTAATACATATGGATTATAATTTAATATGATATTATCTACTATTCCTCTTTCCATAAAGGCATTGTTTATTGTTGCGCCACCAGATATAAACAGTTTCTCATATCCTAGCTTTTCACATATACTTAAACAATCTTCTATAGAATTACAGTATGTAACATTTGGAAACTCATTTTTACTATCTCTTTCGTTAGTTAGAATAATTATTTTTATATCTTTTAAATCATTTAAATATTCTTCTCCCCAAGATAGTATGTTGTCCCAAGTTTTTCTTCCCCATATAAGGACATCATATTCTTTTAAAAATTCTAGCATTATCTCCCAACCTCTATAAGATAGAAAATCTTCATTTCCATCTTCTGTTGCAATAAGTCCATTGATGGAACATGCCATTTCAATTGTTATCATCATAACTTTCTCCTTTATTATCTATAGAACCTTTTTTGCTGGATATATTTCAAATAGTCCAACTTTATCAAATGAAACAATAAATGGTTTAAAATCTTGCATAATTATATCTCTCATTTTTACCAATTTATTATAATCCTTATCCGAATGAATACTTATATGTGGTAAATATGTGTCTGGATTAAATTTTTCATTCTTTGTTTTTGTATAAATTTGTGTTTGAATTTGTTTTAGCTTGTCAGTTACATTGAATGAAAAATACATGTTAAAACTATTATCATTTCCTTGTTTTATCTTTACATCCTCAATCAATAAATCTATTTTTTCTATATCTATTTTATTAAAAACTTCTATTGCTTCTTCTTTATTTGCTTCATCCCAATATGATAAAGTAAAATGATATGGCAAGGTATCCGCTTCTTTTCTATTATCCACTGTATATGGTTCTTTCAAATATGGAACTTTACACAAATTATAATCTTTTAGTTTTGATAATGCATTACAAATTTTATTTAAACTTTCTGCATCAAATAGTGTTATACAAGTATATCTCTTTTTCATTTTTTCTCCCTATCCCACTTCAATTGTTTCATCATTATCTAATATTTCATATTCCACATCGTATTTATTAAACATTTCTTCTATGTATTTAAAATCTGGCGGAAATGCTGGATTATCCATATGAATTGGAAGTGTTAATATGGCTCCAACTTCTTTTGCATATAAAGACGCTTCAAACGCTGACATAGTTAGCCCATGTCCTGTTACTGGAATACATAGAATATCTGCTTTATAGTCATTTTTAAAACAAATTGTGTCACTTGTTGTATATAATCTGTTTTGTCCATCATCTATAATATATCCTACATTTTCGTGTACCTCTTTTGCACCTTTTAATAATGGTTGGTATCCATGTATTGCATGTACTACTTCAATTGTTATATCATCTAATTTTATAATATCGTTTTCTTTTATAATATTGATATTTAAACTTTCATTTGCATCTTGTACTTCTTGTGTTGAATATATTTTTATACTATTGTTTAATTTTTCTAACACATCTGTGTTGCAATGATCTGGATGCTTATGTGTTATTAATATTATATCTACACTGTTCCAAACATCAAAATATTCTTCCTTATATTTTAAGTTTCCTGGATCTACTAATATTTTCTTTCCTTTTGTTTCAATTAACAAACATGATTGTGGAAATTTTGTAATTTTCATAATTTATCTTCCTTTCTTATTTTAAATGACTATATTTCTCACTTACAATTCTATACAACTCTTTTGCACCATTACTTAATTCATTTTCATCTACTTCACCAATTTTATACATTTCATAGCCTAAACATTTATTAGGTTCTGCAATTTTTAATTCTCCGCCATTAAAGTTTCCTTTATATAAAAGATAAATCCAATTTTGTTCTTTATTGTTTCTTACATCAAAAGTTTTAGCATACGTGGCTACAATAAATTCTTCTAATACAATGACTGCATCTGTTCCAACTTCTTCTGTAATTTCTCTTTGCAATGCTGTTCTAAAATCCGTATCACTTTCTTTAACTCTTCCACCTATAGTTTCTAATTTTAATTGCTCATCTCTACACCCTAGACCTCTTCTTTGAAAAATTATTTTATTGTCTTTATCAAAAGCACATAGAATTACTGCGACTTCATAATCTTTCGATATCTGATTGTTATCTTTTAAAGTTTCTCTCAATTCCTTCATATCTCTTACTTCTTGTGTAAGTATTTTCATTTTATCTCTCCTTTATTATGTTTTATAATCATAATAGTTTTTATTTAATACTTCTACCTAATTCTATCCCTATTGTTTCTATTATCTTAAATTCACCATTATCATACTCTAATATTGTAGTAGCAACATCATCAATTTTTTCTATTTCTTTATCTACTTTCAATATATTTTTGAATATACTTTTATGTACATTACCATGTGTTACTATCGCAATTGTATGTAAATCTTTACTATCCTTTATAATAAAATTAATTGCATCTTTTACTCTTTTATCAAATTCTTCAATATCTTCTCCACCTAAAAATGTTTTTCCAAAATAATATCCTGTATTTTTATATTCTTCTTTTTGAAGCACATAAGAAAATATATTTTTAGCAAGTTCTTTATTTATTCCAGATAAAATCCCATAAGAATTTAATTCTCTTATATCTTCTATAACTTTTAATTCTACTTTTATATCTTTATTAAGGATTTGTGCTGTTTGATAAGCTCGTTTATATGGACTTGTATATATTCTTTCTATTCCATACTTATCTATATCTTTTTTATATTCTTTTACTTTACTCTTTCCATTTTCACTTAAGTCAAAATCAGCAATTCCTCCATAACAATTTTCTATATCATCTATAGACTCGCTATGTCTTATTAAATAAATTTTCATAATTTATCTTCCTTTCTTAATCCAAATATTTACTAACAGTAATAGTTTTTTCTTTCGCATTTATTTTTACTTCTGCACCAATAGGAAGTATGGCATTTGCATGTCTATGTCCAAAATCATTGGTCTTAACTATTGGAATATTAAAATTTATCTTTTTTAATTCTTCTACGATATTGTATTTGTTTTTTTCTGTATATTGCAATTCATATATATAGCCAAATACAATTCCATTATCTAGAGCATTCATTTGATTATATTGCTCCAACATAGTATTCCATTCTATAATATCGGAATGATATCCTTCTAAAAATAATATTGCTTTATCCAGTTCTGGCATATATGGTGTACCTAATAGTTTTAATAAACATCTAGCATTTGTTCCATATAACCTTCCCTTAATTTCTTGATTTTCAAAATTAAAAAACTCTCTATTTTCATAAGGAATTATAGTTTCTTTCACATTAAATAACTTGTCTACAATTTCATTTTTGTCATAATCTGTAACTTCTTCTTTTCCAAACCAGATGTAATCTTGGCAATGAAAAGTTATAAGCCCAGTCATTTTGTTTATTGCACAAAGTAGTACTGTAATATCACTCATACCTAGAAAGATTTTAGGATTGTTCTTTATATTTTCAAAATCTATATATGGCAATATTCCGTTTGCCATATCTCCACCTTTCACAGTAAATATAGCTTTAACTTCTTCATCGCTAAACATTTTATTTAAATCTTCAGCTCTTTCTTTCGGTGTTCCTGCACAATATTCTTCATCTGAAAATAAGTATTTTCCATATTTTACTTTTAAACCTAAACTTTCAAAATATTTAGTGGCATTTTCTAAGTATTTTTTATCTGTACTTTTCAATGCTTTATCTGGTGCAATAACACCTATTGAATCTCCAACTTTTAACTTTTTTGCTAACATATATATTATTTCTCCTTACTTTTACTACCACTTTAACTTTAGTACCGCAATTGTCTCCACATGGCTCACACATAGGCTGTAGATAGTTTTGGCTTACCTCGTATGATGACTGTTGATTTTCTTGTTCTTTTTTATTGTCTTCACATTTAATTTCGTTTCCAGATTTTAGGATAAATGTTATTACTCTTGGATTTGTATTTCCGTTTTCTTCTTTTTCTCCTATTATAACTTTTTCTATCATCAGTTCAAAAACATCTTTATCAAATTCTAGCATGATTTCGTTATCTTTAAATAATCTTTTAAACCTGTTTAATCCTTGATTTAAACTAATTGAATCTTCTAACTCTAGTTGCAAATGCTCTTGTTCTTTCTCTATGCTATTTATTTTGTTTTGTAGTTTTGCTTTCTTTTCTTGTAATGTTTCTAGGTTTATTGTTCCATTTAAGTTTAAATCAATTAACTTGTCTATCTTTTCTTTTAAAATTTGTTTTTCTTCCTCTAGTCTTTTAATAGAACTTTCATTACTTTCTTTTTGTATAATTTCTTCCATTTCGTTTAAGAATGTTTGGATTAGTTCTTTGTTATTATTACATACAAGTTTATAACTTTCTGTAAATGCTTCTTCTATAATGTTTTCTTTCATAGCTTTACAATATGGACAGTTTTCTTTTCCATGTTTTACAAATTCCATACAATGCCAAACTGTTATACTATTTTTTGTTCCAGAATGCCAATTTCTTCTTGTTAATAAACCACCACAAAATCCACAATATAATCTGCTACTAAATGGATATTTTCTGCTAAAGTTTCCTTTTCTTCTGCCAGAACCTCGCACTCCTCCTCGCTTTTGCAATATTTCTTGTGCTTGGTTAAACATTCTTTCAGATACGATTGGCTCATGATGTTCTTGTATGTAATATTGATTTTCTTCTCCCATATTCACTACTCTTCTATGAGATATTGGATCTGTTGTATATGTTTTTCCTTGTAAGACATCTCCTTTATATTTTTCATTTTTCAAGATACCTCTTATTGTTGATTCGTGCCATTTCTTTTTGCCTGTTGGTGTTTTGTATTTCATATTTGTTAGTTCTTTTGCAATTGTTGTACAACCTACTCCTTGGCAGTATCTTTCAAAAATATATCTTACTATTTCTGCTTCTTCATAATTGATTGATATTTGCTTTGTACCTTTATCATATACATATCCTAAACATCCATTATATCCAATTAATTCTCCTCTTTTTTGTTTCATCTGTAAGCCTAATTTCACATGAGAAGAAATATTTTCGCTTTCTTGTTGTGCCATTGCACTTAATACTGTTAGCATGATTTCTCCTGATATTTCTAAAGTATTAATTCTTTCTTCTTCAAAGTAAATAGCAATTCCCTTTTCTTTTAGTAGTCTTACATACTTTAAAGTATCTACCGTATTTCTTCCAAATCTTGATATTGATTTTGTAATTATCATATCAAATTTATTGTTTGTTGCATCTTGCATCATTTTCATAAAGCCATCTCTTTTATAGTCTAGTGTTCCTGTTATTCCTTCATCTGCATAAATACCAACATATTTCCAATCACTATTTGCTTTTATTTTTTCTTCATAATACTTTAGTTGAGAATTATAACTGTTTATTTGTTCTTCTTTTTCTGTACTTACTCTTGCATAGGCACATACTCTCAAATTTCCTTTTATTTCTTCTCCTGTTGTTCTATTAATTCGACCTTTTTTCTTCTCTATAACTTGTACTTTCAAAATTAACCTCTCTTTCTCAAGTTTAGAGAATCTTTATGTGCTTATTATACATCAAAAATTAATATTTTCAAATACCTATATGAGTTAAATTATATTCTTGTAAAATATTTTGCTTTAATTCTAAATATCTGTTTTCTTTAATTAGTCCTGCACCCAATGTTTTGTTTAGTATTGCTATTTTTATACTGCAATTAAAGATATTTTCATTTAGTTTTATGTTTTTCGTATTATCAAATTTGATTTCGTACAACATAAAAATCCTCCTTAACTTGATTTAAATTTCAAAAAAGGCAACAGAAAAAGCCAGCTGGCTAGCTTCGACTGACTTGATTGTTTTACATTTTTTGATAATACGATTATATTATGGTGTTCTATGAAGTTCAATTCCCGTTTTTTTCCCTTTTTTCTATTTAAATTGATAAAGTCTTGATTTTTAGGTAAGTACACTTAGTGTACTTGTAGAAAAATTTTAAAAATTTATTTTATAATCTATGTTTTTGAATTCACTTAGTGTACTTATTACTAATTTATTTAAAATTTCTAGTTCACTTGGTGTACTTGCTTTTTTATTTTAATAACTTTTTAAGTACACTTGGTGAACTAATCTCTATATTTTTATAAAATTTAGTACATTTAGTGAACTTTCGCACTCTAATGGGAATTTTTTAGTGGTTCATTCGGTGAATTTTTACATCAAATCTGCTTAAAATTTTTGTTCTTTTATTAACTCTTGAAGGCTTGTCATTCAATGTGTGCAAGCGATATGTTAATACTCGCTTTCCTGCCCTCAATTTTAATTGAGGTATCTTCAATTATACTGTTTAGGTGTATTTACTTTTGAATAATTTTAATAAGATTATAATATTTTATTTAGTTTCATTTCAATATTCTTTTTTTCGTCTTTATCTTCTTTGTCTTTCAAAACAAATTTATCATATCCTCTTTTTACTAGTATATAATAAGCATCCCATACTTCTTGAGGAATATCCATTTTTATTTGCCAGCCCTTTTCATAAAACAATTTCATTCTTTGAATGTCTCCAACAAGAACACTAACCCATTCCGTTTTATTTCTTTTATAATATTCTTCACAATCAATATCTTCAGAGTTAATTATAACTTCATATTCTGGCATTATTTTCTTAAATGCTGCATATGTTCTTTTTTCATCATAAGGTTTGCATACCACTATACACGATTTTACATTTAATTTTTCTTTTTCTATTAATTTCTTAGAAAATCTAAAGTTATCTCCTGTATTAGTTGATTGTTTTTCTAAATATATTCTTTCTTTTGGTACACCGTTTTTTATTGCAATTTCTTCAAATTTCTCTGCCTCTGTTACATTCCATAATTTATATGTAATTTTGCCTAATCCCCCTGAAAATATAATTTTGTCAGCATAACCGTCTAAATATAATTTTGATGCAACTTTAGCTACATTTGTATCCATAGTTCCTAATCCAATAATACAATCTGAAGGTTTCAATTTTTGATTCATCTTCATGTAATTCCATAAAACTTGAATTAATTTTAAATCTTCAATATTTTTTTCTATCATTATACATTTTCTCCTACTTAAATATAGTATTCCTTTTATTCATATTATATTAAATTTTCTCCATTATATTCAATTTTATTAAGCTGTTATTTTCTCTAAACTACTTATATAATCTAACACTATATCTATAGTATCTTCGATTGGTATTTCTAACCAATTAACTTTTGGACTATTTAAATTATTACGATATCTTTGAGAATTAAGCGTTCCTTTCATTCTAGTTATAATATCTTGGATTGTATTTTCTCTCATTGTTTCATCTTTAAAAATTAATATTTCAATACAATTTATTAATTTCTCTTTATCTAATTTATTGTTTTCTATTAAATAGTAAAAATCAAATAAATCTTTATACCTTGTAGATCTAAACCCTAATTTCAAAAGTGATTTCAATTTCTCTGTAAAAATCTGCTCCATAGAATTAATTAATAAATTTGCATTATTTTTATATAAATCAAAACTAAAGCAATATTCCTCTTGTTCTAATTCAAATAATTTATGTACTCCTATATCTAATTTTGTATTTATAGTATTGTCAAAATTATCAGTTATCTTTAAATTAACTCTTTTTCCATCATAATCTTGGTGATGTAATGGTACAATTTTACCCATGATATTTATATTTATGCCATCATTTATATCACTTAATGTTTTTATGAAATTTTTTATAGATTTATCATCTAACGAATATTTTATAAAATCTAAGTCTAAATCTTGTGTTGCTCTACGTATATCATTTGATATACTGTGCATTACTACTCCACCCTTAATTGTTATATTTTTAGAAAATTTACTTTGAGATATTTTTAACAAAATAATATCTTGACAAACTTTTGATTCTGCTTCTTCAAATTCATATCCTAATTCTTGATATTTTTCAATTGCTTCTTCTATATTCACTAAAAGACCTCCATTTGTAATATATTTGATAAACTCATATCATTTTTAAATAATGCTAGATATTCTTCTATTTTATACATATCTAATTCGTCCACAAGTACTCTATAATTAGATATAATTTCTTTATAATAGTCAAAAGGAATTTGTTTCTTTTTTCTTATTAATTCAATTAACAATCTTTCTCTGTCATAAATATTTATTACTCCATCATTTGTTTGCACATTTACCTTTCCTTGGTACAATATATCCTTTGACATAAATGTCTGAACAATTTTCTCATTATTTATTTTATCAGTATTTCTATCTGTCGCTAAATACACTTTACTTGGTATAACATCTGTCAAATTATAATAATAAAATGCACTATCCATTGTGATAACACTATTGGGATATTTTTTTGAATATATTACAAGTGGACTAACTATTTTTTTCTTTGAATATATTCCTTTATCTAATTTAAAAATTTCATTTTTATTCAATGCTTTCTTTAAATTGTAATCATTTTTATAAATTTCTATAATTTCTTTATAATTATATATCATATTTATCACCTATTATTATTTTAAAGTAAACCCACGCATTTGTCAATACTTTTGCGTGGGTTTACTTTAATTTATTTCCATGAATTTTGACTATTATAATAAGCATTTTTTAACATTTCTAGCATTTGCTCACTTTGTTCTTCTCTTTTTCTTTTATCTTTTTTATATTCTTCTACAGTCCATTTCTTTAATCTTGAAATGGCTAGCTTTTTATTTTCATTTAATATATCCATGACATTTTTTATCATAACTATTTCTTTATAAGTAATTTCATTAGAAGATAACCATTGTGTATCTAACATAAATTCATATCTAACTTCTTTTTCTAAGCATATTGGCTTAGCCATTATTGTTATATTTCCAACCTCTACAAGAAACTCACATGAACTAAAATTTGTCTTTACCTTATATCCTTCTATTGCTTCTTTACTGATTTCTTGTTTTAAATCTTTTAAATTCATATATTCAGTTCCTCCTCTAATTCCTAATAGGTATAGGTGTATAATCAATTGCATCACATGACACACAAATGTGATTTTCTTTATTAAATCTTTCGTCTAATGGTTTATCATGTATATGTCCAAAAACATTAATGTAATTTTCTTCTACTTCAATTGGTTCATGTGTTAAAATTAGATTATTCAAAACTAATCTCTTTTTATATACTTCATTAAATCCAACTTCTTTCCAACCATTTAATCCTCTTTTATAATCGTGATTTCCTCTTATTAATATTTTTGTACCATTTAATCTTCCGACTAATTGCTTTAATTCTTCTGTATTCCCAAATCCAACATCTCCTAAATGATAGACAACATCATTTTCATTAACAACCGAATTCCATTTGTTTATTATATATTCGTTCATTTCATTTGAATTTTCGAATGGTCTATTGCAATATCTAATTATATTTTCATAGTTGAAATGTGTATCTGCTATAAAATATTTCATGACATCCTCCTATCATTTTTTATTACATTTACGAACATTTGTATCGTATCATGTTTCTTAATAACATTCAATGTTTTTAGCAAAATTTGTAAAATTTTATTGATACTACAGATAAATTATATTATAATAATTTTACATTAATTGTTGCACACTTATAAAGTGTGGAGTTTGTTTCATCTTTTATAAAGATGCTTAAAAGCCTTCTATCAAAAGAAGGCTTTACTATATTAAACTATAAATAACTTACTATATCTTCAAATGTATCATATCCACTTTCACTATTGATATGTCCTGCATTTGGTATTAAGACTTGTTCTGTCGCAATCTTATTTGCAAAATCTTTTTCTACTTCATATTTTACATATGGGTCATTATTTGAATAAAAACAAATTATCCCATTCGCATATTTTTTTACATCTTCTAAATTATCAAAATACATTGTTCTATTTACTGTATCGTATTCTTCATTTATTCCTAAATAGTTGTTAAATCCACATACAAATATTAATTTTTTCACTTTTAATTTATTCTCTA
>JAAWOE010000029.1 GCA_022799315.1 Clostridia bacterium | reverse complement strand
CTCTTCAGTTTTCTTTAAATTGACTAACAAAATAAGAGATACTACGATTATAATTATTACAATTATAATCATAAACATTAGTATAAACATCGTTTTTTTATTATTTGCCATATAATTTTGTACCTCCTTTAATGTCCTGTTAGAGAAAAATGCATATAGTCTTTACTTGATTTCCAATTTCCTCCCCAAGACCATCCTCTTCTTGCAAATGCGTTTACTACTGGTCCTCCAGGTGTTATAGAAAATTCATTTTGACCTGGTCTCCAGAATGAACCTGATATTATTTTTCCATTTTTAATCATATAGTTTTCATTTGGATTAATATCTATTGCAACACCATATGAGTGATGTGAACGGTTATTACTTGCTGCTGCTCCTCTCCAACTATATCCTCCTACTGATTTAATTTTAAAACCTGATGCTTGGATATCTCTAAATATAGCTTTTACATCCTCTGCTACTTTTTTATGTACAGTTATTTGGGTAGTAGTTTTCTTTCCTTGTGCATTATTTATATCAATTGTAATAGTAGTTAAATATTGTTGCATTTCAGCTGCAGATGTTGGAACGCCATTAGGGAATAAGTCTTTCAAGTCTGCAGACACTGTTCCTCCACCTGTTCCGTCATCTCCGCCTCCACCACCTATTATTGGAGTTATATCTATTCCAATTGCTCCATAGAATCTTGCAATTTGTGCAAGAGTTGTTGCAACCCATTCATCTCCTTGTGTTGGATATTTACTTGTATTTGGACAATAAACTGGTCCTATTGTTCCTACTGTATATAATCCTTGTCTATAATAGTATTTTCCTTGTGCTATTAAAAAACCAAAGCCTCTAGAACCACTTATACTGTCTGCTGCATTATCATATTTTCTCCATCCAGTTGTTGATCTTATATTAAACCAGTTGTTATATCCGGTCTACTGCATGTCCCCTTGTTCCTGCAGAAGTTTCTGTAATTGATACAGCTGCTGCAAATAAAGCATTAACTTTATATTTTTCTTGCATATCTAAAAATGCTTGTGCGTTTGCTATTAACATTTTGTTATTAGAGTATCCACCAGTGAAAGCTTTTATTAATTCATCTATGTCTGTAATAAATAGGCTTTCATCATGAACATCAAAATCTCCATCATAGGTTCCATCTACGAACTCTGATGGTTCATACATGCTAGTAAATGCTGTTTTATTAAATGTATCTTCTTCTAGTTCTTCTCCAGATAAATAAAATTCTATTATTTCCTTCATTAGTTCTGCATGTGTTTGTGTTGTAACACGAAGCTCTAATAAATCATATAACTCCTCTTTTGCTGTTATTATATTAATAATTGGTCTATCTTTTTGGGTGCTTTTTAACATATCATATTCTACGATTTTACCCGGTTTATCCTTACCATTTGGTTTATATGATGCACCTTTTACATATGTACCTGTTTCATTACTCCATAGTCCCATAAATTTAGACGGTTTTATTTGAGTTTTCGTATCTCCAGATTTTACCCATTCATTTTTTATAATTTCTTCAAAATAGTGTTCTTTTCTATTAGTATCCCAACTACCCTCTCCTGATGGTTCTTCTTCATCTGGTAAATCTACAGTTTCTCCTTCTTCTCCATATGGATATTCTTTAGTTTGTTGCATTACATAGTTTGTTTCTTGCTCTATAATCCATGTTTTTGCCTTTGTAACATTTGCTTTTATATCGTCTATTTCTTCTACTGTTACAGTTTTATCTTCTACATCAGATGTATGGTGTTTCATTTCTGTTGTTTCAACCATTGTAACACCATCTTCAGCAAGGTGTTCTGATGTTTCTTCCCTTTTAGTATTTCTTGTTGCAGTATAAGTATATTCGTTAGTATCTGTTGTAATAGAATCAAATATAGTAAATTCTATTTCACTTTGTTTTGTCATTAACTCTGATACAGCTTCTACATAATTTGCATTTTGTGTAGTTAGTTGCAAGTCTATTAAAAATAAGAATGGTACTGTATATTGTGCTACCATATCTCTATATGGTATTTTTACTTCTGATATAGTATATTCACTTTCTGTTATAGTTCCATTATGAGTAACTGTTTTTTTGTATGATTTTGCGACACACAAATTCCAAGATTTATCTAATGTAAAATAGTTCATAATTTTTTGTTTTACACTATCATCTGTTGTTTCTAACATTTGGCTAAATTGCTCATAACCTATATATGTTAAATCTTTTGCTTCTTCATTAGCATTTTTTCTTCTCTTTATTCTTATAATACCTTGTGTTTCTTCATCACTTCCTGGTATATAAGGTAGCTCGCCTGCAAGTGATGCTGTTACATATTTATATAAATACTGTGCTGCTTCTGAATCTGGATCAAGGTTTATAATATTATCTGTTGATGCTTTCTTATCCGTAGTACCATTTCCTGTTGTACTTCCATTTTCTGTCCCTGTACTACCATCTTCTGATACTGTGTTATTATCTCCATATACTCTATAATCACCATCACTACCAAAGCCTAATGAGTTTAAATCTATACCTGCCTCAGCAAGATTTGCAATAATATTCTTTAAAAAACCGTCTTTATCCATATGGACTCCGGGTTTCATCTATTGTACAATATTCTTCTACCGTTTTATAAGTTACTTCATCTACATCTTCTGCTAAAAGTTGGTCTATAAAGTCTTCTATTGCAGGAAGTATTACAAAGCTAACAAAACAAACAGCAGCAATAATCGCTACAATAATTGCTATTGTTAAAGCATTAGCTACTACAAAAGCTGCTATTTTTGCTCCCATTTTTACTGCTGCTTCTTTACCTTTTTTCTTTACTGCATTTACTGCTTCTTGTTTTGCCATATTCATTCCTTGTTTTGCAACTTGTCCTGGCATACTTTGTTTTTGTTGCTCTTGACCTTGTTCTTCTCTTTCTTCGTCCATATGTCACCTCATTTCTAATTGGTTATTGTAATACAATTATTTCAATATTTATTGTAGGGGCGATTTTAATCGCCCACTTTTAAAAATTATTTCTATAATTACTATATTGTTGATTAATCTATTGATTTTATATTGTGCCTTTCCATATTAACATTTTACCAAGTATCGGGCGATTAAAATCGCCCCTACATATTTTTATAAATAGCTGCATTTCAGTAAGATGGAGCGGATTTTAATAGCTAATGTCTATACATCAATACTAATCGTCCATCTATCTTTATATTCTTTTTTATTTTGAAGTGTTCTATATTCATCATAATTTTTTATAATATCGCTAAAAACAATCCTTCTTGTTATAGCTTCATTTGAATATCTTTTATTAAATTTAATTGTAATAGTTCTACTTCTTCCTGGCTCTATTATTAACCTTGATTTGTCTATTTCATATGAATACGCTCTATATTTACTATCGTTTGATGCCATTACATACATAGAATCAGTACTTTCTTGGCTATCTAATAATATTGAGTTTTGGTTTAAGTTTTCTACTTTTACATCATAGATTTCATAATCTTTATATGTATCTCTACTTATAATGGTTATTTTAATTCCTTGAAATTCTTTTTCTTTATTAATTTCTTTTTTAGCTATGTAATTGTTGATATTTAACTTGTAATTTCCACCATCTTGCACTACTGTATAATAATCTTCTATTTCATTGTTTTTAGATGTTATCTTTCCGGTTGAAATCATATCATCTACAATTTTTACTTTATATGTTGTGTATGTATCTCTATTAACCCAAGACTGCATACTATATGTTTTTTTACCATTAAAAACTTTATTTACGTAGTTGTTATTAAAGTTCTCTATATTAGAAAAAAACACTTCTTTTTTACAATCATCTGTTAATAAATTGTAAGCTTGTTCTATTTGTTTTTGGTTACAATAATTAATAAAATTATCAATAATTGTCTTATTTTCCTCTTGCTTTTTTTCATTAACATTTGAACCAGAAATTGTTGTTTTTTCTGGTGTGTATATTTCTTGCTTTGATGTAGTATTACTTTGTCCTGTTATACTTTGCTCTGGCGTAATTAAATTATTATCTTTTTGCTTTGTCATATTATTTAATGTATTAATTAATAAAAAGAGGAAGATAATAGCTGCCATGATTGCTAGTATTAAGTATCTATTGCTAAATAATTCTCTTCTTAAGTTACTATTTTTTATAATCATGCTATTATCCTCCTTGTGACTATCTTCTTATGCTATTTTATAGATTTCTCCAATCTTCATATCCTTTAAATATTTCTCTTGCCATAGCTTGTTTTTGTTTTGTATCTTTAATGTTACCAAGTTGACTTTCAATACTCTTAAGTTGTTTATTCTTAGCTTCTTCATTGTAGAATGCTCTACTATCAATATTTTTGTAGTTTTGTACTATGTTTTGTACATCTCCTCTTGCTTCTTTTGCAATTTGCTCATCTGATAATCCTCTTCTATTGTTTTCTTTCTTTCTTCTTGCATATTGTTGTTCAAGCTTCATTGCTTTTCTTATTGTATCCTTATCTGTAATTCCTGTTTTTCTATATGCTGCATATGTATCTTTTACTTCTTTTTTAGTATAGGCGCTTCCATCTGATTTCTTTTGTCCTTTAAAGAATTTATCATAATAGTCATTAAATTCATCACTCTTTAAGAATTCTTTATCTGCTCTTGCATTTTGCGCATCTATTCTACTTCCATATATTTGTCTATCAAAGCTATCTCTAACACTCTTTTCTTTCATAAGTTTTCCAGCAGATGATTCAAACATTTTTCCACCTGCGCTTGAACCTATTGCAAATGCTCCAGCTGCCATAGACATTGCTTTTTCTCCATCTCCTGTAGTTGCACCAATTATTCCAGCCATTCCTGCAAGTGCTGCTCCCATTGCTACTCTTGATGCTGTCTTCAATGTTCCACGTGCTGCACTATATGCAAATGTTCCTGCTCCTGCTGCTACACCTTTAAGAGTACGTTTAGCTTTTACTTTTCTTGCCTCTTTCTTTTCTTGTTTATCTGTCTTTCTTGGTTTTACTTCTATTGGTTCGTCATTTTCTGCATCCTTTAAATTCTTTAATGTTTCTTCTGTTTCTTTAGGAAGTGGACTTCCATCTGTTACAGGATTATCATTTTTAATATCATCATTATGGTCTGGTTGCATTTGATTTCTATTTGGTGCGATTTCTTCTGTATCATCATCTGTTAGATGAGGTATGTTATCATCTTGTTGTATATCATCGCCATTATGATCTGGCTGCATTTGATCCCTATCTGGTCCAATTTCTTCCGTATCATCATCTGTTAATCTAGTAGGTTCTTGTTCATTGTCATTACTGCTTGGTGGTGGTACGCCCTTATCATTATCACTTGGTGGTGGTAACTCTTTATCTTTATTACTTGGTGGTGTATTTTGACCGTCATCTTCCATTCCTGGCATTGCTGTTCTATCTGCTCTATTATATGATTGGTAGTCTTTGTTTGCATCATTATCTCTACCTTCTCTTTGTGGACTACCTTTTGTTCTAACTTTTCCATTTCCATTAGAACCTCCTCCACCTTTTCCTCCCATTAGTTGTGATGCTCCTGTATTTAAGGCCTTACTTGCAATTGCTGTAACACCAGCTGCTCCTGCAAGAGAACCTAGAGTTCCTCCTGATGCTTTACCAAATCCAAACATGCTCTTCATTAATTTTTCTGCCGCTATTATAAATCCTAAACAAACTATTGCATATATTGGGTTATCTGCTGCAAGTTGCACTGCTGAACCTAATAAAACAACATATAATAATAGGTGTAATGGTTGAATTAATGCATTATATGTAAATTCTTTCATCCACATATTAAAAGCTTGTGCTTTTCCATCTGATACTTTATCTATTGGGTAAGTTAATGCAACCATTGGAGCAATTAATGTTAAGAATGCCATATTAACTACCCTTTTTAAATATACCCATGTAAATCTTACAGAGTAAATTACAAGCATTATATATAAAGCAAAGAATGCTATTTTTACATTTAAATCTCCTGCTTGAACCATAAAACGTACATAGCTCATTAGGTTAGCCCCAAATGTAATGCTATATGTGCTAAATCCTAATCCATCTATTTTTGTTGCATTAACTGTAAACATTCCTTCTGCATCTGATGAAATCATTGCTGTAACTGTTTCTGCCATTGTTAGTGCAAAAGACATAATATAATGGAGCGCAAATACCAAACATATTGCAACCACCCAATCAAATAACATTTGTTTATATTTTGCTCTATCTGCCGCAAGGCTTGATAGTAGCATTCTAATGCCTAAGTAAACTAATACTGATAATAAACCAACAATTGACATTGTTCTAATTGCTACATACCAACTTGCAATAACTGGTTGTAATTTTACTGCGACATTTCTTTCATCATTACCTTGAACAGATGGATTAATAAAATTAACATCTAATGCTGGTACTTTATTTGAAAATATCGCTTCTGGTGTATATGTAATTTTCGGTACATTTACTGCGTTTAACCCAAAAAATGTTGCATCAATAAATTCGTCTGTAGTAATTGTTACTCCACCTGCTGTATCTTCATAATCCCCACTACCAATATCCTTCATAAAAGGAGATGTTTCTCCAAGCATTGCGTATTCTAACAAGTGCTGAACACCATCAAATAATGCTACTATTAAATTAACGATTGGATTCATTAACTTTCCTCCAGCGTCTGCTTGTACTGCTGTTGGAGCTGAAAAGGTTGTTAATATTACTATTACTAATGCAATTATTATCTTTCGTGTTACGCTCTTATCCGTAAAAATTTTCATGGTTACCCCTTCCTATTGTAATGCTTGTTTCTTTTTCATGTTAACTATATTGTTTATATTTGTTTCAACAAATTCAAATTCTTTTGCTGTTGGTGTAATTTGAAGGATTGCTGTATCTTGTCCTACTTTTAATAATCCTTCTCCTTTTAGACAGGTTACTAAGAAACCTGCTTCTCCTTGAGATAATTTAAATACTTCTTTTAAGTATGCTATTTCTGATTTATCTTGTGCTAAGAATAGCTTCGTATCTGATGATGTTAATACTGCTTGTGCTTCTGGTTTTTCATAGAAGTCTTGGAATCTTTGAGAAATAATTGCAAGTGATACATTTCTTTTTCTTGCACGTCTTGCCATTGTGTTTAAGAAATCTACTGCCTCTGGGTATGGTAATAACATCCATGCTTCGTCGACAATTACTCTCTTCTTGCTTGCTTTTGACCTGTCTTCACTGTTTTTCTTAACATATTTTTCCCATATCCAAGAAAGTAAGATTTGTTGTGCAAGTGGTCTTGCAAATCTTTCTTCTAGCTGAGAAATATCTAAGTTTATAAATGGTGCACCTTCTAATAGTTCAAATGTAGATTGTCCATCAAAGTATGCCATTTGTCCTTCATATTCTCTTATGTATTGTTTCATAACTTTTAGTAAGTAACTATAATGGAATTTATAGTCTGAGTTATCATTTTCTGCTGCTTTTCTTTGTATTCTTTTATACCAACTTCCAATTGTAGGCATCATTTTCTTTTTCTTAGCAAGCATATTTCCTGATTTTATGCTATCTGCTGCTTCGTAAAGGCTTGATGGATCAGAATTAATTTTTAGTGCAGCATATTCTTCTGATACTGATTCTGCTATAATTTGTTTTGTTAATTCGTTTACTTCTATACTTCTTGTACTACCTCTTGCCATTGTAAGTAAGGCTTGTGTTACGTCCTCTACTTTGTTTTCAATGTTTAGTACAACTCTTTCTTTTCCTGTAATTTCGTCTTTTACTATTTCTGGTTCTATATCAAATAAATTGATAACTGTTTTTGAGTTTGGACTAAGTACAACATTGATTCCTCCTAGGGATTCTGCAACTATAGAATATTCACCTTCGGCATCTAGTGCTAAACTTTCTATTCCCATAAGTACTGCAGACCTTGAAATTAGAGTTTTCATTGTAACAGATTTACCAGCACCAGATTTAGCAAATATAACCATGTTATAGTTTGTTAATGATGAATGGAAGTTATCAAACAAAATTGGCACACCAGTTTGTTTGTTAAATCCTATTGGTACACCTGTTGGATGTCCAACTTCTGAGGTTGTAAATGGGAATACTGTTCCCATTGAACGTCTATCAAATGTATGTGTTTTTTTGATTTTATTATCCATTAATGGTAAGTTACTTTGAAACGCCTCTTCTTGAATTCCCCATGCTGTTTTCATACTTACTAATGATTTTGACATTTCAGATGCAAGTAACCCTGTAAATTTATCTAAGTCTTCTAGGCTATATGTAAATAATGTTGATATAACTGAAGCTTCAAATAATTTGTTATAACCTGCTGCAATTTCATCTCTTAATTGTTCTGCTTCATATCTTTTTTGACCTATTGTACTTTGTTTGTTTATATTTCCTCTATCTGCTGCAACAATTCTTTCTGTTTCCAATTGGTTGATTACCCTGTTTAATTCATTTTGTGATTTTGCTTCTGGTATTGGGTTAATATATAATGATGTATTAACATCTCCAAATAGATATAAATCTCTAAATAATTCTGGGAATGTTGCCATTCTTGGAAGAGCAGATACAAAGAAGCTTCTTGCATATCTTTTTGTGTTTGAGATTATCTCTAAGTGATCTATGTTTGAGGCATCTATTCCAGATGGTGCTATTAATTCTTTAATTGTCTTTTTCTTTAAAATGTTATATTGTTCTTTATTGTTGTTTACTTGTTGTAGTCTTTCTTCTTGTTGTTTTCTTTTTTTCTTCCCTAGCATCTCCAGTTCCTCCTTCTTCATTTGTATTTTCTTCTTCATTTATTAAGTCTATCGCAGTTTCTGTAGTATCATTTCCTAAGTAGCCTGCATTTTGTCTTAGTATCATTTCTGCTCTTTTTCTAATTAACTCTCCAAATTCAGCTTGTCTTCTATCTACTTCTTGTTGTTTTTTGCTTCTTGCTTGAACTACTTTTTCATTTACCATTTGTAATGCTTTTCTTTCAATTTCTTCATCTAGTACTCTCATCTTTTTATCTAGTACATCTGGTGCTGTTGTATATAGTTCGTCAAATCCTGCTCTAATTGCTCTATCTACGCTAAATACTTCTGCTTCATCACGGTTATATGCTACATATAGTAAATCTACTAATTCATCAGATTTCATAATTCTTCCTGAAACTTCACATCCAGATAAAGTTCTTATTATTGATTGTGCTTTGTTATATAATTCTGTAAATGCTAAGTCTTTAATTTCTTCTTTATCAAATGCATTGTTTCCTAATTCTTCTGAATAGTAAGGTACTACTATGAAATATTTTTGGTTTAATACACTTTTGTTTAAACTCATTCTTTGTGTATTTGCTATAATATCTTTTCCATATTCGTAAAGGTTTGTTTGTTTTGTTACTTCATAAAATTCTCTTTCTAGTTCTTCTTTTGTATATTCGCCTGAATTCAAATGTTTTAGATATTGATCTCTCTTTTTATCTAATTCATATTCAATTTCATCTAGTTTTGATTGATAATTTTCTATACTATCATTTAGGTTTACTGTTCTTGTTTGTATGTAGATTTGGATTGGATGTCTTAGTGTATTTAAGAATTGTAAAAATCCTTCTTCTACAGATATTTTTTCTGCTTCTGACATAAGGTCATAGTTAACACCCTGACATTCTATAACCATTATGTATCTATTTCCATTTTTTTGGATTATCATATTGTCTTCAATTTTATCAAATTCCATAAAATTCATTATAGATTGTTTAGTATATTCTCTAGCTATTTTTTTTGCGTCACTAGTGTTTTTTTCTTCTTTTGTTATGTCCTCTTCTTCTTTTTTCTTTCTAGTTTTTAGTTTTATAGCTATATAAATAACTGCTAATACTATTAAAAGTATTACCATCATTATTAGCACCATTGTTAATATTTGTGTTAGTTTATCTGGACTACTCATCTTTTGTTACCTCCTCATCTTCATACACATAAATTCTACCTTTTTTGTTCTTAAACTTAATCGCTCTCATAATGATATCATCTATTGTTTCTCCTCCAACTTTTTTGGTAAAAGAGAAGGCTCCTATATCTGGCACTTTAAACATACCAATAGCATAACCGATTAACGCAAATATAGCTATTACTATCAATCCTATAAATTTTAGGTTACACGCAAGTAGTATAAGGTAAAATATTAAACCGACACCTGCTCCTACTACTGTATATATCATCGATTTTCCCGTAAATATGAATAAAATTCTTCCTTCGTCGTTTACTTTTCTTGGTATATTATATGGTCCCATTTTTTCCTCCTTAGTACGCAATTATCATTAGTACCATTATACCAAAAAAAGTAGGAAAATGTAACATTTTAGAGCAAAATATCACATTTTTAATATAAATGTAATATGTATGAAATATAAGGCTTGTTTTTATATGATTTTTTATATAAAATCCGCTTCATTTTGCTGAATGTTCGGCATTTTCTTGTAGGGGTCGACGCCCACGTCGACCCACATTTTTTTACATTTATTTTTATAAATGGGTCGACGTGGGCGTCGACCCCTACAATATATAATATTCAAATATACATATCATCATATAAAACCAAAAAGATACTAGGAAGTCTCCCTAGTATCTTTTGTTAATTTTTTATTTAATTATTATTTATTAGCATTTAATGATGATGCCATGTCGTAAATAACTCCTACTATAGCTGTTGAAGCAAATATTAAAACTGCTCCTACTATGTAAGGTATCATAGATTTTTTGTAGTCAGCTTTTTCTTCTGCACTACCCATCATATATTTAATACCTAGTATTAGTAGTATAACGACTGCAATAACTACACCAACAACTCTTACAACTGCAATAATTGAATTTCCTAAGTTTTGAATGTTATCAGTTGTTACATCACTACTACCATCTAAATTCTTTAGAAGTTCTGCTGCTTGTCCATCAGTAGCGTATGACATTACTCCTATTGCAAGTATTGTAAATATGATTGCTAATGCAACTATTATTTTACTTGTTTTTTTCATTATGTTTTCCTCCTATTATTTTTATTTTTTATTTTAAATTACTCATCCGTTAATATATGAGTTAATATTAAAAACACATCTACATAATTATATTATAACTACTTTTTTGGCATTTGTCTATAGTTTTAGACAAAATTTTTATATGATTCGCGTTAATGTTTTTATGAATATGTTGTAATATAAGATTAAAAAACGAGTTCGACCTTACTTAGCAAAGCGATGCTCTTTCTTATTCTTTGTTTAGTGTGTTACCTTTTTATTAAAACCAATTGTTCTTAAACGCCTTGGAGAACGGAATTTTTAATCTTATATTACAACATATTCTTTAAACTATTTCTAGTAATTACTGTTATGTACTTTATTTTATTTCATATATAAATTTCTAATTTTTATTAAAATTTGATTTGGCTTACTAAATCAAGTATTATTCCTATTATATTTGGTATTGCAAAAACCATTACTGCTCCTACTAAATATGGAATCATTGTTTCTTTATAAGTTGCTTTTTCTTGTGTACTTCCTAGCATATATTTAATTCCTAATGCCATAAGCGCTACTACTGCAACTACTGTACCAAATATCCTTATTGCTGCAATAACTGAATTTGCTATAGTTATAAAATCTCCTGCATCTTCTGTAGATAAATCTTTTGGTTTATAATCATCTGGATTTACTTTTCCAGCTGTTGCAAAAACGCTACTACAAATACACATGCCTAATATGATTATTGTAATAATAGCTAATATTTTTATTTTTTTATTCATCGTTTCACCCACCTTAAAGCTCTATCCTATATTTTCTAGTAATAATAATGCTAATTTCCATATTGTAAATGCTCCAAACACAACTACACATCCTGCTATATATGGAATTAATGATTCTTTTACTTTTGCTTTATCTTCTACTGTAGACATCATGAATTTAACTCCCAAATACACACCAATTATTACTACTGCTGCTGTTGCAAGTCCTAATAATATATTAAATAATGTATCTGATGCATTTTTTAAATTTCCTTCATTAAATGGTATTGCTACTGTACCTTTGTTTAAAAATCCTTTTGCTTCTGATGTAATTTCTCCTAATGTATGTTCTGCTGATGCACTAGATGTACCAAGTGACCCAGTTGATGGTTTGCTAGTACTACCTCCCTGTTCTGGAATTACCTCTCCATCATTATTAACCTGATTTTGAATAATAGTTTCATCTGGTTTTTCATTTCTACTTTTTAGTTCATTATTTAGACTACTCCAATATTGCATCATGGTGTCATCCATCTCGCCACCATAGGTGTTTTTGTATTGTGTTATTTTATTTAAACAGTTCCTTATTCCTTCTTCGCTTTTTTTTGTAAGATCTCCTGCACAAAATTCTGCAATCTCTTTTCTTAATTTTTTTGCCATTTCTGCCTTTTCTTTATTAGTTTTATCTTCTTCACTAGGCCCAGATGGATTACTTGGTTCACTTGGTGCTTGAGCTCTTGCTTCTTTTATTTGTCTTGCTTGTTCTTGTGGAAATTCTAAAGATGTGGCATCTATATAAAATGCTCCTCCATATCTTTCTTCTTTAGTTGGCCCTTTTATCATCCTATCTAAATCTGCATCTGATAAGCTACTTGTTTTCCCATCTGAAGATAATGCTTCTATAAATCTTAAATAAAACTCGTCCCAGCTTTCAGCTGCATATGTAATTATATTAGATGATATTATAAATATTATCATTAAAACTACTATTATTTTAGCACTTATATTAGATTTATATTTCATTTACATTTCCCTGCTTTCTAAGTTTTAATATACACTTTTATTATATCTTATTTTCCTTTATTTTTCAACATTTGACAATATTATTTAATTAAATATTAAAAACGACATATTTTTGTAATGTTTATGTAACAAAAAAGCAATAGAATATAAAATACTCTATTGCTTTTACTACTTTTATATATTTTCTTTTGTTTCCTTGTTGGCTCCTGTTTCATAATATTTAGCTATTAGTTCGTCTAATTCTACACTTAATTTATATATTTTGCTATATTCTTCTCCCTTTTCTATGCTTTTGTTTAATTCGTCTCTTTTTTTACATATTTCATCATTTAGCATAACGACCACTCTCCTTTTTAAGTGTTTTTTTCTTTTGTATACATTTAAAATACCATATTTTTACAATATCGTCAATAAAAAAACAGCGTTTTTTGTAGGAATCGTGCGACATTTTCGGATTTATATTGAGTTTATTTTTTGTTTTTGGGACTTTTTATTTATTTTTAGACAAATTTTTACAAAAAACAAATTTATTCTTATTTTGAAATTTTTATAATAACTAATTAATCAAAAGTAAAAAACGAGCATCCCTGCTCGTCTTCTACTTATCATCCTGATATCATGTCTTTGATTGCAACAACTACACAAGTGACAAGTGCCACAGCTATGATCCAAAATAGAATCTTCATAAATGGCACTTTAGTTGTCCAAAGCCACCAAAGCAACGTACAGAATGAACAAAGCATAGTTAATATTCCAAGTGCCTTCCATAACATAATGTCCCCTCCAAAAGCATAACGCTTTCTTGCTTTGTTTTTATGTTACACTATTACATAACTGTATTATACAACATTTTTAACTGGTTTTCAACTATTTTATGTAAATATTGTGAGGATGCCCAGCAACATGAAGCGAATTCATAAGAAAAAAGTTCCTAGCTACACGGACAATTAAAATTGCCCCTACATTTTTAATTATTTGATTCTCTTATATTCTTATAATAAACAATTGAAAATGTTATAAATAACATTATTGATACTATTTGTGATATTCTAAAACCACCAAGCATAAGACTATCTATTCTTAGTCCCTCTATAAAAAATCTTATAAATGAATATAATATCAAATATAAATATGTGATTTCCCCGCTAAATTTTCTTCTTTTAGATAAATGCATTAGTATTATAAAGATTATAAAAGTACAAATAGATTCATATAAAAATGTTGGGTGAACGTATTGTATTCCATTTATAGTTTCTATACCCATTTTCCAAGGTAAGTTAGTAGTTGTTCCATATGCTTCTATATTAATAAAATTTCCCCATCTACCAATTGCTTGTCCAAGTGCTAAGTATGGTACTATATAATCTAATAAATCTAGAATTTTTATATTTTTCTTTTTGCAGAAAATATATACAACTATTGCTCCTCCAATTATTCCACCATAAATTGCAAGTCCACCATCTTTTATATTTAATATACTTGCAAAATTTGTATAACTTTTTAAATTAAATAGTACATAGTACAACCTTGCACATATAAATGCTACTGGTATTAATATAATACTTAAATCTATAATGTCATCAAATTTTATATTATATTTTCCATTGTTCTTTTTACATAGGAATATGGCAAGTGCTAAGCTTGCCACAATTAGTATAGCATACCAGTATATTGGTACTCCCAATACTGTAAATGCTACTTTATTAATATTTAATTCTAAATTTAATAATGGAAATGTAATCATATTTTTATTCCTCTATCTTACTATTTACCTCTTATAATTGATACAACCATTTTGTCCTCATTGAACACTTCATTTAATATTTTGTTTGCATATTCTACATCTACGTTAGAATATGCATCTAAATAGCTAAAACTATTTATACCTTTAAAGTAATCTGCTAAAAACATTCTTGCAATATTTGATACATCATTATATTCTGTAACATAGTCACCATATATTTTTTTCTTAATTCTTTCAAAATGTTCTTTGTTTAAACCAGTTTGTTTATAATTGTTTATTGCATTCACTAATTCGTTTACAACATTTTTTGGTTCTTTTGCCATCCCAGTTACTAACACATGTGCATATTGTTTAGAAAATTCATAGTCTAAATCTGGTTGAGACATAATATCCCCTTGCTCATACAATTTTTTATAACTTTTAGAACTTTTTCCTAAAAGCATATATAATATAATTTCTATTGCAATATGTTTTTTTACTAACTCTTCATCTTCTGCTAATTTGTCTTTAAAACCTATTGCATATATTGGATTATTTACTTCCATTGTTACTATTTTTTCTTTTTCTACTATTTCTTCTGGTTCTTCTGGATATATTCTTTTTATTTCTTCTTTGTTTCCTTGTTTTGTTAATCTATTTTTTATCTCTTGCAAGATTTCTTCTGGTTCAAAATCTCCACATATTACCATCAACATATTTGATAAATCATAAAATGTATTGTATGAATCATACAAAGTTTCTTTAGTAATTTGGGAAATAGATTCTATAGTTCCTGCTATATCTATATTTATTGGGTTGTTTTTATACATTAGTTTCATAGCATTCATATATACTTGCCAACTTGGCTCATCATCATACATATTAATCTCTTGGCCAATTATACCTTTTTCTTTTTGCACGTTTTCATCTGTGAAATATGGGTTTTGAACATAGTTCATTAACTCATCTAACGCTTCATAAAAATTATCTGTTGCTTCAAATAAGTATGCTGTATGATCATTTGTTGTGTATGCATTTGCATCTACACCTAATGATGATAACACATCTAAGCTGTTTGTTCCATTTTCTTGTTCAAACATTTTATGCTCTAGAAAATGTGCAACGCCATCTGGAATATTAGTTTCTTCTTTTTTACCTGGCATAATAAATTTATTGTCTATTGAGCCAAAGTTTGTTCCAAATATGGCATATTTTTTTAAAGTATCTTTTTTAGGTATGATTATTACGGTTAAACCGTTTTCTAATTTTTCTATATATGCTTTTTCTTTAACTTTTAAGTTTTCAATTATTTGCATTTCTTACCTCCAATTTTTGTTTTCTATTTATTAATGTATTTCTATAATATATATCCGAGTAGCTTCACGTGGATGTTCTGCTTTTCTTTTTAAGCCTAAAAAGAAAAGCAGAACATCCAGCAAGATGAAGCGGATTATATAGTATTTACTCATTTGTTAAGAAATATATTGTATCTATTTTAATAGATTTCGCAAGTTCTACTATTTGTTCTTTTGTAACAGATTTTACCTTTTCTATATATTCCTCAAATGATACTTTATTATTTGAAAGTTCCTGTCCAAAATAGTATGTTACTTCAGTATCTTGTTCGTCTGGTATAAATTTTATTGTAGATATTATTGTTTGTTTTGCATTTTGTAAATCTGCATCTGTAAATTCTCCATTTTTTATATCTTCTAACTGTTTTTTTATAATATCTAATGCTTTATCAAAATTTTTAATTTCAATTCCACAACGTATAAATATATTATTTACTTGTCTTATATAGTTAGAACCTGCAGTGTATGCAAGACTTGCTTTTTCTCTTACATTTTGAAACAATTTTGAATTTGCTCCTCCACCTAAAATCATGTTATATACTAATGCTATATATTTTGATTCTTCATTTGCATTTTCTATATTTAACCCTAAGACTAATTTTCCTTGTGTTACATCTATGCTTTCTTTTACTATATCTGGTTCTTGTTTTATAGGTAATTTCTCCATTTTATGTTGTACTATGCTTCTTGAATCCAATATTTTAATATTCTCATCTTCTGTAACTATTTTTATTATTTCTTTTTCATCTATTTTTCCAGATATGAATATATCTATTTTACATTGTTTAATCATTTCTTTATAGTAGTTATATAATTCTTTTGCTGTTAGCTCTTCTAAATCTTCTACATTACCAAATTTATATAACCCATATGGCATACCTTTATACATTTCTTCTATACATCTATCTAAAGAATATTTAGCTTTATTATCTTTTTTTCCTTCTATTATCTGTTTTAAATTTTCTTTTTCTGTTTTTACATATTCTTCCTTAAATGTTCCATTTTCTACTAATGGATTAAATGCAATTTCAAGTATTGTATTTATTGCTTTTTGTAATATATCGTTTTTCTCAGGCAGAAATTCATCGTTTATTGTTTCTAAATATAGTTTTATAATGTGGTTATTTCCTATTTTATCTATTCCACAGTCGAATGATGCACCATACATTTCTTCCAAAGTTATACTAATTTCTTCTGAAGTTGGCATAGTTTTAGATCCTCTTCTTAATACTGAAGAAATTAATGCTTGTTTTGTTATGTTTTCTTTTACTAATGGTGTTGTTATAAACACTGATAATAAGTTTGTTTTAAATTTGTTTGTTTTTATTGTATGAAGGTTTATTCCTTCTTTTATTTCTTGTTTTTGATAATTCAATTTTCTTCCTCCAATCTGATTTTATAACTCTTTTCCTTTTTTCTTTATATAGTATAATATATTTTGGTAATTTTATACAATATGATACCAAATTTTATTTTTAAAAATTTAATACTTTATTTTTATCTATTGTAGCAAAATAAGTAAAAGCGAATCTAATTTTCTTAGATTCGCTTTTAGCTTATGCTTGTAATTCTGTTTTTACAGTATTTATTTCTGTTACTGTAGCTTTTGCGGCAGGTGTATAATACCCTTTTGTCTGAGCTATTTTGAATAATTCATATTGAAAACTTTCATCGTTATTTCTAATTTGTTGCAACGCTTGTCTTAAGGCCATGTTTTCGCTTTCAGATATCGCCCCTTGATAAATTGTAAGTTCTGATTTTACACCATCTAAAATATCATTAACCATTGTTTTTTCGTCCATAATACCCTCCTAATTATTTAAAAATGACATTAATTTTTGTTTTGTATTTAATGCATCTTGAGCTGATTTTGTAAATACTTGTTTAATTTGTGGGTCTACTGCTTGTGATGCATATGTGTTTAATTTTTGATATGATGTTTCATGTGCTCCAATTAAATGTCTTAAGTTTTGTAATTCTACTTGATTTAAGTCTGCCATTATTACCATTCCTTTCATAAATTATTTAAAATTTATTTTGCTCAGTTTTTCAATTTTTTATGCAAGAATTTGTTAATTAAAAAATGGTAAGACAAATTTGTTTAATTTATAATTCTAATTTTAAACACAAAAGTAGCTTCACGTGGATGATGTGTTTTTCGTCTGCGAGCTTGACGAGCAACGAAAACGCCCATCATCCAGCAAGATGAAGCAGATTCACAGGAGAGCTAAAAAAATGTAAAACAGTAAAAGACCACGATAACTGTGGTCTTTTACTGTTTGATAAAATGGTATTAGTACTACGATAACCTTATTACTTTGCCATCGCCTTTCGGTACAAGGATGATTACCTCGTCGGCCACTCCAATTATCCCTATGGTTTTAGAAAAAATATCGGGCGTTTCATACACGTACATGGTATCTTTTGCCTCTTTCCTTACCAAAACCTCCAGACATTCGGAGACTTCCGTTGTCTCAACCAGTTGTACTGGTATGCCACAATCAATAAAAATTGATTTGGCATCTTTTGTATCAATTGTTTTAACCGATACATAGCCGTCATTTACTAATTTTTGCCGAGTTGCTCCTACTTCTTTTCCCATTTTTATTCCCCCTATGTTTGACTTTATTGTAACTATTCTCATATTATACCATATTTATGTTGATTTATCAAATAAAGAGGTATATATGTCTCGTTAAAGTAAATTTTATATGATTTCTAATCCTGCAAATTTTGCCATTAAGCGTTTATGTCCTACCTTATCAAAAGTAATGTCTACTTTCAAGTCGTCTCCTTCTTGTTCCACATAATTAATAGTTCCTTCACCAAACTTTTTATGATACACTCTAACACCTGCTTTATAAACAGATAAATCGATATCACTATTTGGCTTTTTATTTAAATTACTTAAGAAGCTTTCTGCTGTTCTAAATTGAAATCCATTATTTTTAGATGTTTTTGGAATCTCGTTTTTATCAATTTTAGTTGTTGTTACTTTTCCATATTCCCATGTGTATGAAGTATCGTTAAATTCGTTATTTTTCTTTTGTTCTATTTCTTCTAATCCTTCTACATGTTCTTTAGAAATTTCTGTTATAAATCTTGAAATAGCATTATAACTTGTTGAACCAAATATTGTTCTTCTTTTTGCACATGTTAAAAACAAATCATTTTTTGCCCTTGTTATTCCAACATAACAAAGTCTTCTTTCTTCTTCTAATTCTTTTGGTTCTCCTATTGATTTATAACCTGGGAATATTCCTTCTTCCATTCCAACTAAAAATACTGCTGGAAATTCTAGTCCCTTTGCACTATGTAGCGTCATTAATGTAACTGTATCTTGTTCTTCTTCTAAATTATCTATATCACTAGATAATGTTATACTTTCTAAGAAATCTGATAATGTATTTTCTGCTGCTTGTTCTTCAAATTCTATTGCTACTGTTAAAAACTCTTCTAAGTTTTGAATTCTAGATTCTGCTTCTACTGTACTTTCTATTTCTAATGCTTTTGTGTAACCTGTTTTATTTAAGGTTTCTTTTATTAATTCAGATATTTCTATTTTACCTTCTAACCCTTTTAACTCTTCTATTGCTTGTATAAATTCTCTTGAGTTTAGATATACTCTATTTAGTCCATATTGTTCTGCATTTTTTATTATTTCATACATTGATGTTCCAGTTTCTTCTGCTAATTTTTGTATATTATCTATACTTGTTTTTCCTATTCCACGCTTTGGCTCGTTTATAATTCTTGCTAAACTTAAATTATCATTTGTATTATGTATTAATCTTAAATATGCAATAATATCCTTTATTTCTTTTCTTTCATAGAATTTTAATCCGCCTATAATTTTATATGGTATATCTTCTCTTACAAGAATTTCCTCTATTGCACGTGATTGTGTATTCATCCTATATAATACTGCGAAATCTGAATAGTTATAATATTCTTCTCTTTTTAAATGTTGTATTTGTTCTACTATAAACCTCGCTTCATCATATTCATCGTCTGCTTGGTGAAGCTTTGGAAGGTTTCCTTTTTCATTTTCTGTCCATAATTTCTTTTCGTATTTTACTTCATTATTTTTTATTACATCATTTGCAGCATTTAATATGCTTCCTGTACATCTATAGTTTTGTTCTAGTTTTATTATTTTTGTTCCTGGAAAATCTCTTTCAAAGTTTAAGATATTTGATATATCTGCACCTCTAAATGAGTATATACCTTGGTCATTATCTCCTACTACTGTGATGTTTCCATATCTTGCTGCAAGTAATGATATTAATGTGAATTGTGCTTTATTAGTATCTTGGTATTCGTCCACTAATACATATTTAAATTTTTCTGAATAATATTCTAATACATCTGGATTCTCAGTTAATATTTTTATTGTAAAGTTTATTATATCGTCAAAATCTATTGCATTATTTTCTTTTAGTCTTTTTTGATATAGTGTATAAATATTTGCTATTTTTTCTTTTCTAAAATCTCCATTTGCATGTGCTTGATATTCGCTTGGCTCTAGCATTTCATTTTTTGCATTGCTAATTTCAAATTGTACAATCCTATCTGTAAACATTTTATCATCTATATTTAATTCTTTTAAGCAGTTTTTAATCATTGTTCTTTGGTCTGTTGTATCGAATATAACAAATGAAGATTCAAAACCTAGTCTATCTATATATCTTCTAAGTATACGTACACATATTGCATGAAAAGTTCCAATCCACATATCGCGTGCTACGTCGCCAACTAATTTTTCTACTCTTTCTTTCATTTCGTTTGCTGCTTTATTTGTAAATGTTATTGCTAGTATGTTCCATGGTTTTACATTTTGTTCTTGTATTAAATATGCAATTTTATGCGTTAATACCTTTGTTTTTCCGCTTCCTGCACCTGCTATTACTAAGCTTGGTCCTTCAAAATTTATCACTGCTTCATATTGTTTATCATTTAATCCCTCTAATATTTCTTGCATCTTTTTCTCCTTGGTTTTACGAATTTTTGTTTATATTCTATTATAACTTTTTAAAAATTTCAACCTAAAATTATGGTTTTGTGAAATTTATAGATTACAGTTCAGTCTATAACTAACATTCATATATAAATTAATGCAGTAAGAACCAAATTATAAATAAACCATTTAAACAGTCAGTCATATGCAACAAAAGGAGCCCAAAGAAAATTCTCTGTGCTCCTTTATTTATGTTTTGCAAATTACAATACATACTTCTTAATACCTGCCACTCCTAAACCTAATACTACTAATGCACTAAAGGTTAATAATGGGTAGATTATTATTTCTTGACCAGTTTTAATTGAAAGTACAAATACTGCTTTTGCTAAATTGTTAGTATTTTCTATATGGTCACCATCTATTTCGCCATCGGCTTCAAATGATGCATAGTTTATAATTTTTCCTGTTGTTTGAGTTTTTCCATTATAATGTAATACTATTGTTACCTCTTTACTTTCACCTGGTTGTAATATTGTATTTGGCATCATATATGTTGCAACATTGTTGTATAATGACCAACCTTTATTTTCGCTTATGTTCATATATAATCCGTTAGGAACTCTATCTACAATGCTGTTTAATGTTCCTGCTTTATTTCCTACGTTTGTTACCACTATTTTATATTCTAATGTTAATTCTAAATATTTTAATCTGTTTGCTTTTACATCAAGCTTCGTTATACCATCTCTATCTAGATTTGTTTTCTTTATTGTTTCATTCGTATCATTATATTTTATAGTAACATTTGTTATATATTTTTCTGAACTCAAGTCAAATACTTTGTCTTCTGGTTTGTTTGGATCATCTGGATTTGTTGGTTTATTAGGATCGTCTGGGTCAGTTGGTTTATTAGGATCGTCTGGGTCAGTTGGTTTGTTTGGATCATCTGGGTCAGTTGGTTTGTTTGGATCATCTGGGTCAGTTGGTTTGTTTGGATCATCTGGGTCAGTTGGTTTG
>JAAWOE010000028.1 GCA_022799315.1 Clostridia bacterium | reverse complement strand
ATCTGGGTCAGTTGGTTTGTTTGGATCATCTGGGTCAGTTGGTTTGTTTGGATCATCTGGGTCAGTTGGTTTGTTTGGATCATCTGGGTCAGTTGGTTTTGTTGTATTTTTAGTATTATAGATTATTCCATTTGCACTATCAAATACTACTTTTCCATCTTCTCCAATTGTAAATGTATACATTGTATCATTTAACTTATATCCATCTGGTGCTGTTACTTCTTTATATTTATATGTTCCTGCTTTTAGTTTGAATGTAGCTTCACCATTATCGTTTGTTGTTACTCTTGTTACTTCATTTCCTTCTTTATCATATACTGCAATTACTGCTCCTTTTAATCCTGTTGTTGTTCCTTCTTCGTATTTTTTGATTGTTACATCTACTTTGTCTTTATCTGGATCATCTGGATTAACTGGTTTGTCTTCTTCCTTCTTGTTATAGATTATTCCATTTGCACTGTCAAATACTACTTCTCCATCTTTTCCTATTGTAAATGTATACATTGTATCATTTAACTTATATCCATCTGGTGCTGTTACTTCTTTATATTTGTATGTTCCTGCTTTTAATTTAAATGTAGCTTCACCATTATCGTTTGTTGTTACTCTTGTTACTTCATTTCCTTCTTTATCATATACTGCAATTACTGCTCCTTTTAATCCTTTCGTTGTTCCTTCTTCGTATTTTTTGATTGTTACATCTACTTTGTTTTTATCTGGATCATCTGGATCAACTGGTTTGCCTTCTTTCTCATTAAGTATATCTACAGATACTACGTCATTTTCTAATAAGTTTGCTGTTACATTATTACCTGACACTGCTGATACTACGCCTATAACTATTTCATCATTTTGTTCTATAAATGTTATTTCTATAACTTTATATGTTGAATCTAGTTTATATCCATTTGGCGCACTTATTTCCTTGATAACATATGGGTATGTTCCTGGTTTTACTGGTACTTTTACATCTCTTATTATTGCCTGTCCATTTTCATCTGTTTCTACCTCAAGTTTTTGTCCATCCTCTAATGTTACAATGAATTTTGCTTTTGTTATATGTTCTTTTGACTCACTATCTAATTTATTTATAATTAGTGTATATTTTCCAGCATCTTCTACAGGTGGGTCTATTGGTGTTTTACCTTCTTTATTTACTACATTTATATTGATTACTTTTTCATCGTTACTTGTAATACTTATATTCGTACCTTCCACTGTTGCTTCTTTTATTACAATTTTTCCATCTTTTTCTATAAATGTTATTTCTAATGTCTTTTCTTCCCTATCTAGAACATAACCCTCTGGTGCCATAATTTCTTTAATTTTGTATGTTATTGTTCCTGCTTCTTCTGGAAGTTTAAAGTGTTCTAGCTTTAGTTTTCCATTTTCAGTTTCAACATACTGTTTACTTCCATCTGGCAATACTATCATAAACATAGCTGTAGATTCTGTAATAAGTTCTTTATTTTCATCCACTTTATAAATATTTAATAAATATTCATCTTCTTTTGGAATTAGACTTGTATCTTTATTTCCTAAAGTAAAGCCTAGTGTATCTTCTCTTAGTGCAAGTATTGATGCATATTCTCCAGATATCTTTCTAGCATTTTTGATAATCATATTTCCTTCTGGAGTTTTTTCAAATTCAACCTCAAATACTACTTCTTGTGGGTCTTTTGTATATCCATCTGGTACTTTTATTTCTTTAATTGTATATGTGTATATTCCTGCTTCTTCTGGCGCATAAACTGTTCTTATCATAGCTCTACCATTAGATGTTGTCATTGGTTCTAGTGTTTCTTTATATGTTACTACTGTTTCTGAAGTTTCACTATTTTCATTGTTTGTATCCGTTTCTTCACCTGTATCTGTTGGTGTGTCTGTATCTATATCTGTATTTGTTTCCGCTTGTGTATTTTCATTTTCTATTGGTTCATTAACTTCTGTATCTACATCTATTCCTTCATCTACCTCAGGTGTTGTTGGTTCTTCATAATTATCGTCTTCTTTAGTTTCTTGTTTTGTAATAGTTACTTCAAATTGTGCTGTGTCTTTAATTATTTTTAGACCAGTATCAACATCAACTTTGTCGATTATTAAACCATATGTGTTATTCATACCTTTGTCTAGTGGTTTTAATGCAACAATTGTGTTTTCGTCATTAACATCAATATTAACATCTGAAGAGTATTTTTGAATAACTCCTGAATCTTTATTTCTAAATAGTGTAATATATTTTGGTAATGGATCTAATTCATATCCTACTGGTGCTGTTATTTCTCTAATTGTAATATTTATTGTTCCATATCCACTAAAGTATGTACTATAAATTTTACCTTCACTATTTGTTATTGCTGTCCATGTTTTTGTTTCTCCAAATTGTTCTGCTACTGTAATTTCATATTCTGCACCTGGTATTAAGTCTGGATATAATCCATCATCAATATCATGTTTTTCTAAAATAACTTGGTAATCTTGTATAATTGGTGTGTTTAGTATAGGAATTCTGATATCTTTAGTTCCATTAAATGAGTTTACTATATCTTCCCAATTTAATATATCTATATATGCGCTTAATAATTCTACATAACTAATGTTTCCTTTTAGATCAAATACAACTGCTATTTCTATATCTTCAATTGGTACATATCCTTCTAATTCATTTTCATGAATTGTGTATACTACTGTTTTTCCTGGGTATGCTTTTCCTATTGATTCACTTGTAATACCGTCTACACCTGTTAATCTTGTATCTACTTTTAAGTCTGTAGCAATTTCACTAGATGCTGTTAGTATTTTTGATGTTACTGTAAAGCTTGCTCCTTTAATTTTGTCTCTTGATCCATCTTCATTAACAATTGTACTTAATTTTTCTAGAGTTAACCCAACTCTACTTTCATTTTTAATTGTAATAATAATTTCTCTTGAATCTTCGTCTACTGTTACTTCTAATCCATCATTATTTTTTAGTTCCATAGTTAATAGTGAATCTAGGCTACCATTTGGATTATCTTTAAAGTCTGTTGCTATTTTAACTTGTCCTGTTACTTTTTGTGAACCTTTTTCATATCCATATGCAAATCCTGTTTGACTTACATCTATTGTAATTTCACCTTTTTGTTTTATACCTTCTGTTATGATGACACCTTTTTCAATTACTCTATATCCTTCTTGTTCCACTTCAGTATCTGTATGTAGTTTTCCATCAGTACATAGGTTTTGAGTAATGTTTGGTAAGCTTCTATCTGGATTTTGTGGATTATTAAGTGGTAATTGTGTTAAAGTATCTCCACTAATGTTTTTAACTTCTACATCAATTGTTGAACCATTAATTCTTCTTCCTGTATCAACATCTTCTGTAACTACTTTTACTTTGTATTGTGGATCTAAAGTTCCATTTCCAATTGTAGTAATTACACTTCTACAATTATTGTTATCACTATGTTGTAAGAATGCTTTTGTTCTTAATCTACTGTTTGTAATTATATTTGTAATTCTACCATATATATCGTAAGTTACTGTTACAGTTTGAGGTAGCAATACTGTTTGGTATTTATCTGTTGGTTTAGGTTGTGACAACTCTTCAAAAGTATATTCTACTGTAGTATTTTGAGGTGCTATTCCTAAATCAAAGTATATTCTACCATTTGCATCTGTTTTTGTATTCTCAGTAAGAACTGTTTCTTCATTTTTTGCTAAGTCTTTCTTTGTAATTTTGAATTCTACATCTTGAAGACTTGCTTTTGAGTTTATATCTTGTTTTATTAGTGTTAATTCTGATTTTGTTTCATTAAAGAATGTTACTTTAATTTGTCCATATTCTTCACTAACACTTACAATTGCATATGTGTTATCTGTTAAGTCTATTCTATATTCTGGTACACTTGTTGTAGAATTTGCAGTTTCTGTAATTGTATAGTTTGTCATTAGAGATGTATTTAGTGATAATGAATATGCCCCTGTTGCTGCTTTTTCAATTTCTAGAATTATATCATTTTCTTTATTTTCTCTATAACCTTCTCCAATTGTTTTTTCTGCAATTCTTATTTGGAAGTTACCATTATCTGTTAGGTTCTTTAATTGTGTATATCCTGTGCTAGATGTTGTAGCTGCATTTTTAGGTATTCCATTTATGGTAATATCATATTTTGTTCCTTGTACTCCAAGTCCTTTATAGTTAATATCTTCATCTTTAACTATTAAGTCATATGTATTATCATTTGGTATACTTACTTTCATATGAGCATAAACATTTTCTATTTTTTGTATTGATGTATTTCCTCTTCTATAAACTGTGTAATTTAAGTTACTTTCGTTTGATAGTACTTGCCATGAAGAAATACCTCCTTTTGCATCATATAGTACTTCTATTTTAAGGTCTTGTGTTTTTCTGTAGCTATCTGGTGCTGCAACTTCGTGAATTGTATAAATAACGCTTCTTCCTTGTGCTTCTTCTTTAAATGTATCTATTTGTACAACTGCATTACCTTGTGCGTTTGTTAGAACACTATTTATATCACGGCTTGTTCCATTTTCTTCTACAGTTACTTTGAATTCTACATCTTGTATTGGGTTATTTGTTAACCAATCGTATTTATTAATTGCTAAGTAAACTCTTTCTGGCATATTGTATACTCTAATATTTGCTGTGTAGTTTGTTCTAAATTTTGAAACGTCTTTTGTTAATACACTAGCATATTCTTGTGCATAATCATCTACAAGTGTTGGTATATCAACTGGTTTTCCTGTAGAGTCAAATGTTACTGTAAATTTGATAGGATCTGTTAATTTATAGTATCCACTTGCTTTATCAGCTTGTTCTAATGTATAAGTAACTGTTTTTCCAGGATGAACTGCTCCGATGTATGTATAAATTTTTCCATAAGCATCTGTTACTAAGTTTCCTACTGCTACATCGCCTTCACTACTTGTCATGTTAAATGTTACATTATCTATTTTTATATTGTTATAGTATTTATCAACTAATTCTAATTCTACTGCAAATTTAGGTTCATTGTATACTGTAATCTCAATATCTTTATATAATAAGCTATTATCTCTTCTTGCTGACTGACAAACATAATCTACTCTTAAATGTTCTTTAGAGTATTCATCTGCTGGGTATGCTGTTTCTATTGTTCCGTTTGCACGGTATTTTACAATTAATTTTAAGTTTTTATCTAATGGTTTATATCCATCTGGAACTGTTACTTCTGATAATGTATATTCTACTGTATTATTTGCAATAATTCTTCCTGCTAATTGTTCTTTTCTAGTTCCTGTATTTATCATATACTCTGTACTTGTTCCACTTGTATCAATATTATTTGTTACTTTAAATTTAGCAGATAATTTGATATTGTTATCATATTGGTCTACTTTGTTTATTTGCATTCCCATTTTTCTCTTTAAATTGAAGTTTAGTTTTAAATGTGTTGTTCCATAGCAAGATTCATCAACTGTTGCTGCTACGTTGTTAAATCCATCTTTATTTAATACTCTTGCAGCTCCTATTCTTCCTTGTTCGTTATATGATACTTCAACTTCGATATATCTAAATTCTCCTTCATCTGAGTATGCTCCTAAGTATCCTTTTTCAATTTTTCCTAAAGAAATTTTGTATATGTTTTTATCACCTGCAACATTTGCTCCCCAATATGTCCATGAAGTTTGACCATTGTTGTTTGTATCATAGTGTAGAGTAGTTCTATGTTCATAAGATGTACTTGTTTGATGAGTACCACCACCATATGGGTAAACTCTTATTTCTCCAATAGGTGCTCCACTTACTTCATCTCTTACTGTTATTCCTGCTGTTGTGATTGGTGCATATGCTACATCTATGTATATGTTGTGATTATTATATTTAGTAAAGTTACCCTCTGCATCATATGCTCCTGCATACATTCCTTCTTCTGGAATAATTACTTTTATATCGGTAATATTGTTATTACTGTATACTTGTTCAACACTACTATCTACTACTTCACCTTTATTATTGTACCAAACTATAATTTTGGCTAATTTTCTTGAGTAGTAATTTCCAAAAGATCTTGGTCTATATTTTTGATATTGTACTGGACTTGTTGGCTCATTCATTTCATATAAGTATATATATCTTCCATATTGTTCAGAATTTGTACCATCTTCATTATCAACTATTCTTGTCATGCGTGCATTTTGTGTTTCTGTAAAACATAACGCTTTGAAGTTATCTATAGTTAAACTATTTTTAGCTTGTCCTTTATAAGATATTGTTGAGTGTCTTCCGTCTCCAGCATTATATCCTAAATATCCTTCTTTAATTCCATTTCTGTCTCCTGTTGAACTTATTGTACTAATTTGGAAATTAGCAGGTGTATATTCATCAGTATACATATCATATGTTCTCATAGCAACTTGAAGTTTTGGATAATAATGTATAGTTACATTTATTCCATAATCTCCTTCTTTAGATACTTCAACATATCTTCCGTCTAGTAACCATCCAATATAATTGTCATCGCCTGTTCTTAATCTTGGTTGGTTTATTATTTTTCCATTATCATCAAAATCTATATCTATTAAGATGTTGTAGCTGTCTAGTCCATACGCTGATCTAATCCATTCATCATTATAAGAATAAGTATTTGGCATCCAACCTGATGAGGTTGTTAACCTTAAAGTTCTTGTTCCTGTTCCTCCGCTGTATTCACCAATTATTTGATAATCTTCTGCATGTGCTAAATCTGGATTTCCGTCACCATCTGAGTCTCTTCCTGAGATTAATCTTGCAGAATAGTTATTATCTTTTACATGTCCTGTTTTTTCTCTATCTGTTAAGAATGCATCCCATGTAGCTTGTTCTACTTTCTTAGAATCATCGTATTTATCATCTGTATATATATGAACTCCAAACGCTTTTATTTCATCATTATAAATTGTCATATCCATTGTAAAGTTATCTTCGTCTACATTTGTAATATCAATATATTCATTTCCTGCAATAACTCTGTATGCATTCTCTCCTTTTTGCATTTTACCTGTTTCGTCATAAGATATTTCTAGTTTAATATCTTCTGGTAACCATTCATAGAATGGTGATTTTTTAGTTTCTTTTAGTGTATATTGCATAGTAGTGCTATCTAATGTTCTATCAACTTTTGCTGTTACTTTTCCTTCTTGATTTGTTGTCACAGTATCTTTTGTATATTGAGTATCAGCTAATGTTCCTATTACATCAAATGTTACATTTTTAATAACTCTTTCTTTATTTTGCATATCCACTTTAGTAATATTAAATTTCATTAATGGATTATTTTTTAGTTCTATATTAATTGTAAAGTTATCTTCTATTGTTACTATTGGTGTAATGGTAGAAGCTTTCGCAACATTGTCTATATTTGGATTATTTGTAATAGCACATCCTGTAATATATCCATCTTCATTGAAGTCTACATCTAGATATATATCTGTTCCAAATGTTTGATATCCAAAAGCTGGTTTATCTTCATGAATTGTATATCTAACTGTTCTATCAAATCCAGATTTTCCAACATATGTTAATGCCATTCCATTTGCATCTGTTGTTCCATTTCCTTTAGTATTAATATCTGATGTTACAGAATATTGTGTTCCAGATAATAAGTTTGCTCCATCTTGTCTGTCAACATTTTTAATGTTCATTGTTACTGCTTTGTAATTTAAAACTGTTAATGTAATAATTCCTTTATCTGTTTTATTATATCCATAATCTGATGCTTTAGATGGTTGGATATAACCTACTGTTACAAATCTATTGTTAGGCTCTGCAAGTGTAACACTTGTTATTTCCCTGTTTTCTCCGTAATGTACAACAATATCAAATGGGTCTACTTCTGCATATCCATATTTTGCTTTTGTTTGTGTTACTGTGTATGTAACATCTTCATTTTCGCCAAATCTTCCTATTACTCCTTTTGCTTGTCCATCAGAATTTGTTTGTAAGCTTGATTTCATTCCTGTTACTTTAAATTCTCCACCTTGCAATACTTCGTCATGGTTGAAGTAGTATAAGTTTGTAACAGTAATTGGCACTCTTGGTTCTATTTTAACTTGTATTTTTAATGTTTTTCCACTATATGATACTACTTTCATATCTGGTGAAATTACTACTGGTTGTTCTGCAATATTTCCATCATCATCATATGTTATATTAAATCCTAAGTTTTTAGCTAGTATATAATTATCTGGTACTACTGTTTGACTAAGTACATAACTTCTATTTATATTAGATTCTGCATAGCTTACTTGAATATTAGTTGTACCTTTTGCAGGTGTTACAGAAGGTGAAATAGAGTATTCCACATCTGATACTACAGCATCTGTAAATTTATTAACTGTTTCTATTTCTACATTTAATGGGTCTAAAGTTTCTACATTAATTATGATTGCTATACAATAAACTATATTTCCTGCATCGTCTAGTTTATTTGCTCCTTCAAAATGCCATTGTCCTAATGCAGTTCCAGCTTCACTATAGTTTGCATCTGTTTGTCCTTTTAGAGTTTTATCATAATCTACTGTTCCATCAGCTTTAAAATATACTTTCACTTCAATTGGAGTAGCTAATTTTTTATAATAAGTTCCTGCTTTAATTCCTGTAACAGTATATGTTCTTGGAGATGATGTATCATCATAAATACCCCCTACTAATGTATTTACTTCTCCATTTTCATTAGTAACCCCTGTTACTTTTTGTGCTCCAACATCATTTTTAATTTCAAATTTAAATCCACTAGCACCTTTAAATGTTACGTTGTCATTTGCTGTTATTTTGAATCTAAATTTATCCATTTGAACATCGTACATGTTTAATGTATATTGTGATTGAACCATACCACTAGTTGATATATTTATGTTTTGGTCTTTTACTAATTCTGATCTTTCACCATTATATGAGTCATTTTCTTTTGTTAGTGTTACTTCATTTGTATATGGGTCAACTTGTGTTACTTTTAATATCATTGTGTCGTTTAGTTCATATCCAATTGGTGCTGTTTTTTCTGTTATATAAATTGCTGTATCTTGTGGAACATAAATTCCTTCTAGTTCAACAACATCATCAAATACTTCTACATTGCTTCTTACAATTTTTGTTCCATCTGGTCTTTCTATTATAATATCGTATTTTGCTCCTGCTAAAGTAGCTTTAGTTTCTAAATCTGCTTTTTTCAAATCTAAGGTTAAGTTTCCTGTTACATTTGAACCTTCAAAAGTATAAATCTCTAAATTGATATCAGAAATGTAACCTGTTTCATTTTCATAAGAGCTAAAGTTTTTACTACGTATTAATCTATTTCCCCATACTGTTTCTACATTTATTAATTCTACCATTTCTGTATATTCATTGTATTTATATGTTAATCTACATCTAATTAGGTTACCATCTACTATCATTTCTATTTCATATTCTTGTTCGCCTGGAATTTTACATCCTATTAATTGTAGATTATCAAATGATGTATATCCTACTGTTGGTACATCTGTTGAAGTTACATTCGTTACATTCAAATCTTGTCCGTTGCTATCTAGTATTGCTTTAATAATTTTTCCATTTGCATCTTTAACAGCATTATTTATAATTTGTACAGATTTTCCTCCAATTACTGAATCAGAAGTTTTTTCTAATGTAGTTACATTAATATTTAACATTGTATCTGATGCATCTTTTCTTCTATTTGTATGGTGGTAAGTGATAGTTTGTCCACTTACATCCGCATAACGAAATTGTCCACCTTGGGTATTTCCTGGTTTTACTTCTGTTGGTGTATGTGTAATTTCATTATTTAATAAATTTATAGAAATTTCTTGTGCAGGTAAATCAGCTTTGTATCCTAGTTTTGCACCTGTTTGTGCTACAGTAACATTTAAGTTTGTTACTTTTGATTTGTCTACCGCAATACGTGTACTAATCATACCGTTTGCATCTGTTGGTCTTCCTTTAATTTTCTTTATTCTATCTCCATATTCAATTTCTAGATCATATATTGCACCATCAATTGCTACTCCTGTATCAATATCTGTTAATGCAATTTGGAAATTGTATGCTAAGTTTGCTTCCATATCAATTCCTATTTCCAAATATGCTCTATGTAATTTTGCTGTTTCGTCTTCTACTAATTGATATTCTATTTTTTGAATAGTGTCAATATCGTTAACACTATCAATATAACCATTTTCATCAAAATGTATATTAAATCTGATTGGGTCTGTATTTTTAATATAACCAAATGGTACATATGTTGTAATTAAGCTATATTCATATTGTCCTTGTGGTTCATCATCTATTGTAAATTCTACTTCTCCATCATAATTTGTTTCTGCTGGTCCATATGTTTTTCCATTTACTGTATTTACTAGTGTAAATTGTACTTCTTCTAGTCCAAAACTTGGTACTTCAACTGCATCTACAGCTTTTATTTTTACTGTATTTCTTTCTGTCTTTAATGTGGCTTCTGTATCAACAATTACTTTATCATCTACACTTTGGCATGTAACATTAAAGTAATTTGTAGAAGATGAGTTTGAACCATATGCATATTTTACTTCTCCATCTTGTCTATGAATTGTAAATTCTTTTGCCACACTACATTTTGCATATCCTGTTGCTGGTGCTTTTTCTACTATAGCTATATGCACTTCCCCTGTCCCTGGTAATAGTAATTTTATTTGTCCATTATTATCTGTTACATTATCTCCAAAACTATATTTTGTATTATTAGAAGTTGTTACAGTAATATCATATTTTGCCCCTACAATAGGGTCACCTGTTTGTTTATCTGTTAAATTAAATTCAAAGTCAAATGCATCTGTAAAAACACCTTTATTTCCAACATTTAGTTGTACATATGCTTTGTTCCAATCTGTAATTTCAACATTATCATTATGTTTTTTAACAGCTTTTGTAATTTCTCCTTTATTGTTAAAGGTTAAGCTTAATGTAACATTTCCCATTGATTCATAACCTGTTACTTCACTTATTTGAGAAAGTATATAATCATATGTTCCTGCTTTTGTCATAACAGCTGGATGGAAGAATAATTGTCCATGTTCGTTTGTTTTTCCATATAATACATCCATTTCATATTTACTATTTAATTTTGGTTGTATTAAACGGAACTCTGCATTACTTAATTTTACATTACTATTGTTTAATTCATTTAAATTGATTTCTAAATCAAATCCTTGTACTTTTATTGGGAATTCGATTTCTACAATTCTATCTATACTATCTGCTTCGGCTTTTAATCCATCACCATCTACTTCAATAACTCTTCTACCTAAGTAATCATTGTCTACAATAACATTTCTTGCTTCTGTATTTTCATATCCTACTATATCTATAATTGGAGTTATTGTATATGTAACTTTACCTAGTGTTTTAATTTTTTGTACTTCTACATATCCATTAGCATCTGTAGTTAATGTATCAGTGTATACAGTATTTCCTTCGCTATCCTTTCCTTCTATTTTAAATTGTATTCCAGCTACACCTAAGCTTGCATTTTCAGAGTTTACTGCTTTTATTTTCATTTTATATGTTTCACAAACAGTAAATATTGGTGTTTTTTCTTTTTCTAATTTTACTTGTTTTTGTAATAAGTCTTTTTCATAATTTATTGTTACTTCTTTTGCTGAAAACCAGTTTTTGAATATTACATTTCTGTCTATTACGGCATCTTCTTTTAATTTAAGCTTGTATTTTATTGTTAATGTTTCTCCATTTTTAATTCTTTCTATATTCCATAATATTCCTTCTTCATTTATAGAAATGTTTTCGTCTTCAGTTAGTAATTCAATATCAAAGTATGATAATATTTCATCTGTTAATTTATTTTTTACTTGTAAATCTATTAAACTTTTATTTATTACATCTGCTAGTTTTTGTTCATCTAAGTCATTTACCATATATACTGGACCATATGCTGATTCAGCTGGTGTACCTAATTCATTATTTGTAATGTCATATAGTATCGATATAATAGTCACATCATTATCTACTAAAGAATCTAGTTGTTCTTTAAGACTATCTGTTGCATCTGTTACAAGTATTATATATTTATCTGAATTTTGAGATGTAAATGTAGTTCTTGCTTTTATTATTGCATCTTCAAAAGAGCTACCTTTTCCATACACAATAGCATCTATATTGTTTTTTATGCTTGCAGTATTTTTATTTAACCCTATTTTTACAGCAGTATTATCACTTATAGATATACTTGCTTTTGAGTTTTGAGTAATTATTTTTTCTGTTAATGTTTTAATTTTACTCTTTACTACATCCAAGTCTACATTTTCAGGCATAGAATATGAACTGTCTATTGCAATTGCTACTTCTGTAGTTGGCTTTGCCTCTACAATATTAGAAGCACTTAGCTCATAAACTAATTCCTTTTCATTACTTTCACTTTTTATTATTTTTTGTTGTACTTTTGCATCATTATTAGACGAAGTACTATTTTCCCCTTCATCTAGTATATCAATTATGTACTTATCAGCAATGTTTGCTTTTGTAAAAAATGTTACTCCGCAAAATCGCTATTACAATTAATGCAAATAAAAATGCTAATAATAAAGTTCTTCTTTGGTTTCTTGGTTTCATAATACACCTCTCCAGTTTTTTATAATATTATATCTACTTTATATTAGCATTTTTATTTTTTTAATCAATAGTTCTTTTTTCCAGACCTTCCTAATATTACAAGATTTTTTTCAGATTTATTTACGCAAATAAGGATTTCAATGTTTTTTTTCCATTTTTATCATTTATTTTACATTTATGTAGTTTTACGGCGTTTTTTTTTAGTTTTTGCTACGCATTCAAGAGTTTGAAAGTTTTTAAAATTTTTCAGAAAAATGTTGACTTTTTAAAAATAAATTGTATATTGATAGTTTTTTATAAGAAAAGATATAACTAATGTTTTATGTTTCGAAGACGCGAGCCTCTTAAAGGTGACCGCTGAACGCTGTTAAATACGAAGTATTGTTACAGCGTCAGTGGCAGGAGGCTGAGCTTAGTTATACCTTTTCTTATAGTGGGAAATTAACAAAGAAATAGAAGAAGATCGCACAAACTGTGCAATCCTCTTTATTTCTTTATTTTCTTAACATATTCAACTATGCTATTCACCATCTGCTCATAGTCTTCACTATTGACATATTTACCCCTATTTATAATTTTGGGCAAGAATTCATCTAGTTCAGATTTATGTTCTTCTGTAGTAACTCCAATGTAATAAATTTTATTTTCATTCAATTTTAATGCAACTTCATCTGTCAAGTCTTCTTCTTTATCATTATTTATATTGATTATACAATTTGTATCTTTATCCCAGTTTGTGATGTCTATAGCTTCTTTTAATGAATAATACTTAAGTCCTTTTCCTTGTATATCCTTATACATTGAGTATGCTTGGCTATAAGAGAAAAAGCCGTATGAACCTTCTAAAATTGGCGCTGAATTATCTGTATAATCTATCACTAGTTCATCATCTATATATACTTTGATATTATTTTCTTTTGCCATAATTTTATATTTTGTCCATTGATTTCTCTTCCATACTTTGTTTACTCTTTGTAATACACTAACATTTCCATGAGCAAATGATTTTCCTGTAATCTTTAATAATCCATTATATGCTCCGTTACTTATTCCTCCACCATTATCATGTCTATCTAATGCAAATAAATATGTACTTACTGTTCCATTGGAATTTTTGTTAAATCTAATCATACAACCCATCATGTCGTCATCTCTATCTGTAGTAGTATTAGTATACTCTAATTCGATTTCATTATAATCCATTCTTTTTGAATAGTAAAATCCTGTATAATTATTTGTATTTTCAGAATTTATTATAGCTTTTCCATTTGCGTCATAATACCATCTTCCTGTATATCCAACTCTTCCCCATGTGTCAAATATCGTTTTTGCATCTTCTGCATTACTTTGTACTATTTCTTCTCCACCTAATGCTATGTCCATAAATCCTGCTGATATGTTACTTTCTGCTAATTTGTTTTTAATGTCTTGTTTCATTTTCTCTATATCCATATTGGTATCTGTATTTCTAATTGTTAATTTTACTTTTGGTAATTCTGCTTTAATTGCTATTTTAGTTTTTATTATTACTTCATTTTCTAAATCATCTGCGCCTTTAAGATATATATTTACGCTTTTATCTTCTTCATTATATGCATTATTTTTAACTGCCTCTGCTACTAATATATCAAACTCACTGTTATATTGCAACCATTCTTTACTTTCACCAAATTTGTAATACTTATTTTTATATTCTTTATAATTAATATCTATTGTCAAATTTGTTTTTTCTTCGCTATATTGTACTGGCATTAAGTCTTCTAATGTTTCTTGGTTTATAACTATCGTTTTATCTATTACTTCTCCTAAAGTATTTATTGCTTTAAAATAGTATTCATTATTATTTTGTATATCATAATCTATTGATATTTGCTTCTTTCCGTAACATTGCAATACTCTTTCATCTGGTAATATAAGTTCATTTATTCCATTTTCTTTATCTTGTATTTTTACAAGCATCGTTCCTTCATCATTGTCATATTTATATATATGATATCCAATTTCTTTTGACTTCTCTTGTTCCATTATTTTAGCATTAACCTTAATTTGCTTAACTCTTTCTATTTGGATAAATAGCATTAATGACAAAGAAAGCATTAGCACAACAACTATAAGCAAATGTCTTTTCTTCATTTGTACCCCCCTTTTATTGTAGTCCTTATATTTTTCATTATACTATATGGCTTTTTTGTTTTCTATGTAAATATAATACATTGAATATCATAAGTTTACATATGCTTATAACTTAAGGAGGCTTTGCTACTCGTACATTCAAGATTACCTTTTACATCTTGACTAAAAGTTGAAAACTTTCCTATTATACAAAAAAGGATTGCACTTTTGTGCAGTCCTTTTTTTATTAACATATTTTAAATAATTCCCCTAATGGTCTTGCTTCATTTAATCTTTTTATTGCTTCCGCAAATAATGGTGCCATAGATAATACTGTTATTTTATCTATTCTTTTTTCTTCTGGTATTGGTATTGTATTTGTAACTACTAATTCTTTTATTGGAGAGTTTTTAATTCTTTCTATAGCTGGTCCTGATAGTACTCCGTGTGTACATCCTGCATATATTTCTCTTGCTCCAAATTCTTTTAATATATTTGCTGTTTCTATCATAGAACCTGCTGTATCTACTTCATCGTCAAATATAACTGCTTGTTTATCTTTTACATCTCCTATTACAGTTGATGCTATAGCTCTATCATCATTTCCTTCTCTTCTTTTATCTATTAATGCAATTGGACATCCAAAGTATTCTGAATATTTATATGCTTTTTTTGAACTTCCAGCATCTGTTGCTACTATTACCATATCTTTTAAGTGTTTTTCACTAAAATATGCTTGTAATAAGTTTTGTGCAGATAATCTATCACAGTTTATATTAAAATATGCTTGTATTGCTGGATTATGCAAGTCACATGTAATAACCCTATCTGCTCCTGCTGCTTCAATTAATTGTGCCATTAATTTTGCTGTTACTGGTACACGTGGTTGGTCTTTCTTATCTGATCTTGAATATATATAGTATGGTAATACTACATTTATTTTTCCTGCTGCTGCACGTTTCATTGTATCTATTGTTATTAGCAATTCCATTACTCTTTCATTTACTGGTGGTTCTGTTGTTTGTATAAGATATACATCTTGTTCTCTTACTGTTTCTAGTACTTGCACAAAGTTATTGTCATTTTTAAATTTAATTGAATTGATTTGTCCCATTGGTAAATCTAAACAATCGCATATTTCTTTTGTAAAATTTTCTGCTGATTTGCTACATGTAAAAATTTTGATATTTTCCATATTAAAAACCCTCTTTTTCTTTATTTTTGAAATACTCTTTTATTATAACATTTATTTTTATTTTGTATATATCTTTTTGAAATTTTTTGTAGTTTTTTGGAAGTTTTTGGTGCAATGATTATTTTATAAGATTACAAGTAGTTATCTTATAAAATAAATAAGCATAAATAATATCTTTTCTTTTAAGATAAAAAAGGTTCTTTATTATCTTAAAAGAACCTTTTTTATTTATTTCATATATAGTACAACTCGAAATCCTACCAAAGTATCCACATTAGCTATATTATAAACACAACGAAAAGCTGCTGTCACTCCCCAATTCGAATTAATACCTCCACCTCTTATCATTTGCACTTGATAATTATAATTAAAAAATGCCGTTTCTTCACTCCACTCGCACATATTGCCTGACACATCATATAAGTGCATTTTTTGAAATTTTATGAATTATTGGTAGTTTATTTTAGCCTTTTATTGTTTTCTTTATTTTCTCTATTTCTTCTTTTTCTATTCCTGTTAGCTCTTTTATCCCATCTACATCTATACCTTTATTTAGCATATTGTTTATAATGCTTTTTATTATGTTTTTTCTTTCTTCTTGTCTTCCTTTTTGTAATCCCTCTTGTAATCCTTCTCGTCTTCCTTCTCGTCTTCCTTCTCGTCTTCCTTCTCGTCTTCCTTCTCGCATTCCTTCTCGCATTCCTTCCTGCAAACCTTCTTTTATTGCTTCTCTCTTTAACATTTCTATTACTGCTTCCATTACTTCAACTTCTCCTTTCTTATTTTTTATTATCTCTTCTATCTTATTTTTGTCTACTTGTTTTATTAGTGTTGCTTTTATTATTCTTATTAACTTTGCTTTATCTTTTTCATCTTTTGTAGCTTCTACTGCTTGAATTATTGCTTTTTTCGTTTCTTCTTGTCCTTCTGCTCTTTGTATTAGAAACATTTTGTCTATTAAATAGTTACTTTTTATTAATGTTTCTTTTTCATAGTTATTTATATCAATTAAATTATATTTTTGTAAATTTACATTTTTAAATCTTTCATCTTGTATACTATGTAGGTATAACTTTGCATTCCAATTATCTTTACCTGTATATATTACTATTGGTATTACTTCTGGTATTTCATATCCTTTGTTTTTTATTTTGTCTACATCTATTGCACTTTTGATTATTTCTATTCTGTATTCTTCTATTCTATATGACATTGAGTAGTCTACTTTACTTTGATGTTCTATTAGAAAAAATATATTTTTCTCTTTCATTTTGTATACTATATCTGCTTCTTTATTTTGTAAATCATTTGTTACAAAACTACTATTATACTTTTCTAATTCTTCTTGTTTTATTTTTTCTTCTAGGTTTAATACTTGGTTAATGATATATACTGCATCTTTTTTACTATCTAATATGCTTCTATAGGTTTTATCGTGTTTATTATTTATCTCTGTATTGGTTAGTATTTCATAATTTTCTTGTTCTTCCTTTAATTCATTTGTTCTGTCTTTTTCCTTACTTTGAAGCCACTCTTTCCTAGTTCTTAGTAAATCTCTATCATATGTAACTTTTACAACTCTATCCTCATTAACTATATAATAATATATAGTTGTCTTGTTGTCAATATGTTTTTTAATATTTTCTTCTTTTTCTATGGCTATTACCTCCTCTTATAATTTAATTTTTTCTTTTTGGATTTTTAATTTAAGATTTAATTTTTTAGAATTAAATTTACGTTGATATAAAATATGAATTTATAATACTATTATTCTTGAACTTTTGCAATAGGTTTTAGAAATTCTATGTAGGATTCTTTTAATAAAAGGAAACTAGTATAAAACAAACAACCTTACTTATAAAAGCAAGGTTGTTTAATTTTATACTAAAGCTTCTTCTTCCAAATCTGCCCAAACTATTTGATTTTCTTTAACACTTTTTTGTACATCTATTAATCTTTGATTGCTTGAACCTCTAAATTGTAATGATGGATTTTTTAATTCCTCTTGAAATTTTCCGTCTACTATAACATCTATATCTTTTATTAGTTCTTTTGTTTCATCCCAATTTTTGTACATATTTCCCATAACATCTTTTTCAAAATCAAAACCTGTATAACACCAAATACTTTTATTTGGGAATTTTTCTTTCACCTGTTTTATCAATGGTAATAATCCCTTTTGATTTGCATGTTCTAGTGGCTCTCCTCCAAGTAAAGATAGTCCTTCTATGTAATCCTTGTCCAAATCTTTTAAAACTCGATCTATTGTTTCTTGTGTAAATTCATTTCCATAGTGAAAATTCCATGCTTCTTCATTAAAGCATCCTTTACAATGGTGATTACATCCACTAACAAATAAGGATACTCTAACTCCTGGTCCATTTGCCACGTCACATTCTTTTATTTTTGCATAATTCATATATTAGCCTCCTTCGTCGGTTGGAAGTTTGAAGTTAGAGGTTGGATTTTTTAGTAAAACCTTCGAAGAATTGTCCTACATTCTAACCTCCAACTTCTAACATCTAACATCTAACTTCTAATTACAAATGTAATACTCTTGATTTTATTTCTTTTGTTTTTCCTTCATTCCAGAAGTTTTCTCCTAAGTATCCACAAGTTCTCCTTGTTACGTTCATTTTATTATGGTCTTTATTACCACATTGTGGGCATTCCCATTCATTATCATCATTTATTACTATTTCCCCATCGAATCCACATACATGACAATAATCTGATTTTGTATTAAATTCTGCATACTGTATATTATCATATATGAATTTTACGATTTCTTCAAGTGCTTTTAGATTATTTCTCATATTTGGTATTTCAATATATGAAATTGCTCCTCCTGATGATATTTTTTGGAACTGACTTTCAAAGCTTAATTTTTCAAATGCATCTATTTCTTCTCTTACATCTACATGGTATGTATTTGTATAGTAACCTTTATCTGTGATATCTTTAATGCTTCCAAATTTTTCTTTATCTATTCTTGCAAATCTGTAACATAGACTTTCTGCTGGTGTTCCATATAATGCAAATCCTATTCCTGTTTCTTTTTTCCAACGATCTGTTGCTGCTCTTAAGTGTTTCATTACACGTAATGCAAATTCTTCACCTTCAGGTGTTGTATGGCTTACACCTTTCATTAATTTTGTTACTTCGTATATTCCAATGTAACCTAATGATATTGTTGAATATCCACCTTTTAATAATTTATCTATTGTTTCTCCAGATTCTAGTCTTGCTATTGCTCCATATTTCCAGTGAATTGGGCTTGTATCTGTTTTTGTTCCAAGTAATGCATAATGTCTACACATTAAGGCTTCATAACATAGTTCTAGTCTCTCGTCTAGTAGTTTCCAGAATTTATCTTCATCACTGTCTGCTATAATTCCTATTTGTGGTAGGTTTATACTTACAACACCTTGATTAAATCTTCCTTCAAATTTGTATTCTCCATTTTCATCTTTCCAAGGTGATAAGAAACTTCTACATCCCATTGGACTAAATACATTTCCATCATAGTTTTCACGCATTTTTTTAGCTGATATATAATCTGGATATAATCTTTTTGATGAGCATTTTACTGCAAGTTTTGTTAAATAATCGTATTTTCCACCTGTTAAATTATTGTGTTCATATAATACATATATTAATTTTGGGAATGCTGGTGTTACATATACACCTTTTTCATTTTTAATTCCTTTATATCTTTGTTTTAGTATTTCCTCTATTATCATAGCATTTTCTTCTATGTATTCATCATTTTCTTCTAAGTTTAGGAATAATGTAACAAATGGTGATTGTCCGTTTGTTGTCATTAATGTATTTATTTGATATTGTATTGTTTGTACACCTGCTGCAAGTTCTGCTTTTAATCTTTGATCTACTATTCCATCAATTATATCTTCTGGTAATTTATCTTTATAAAGTTCATCTAATTCTTTTTTAAATTTATCTTTACTTTTTCTTAAATATTTCCCTAAATGTTTTAAATCTACAGATTGTCCACCATATTGGTTACTTGCTACAGCTGCAATTATTTGTGTTGTAACTGTACATGCTACTTGGAAACTTTTTGGACTTTCTATTAATTTTCCATTCATAACTGTTCCATTTTCTAACATGTCTTTAATATTTACTAGGCAACAGTTAAAGATTGGTTGTAAGAAGTAATCTGCATCATGAAAGTGTAATATTCCTTCTTCATGTGCTTTTGTAATTTTTTCTGGAAGTAACATTCTCTTTGTTAAATCTTTTGATACTTCTCCAGCAATATAGTCTCTTTGTGTTGAAGCAAGTACTGCATTTTTGTTAGAATTTTCTGTTGATAGTTCCTTGTTTTGATTTTTAATTAAGCCTAGTATTGATTCATCTGTTGTGTTTTGCTTTCTTACTAATGCTCTTGTGTATCTATATACTATATATTTTTTTGCAAGTTCAAATTTTTGAAGTTCCATTAATTTTTCTTCTATTATATCTTGAATATCTTCTACTAGCATTCTTTTTTTATCTAATTCTTCTATATAATTTACTATTCCTTTTATATCTTCTTTGGTTGCTCTTTCTTTTGCCCTTACTTCATTATTTGCTTTTTCAATTGCTACTACTATTTTCTCTTTATCGTAATCTACTGCTCTTCCATCCCTTTTTATTACTTTCATAATTGTTTCCTCCCCCTTATTTGTATGTTATAATTATACAATAAGTTTTTTTCTTTTCTGTTGCAATTGCAACACATTATTAAAAGTGCATATTTTTACAAATAAAGTTCGCTTGGTTGTAGGTAAATCCGTTCTATTTCATTTATATTACAAATTTATAACGTATTGATATTGTCGATTTTTGTTGAAACTTCAATGTTTTATTGATTGTTGCATTTTTTAATAACATTATGTATAATGAGAAGGAACCGTAGGGAAAGCTAGTAGCTTTCCTCTGGCATCTAGTAGACGCCCCTATAACTCTACTTATATAGACATTGTTTTAATTAAAAGCATCAAAAGTATCTTTCCAAACTATATTGTATAAACCTTGGTGTCGCAACCTCCGATTTCAGTTATGGACGGTTGCTCCAATTCGCACTCGCTTCGCTCGTTTAATCGCTTACGCAGTTTATAAATATAGTTTTACAAGATAGCTTTTAATACTGTAATAAAGGAGCTATAAATATATGAATAATAATTTTAATGTTTCTGAATTTATCAGAAATTTAGATTTAAATTGTTCAAAAGTTCAAAAAAAGAACTTCCATAAAGGAGAAGTTATTACAAATTATATTACAAAACGTAATCAGCTTTGTATATTACTTTCTGGGGAAGCAGATTTAGTTAGATATGACTTCAATGGTAATAAGACAATTGTTGAACATTTTTCTAGTAATGATATCTTTGGAGAAATTTTTTATACTGTTACTACAAATAACGAACTATTTGTAGAAGCAAGAGCTAATTGTATAGTTTTATTTTTCATTTATGATGATATTAAAGTAAAATGTAAAAATAATTGTGATTTTCATAACAAATTATTAATTAATTTTCCTGAATTATTTTTGAACGAAATTATAGATTTAAACATGAGGATTGAACTTTTGAGTAAACGTACTATTCGTGAAAAGTTACTTTCTTATTTTAAGATAATTTCTACAAGAAATATGAGTAAATCTTTTAAAATCCCTTTTTCGCTTACTGATTTAGCGGATTATCTAAGTATTGATAGAAGTGCTATGATGAGAGAACTAAAAAGCTTAAAAGAAGAAGGCGTTATTGAGAAATCTGGTAATAGAATTACATTATTAGTAGTATAATTCTAATTTTTCAAAATAAGAATAGCTTTATGTGGATGTTCTTCTTTTCTTTTTAAGCCTAAAAAGAAAAGAAGAACATCCAGCAAGATGAAGCGGATTCACTCGAAAGCAAAATATATTTATATAACAAAGGTACGAAGAAATTTCTTCGTACTTTTGTTGTTATTACATATTATTTAGTTTTCTATATTTTAGATATACAAGTATTGCTACTGACATTACTATTGATATCATTCCAACCACTATATAGCTTTCTCCTGTCTG
>JAAWOE010000047.1 GCA_022799315.1 Clostridia bacterium | reverse complement strand
TCTGTTTCTTCTGCTGTTCCATCTACTACTTTATAGTATGAAACTTTCATTTCTCCATATCCTGTTATTCCTTCTTTTGCTTCTACTGTTGCTGTTCTTATTTCTCCTTCTGCAAAATCATATGTATCATTACTTACTATAAAGTCTGTTGATTTTAATGTTTCTCCTGTTACAGTTAATGTAACTGGTACAGATTCAATTTCATTATAATTATCTGTTTCTTCAAATATTGCTTTAATTTGAGTTGTACCTTGAGCTATTAATTTAATAACTCCATTTTCATCAATTGTTGCAATATCTGTATTTGAAGATTCAAATCTTACTTTTGCACCTTCAAAGCTATCTTTATCATTTACTTGAACTGTTGGTGCTGTTCCTAAAACGTTTACACTATAAGAGCTTAATGTTATTTCTGGCTCTACTTGGTCATTTGATTTCTTAATTACTAATTGGCTTTCTTTTAATGCTATTGTTGTTGCACTATATACATCACCTGCTGCTATTTCTAATACTATATTATATTTTCCAGCATATTTTGGATTCTTAGTTTCTGTTTCTTCTTGTACTCCAGTTTCTGGATCTACTCTATAGTATTTTACAGTTACTTCTCCAATTCCATCAATTATTTCATCTTTTGGTGTTATTCTAGCTTTTTGTACACCATCATTATATGTACGGTCATTTGCAGATACTATAAAGTCTGATTCTACTAATCCAGTTCTTCCTGCTACATTTACATTATAATATCCTACAACTCCTAATAATTCTCCTTCAGGTTTACATATTACTTGAATTTGAATATTTTCTCCTGCTTTATTTGGATTATAATCTGATGTTATAGTATAAGTATTTCTATCTACTTCAACTCTATCTCCTGATGCCATTACTGCAATTAAGCTAATATTTTCTATATCTAATTTTTCACCATATTCATAGTTTTTCTTAAGATTTTCTTCAATCTCATAACTTTGTATAAAGTTTTCTATTTCTAATGTTGCAGTCATTGTAGCTGGATTAACACTAGAATAATTCTCACTTAATTCTTCGCTTAATTCAAAAGTTGCTACTACTGAATATATTCCAATTTCTTTAGCTACATCTACTACATTTCCATCTTTATTATAAACATATGTTGCTGAAATTCCTTTTGGTAATCCTGTTACTTCTAGTGTATGTGCTTCTTTATCATATTTTAATGAATTACCTTTGAATTCTACTCCATCTTTTTCTTCATTTTCAGGGTCTTTTAAAGTTAATTTATATTCAGCTTTTTGAATTACTAATTGACCTAATGTTAATGTTGTAGAATTATATTTTGTTCCTTCTTCTAGAATAATTTTTACATCATATATTCCTGCGTTTATTGGATTTACAGTTTCTGTTTCTGATACTACTCCATCTACTACTTTGTAGTATGCTACTTTCATTTCTCCATATCCTGTTATTCCAGGTTTTGGAGTTACTGTTACTTCTCTTGAAACTCCTTCTTCATATGTATACATATTTTTACTTAAATCAAAGTCTGATATTTTTAAATCGTCTAATTCTACTGTCAATAGTACTTCTGCTGATGCTTCATTGTAATTTTCTGTTTCTGCAAATGTTACTTTAATTGTTGCAGTTCCTGCTTTTAATAAGCTTGTGATTTCTCCTGTTGTTTCATTTATTGCTATTACTTCTTTACCTGCTTCATCTAAAGTATAGCTTACTGCTCCTTTTGCATTTGCTTTATTTGCTACTTCTACTACTGGCATATCGCTTGCTGTCATTTTTACTGTGTTTGGTGTTACAGTTACTGTTGGAGTTTCTTGGTCTATTTTGTTTATTATTAATAGCCCTACTTTTGTTATTGTTCCTGCTTTGTAGTTTGCTCCTCCTGTTACTGTTACTCTTATTTCATATGTTCCTGCATTTGCTGGATATAGTGTTTCTTCTGTTTCTGTTTCTCCTGTTAACTCATTTACTACTTTATAATATGATATTGATATTTGTCCATATCCTGTTATTCCTTTGTAGAACCAAATGTTACTTTGATTGTTGCTGTTCCTGCTTTTAATAAGCTTGTGATTTCTCCTGTTGTTTCATTTATTGCTATTACTTTTGCGCTTGCTTCATCTAATGAATAACTTACTGTTCCTTTTGCATTTTCTTTATTTGACACTTCAACTAATGGCATCTCACTTGATGTCATTTCTACTGTATTTGGTGTTACAATGGCATTTGGAATTTCTTGACTTGCTTTTTCTATTACTAATTGACCTACACCAATTTCAATTCCATTATATTTTAATCCATCTTCTACTATTGCTATTACATTATATGTTCCTGCATTTATTGGATTTATTGTTTCATTTGCTTCAGCTTCTCCTGTTGTTTCATCTACTTTATAATATTTTAATGAAATTTCTCCTATTCCATTTACATTTAGAGTTACTTTAGCATTTCTTACTACGTTTTCTTCATATATATATTTATTATCAGTTATTTCAAAGTTTGTTTTATCTAAATTGTCTTTTTCAACTGTAATTAATTCTGTTTCTGTAGAGTTAGCATTATAATAATCTGTATCTTCAAATGATACAGTTATTTTAAACTCTCCTGCTCCTACTAATTCTATATTTCCTTCAGAATCTACTGTTGCTACATTTTCATCACTTGATGTATAAGTTATGTTTCCTATTGCAGATTCTTTATTACTTACAGTTAAGACTGGAGCTTTTTCTGTCATTTTTACTGTTGTTTTATCTAATTTTACTTCTGGTTTTTCTTGTTCTGCTTTTATTACATTAACAGTAAAAGTATATGTATTACCTTCATAAGTTACAGTTAATTCTTGTTTTCCTAACTTTGTTTTATCATAGTTTTTTACCATTTCATCAGTTAGAGATATTTCTTCTTGTTTACCAGATAATCTAGTTATATCAAATTTTCCACCTTTTAAATCTAGATCTTCTCCATATTGATATTCTGTTTTTTCTGGCTGTGTGAAATTAATAGATGTAATTGTATCTCTTATTGTGAAAATTGAATAATATCCTGCGCTTATATTGTTATAACAATCTCTAGCGTAGAATTGTAAGCACCATTCACCTGGTTCTTCAGGTGCTGTGACAGTGATTATTTCATCTGGATTATAAATTAAAGTTGCACCAGTTGCATAATCGCTATCAAAGCTTCTAGACCATTTATATGAAAACCAATATACATCATTGTTATCTGTTACTCTTATTTTCATACTTTGGCCTGGGTCTATTGTTGATCTTGATAAAGGATACTCACCTGTTTCTGTCATAGGGTTAATTTGAGGAGCGTCTTTATCTTCATCTGTACTAGGTACTTCTGTATCTACTACATATAATGGCACATCTAACCAACTTCCAATATTATTATTATTATCTACTGCTACTATACTAAATTCATGTAAACCTAAACCTAAAGAAGTTGGTACTGTTATAGAAAATGTATAACTAGTTTTATCTCCTGTTATAGATCTTTCTTTAGCTACAGTAGTACCAATATTACGATCCCATTGATAATAAACTTTTGATATTGGGGATTCGTCTGTAATCGTAAATATTAATTTTGTACCACTTTTAATTTTTCCAGCTTTTACATTAGCAACTATTTCTGGTGCTTCTTTATCAGAAGTTGCTAATGAAAAAAATGGCATAAAAGTAATTATCATTGTAATAGATATTATTGCAATGATAATTTTTCTTTTCTGTTTTTTAATAAAATTAAACATCCTTTTTCCTCCTAAAATTTTAAAAAATAACATTAATAATAATTTTAACTGTATATTTTCACACATATATTATCACTATTATATAACATTTTTTCCCAAAAGGCAATAGATTTAACATAATTTTCCTAAAAATATACATTTTTTTACATATTTTTTTAGGAAAATCATATTTTTTATAATAA
>JAAWOE010000027.1 GCA_022799315.1 Clostridia bacterium | reverse complement strand
TTCTTTGTTTTCTTCTCCCATATATGTAAATAGTAATTGTGCTCCATTTTCATAAGCAGATTTAGCAATACCGTATGCTATGCTCCATTTATTTCTTATACCCATTATTAATATTTTTTTATTTTCTAATAACATTTTCTTTTCCTCCTAAATATTTATAAATTCACCCATATTTCTAAATTTGTTATATCTTTCTTGAACAATTTCTTCTTTTGCTAAAGTTTCCATTTCTTTTACAGTTTTATTAATCTGATTTTTTAAACTAGTAACAATTCTTCCGAAAACTTCTTTTTCTTCACCTTCTGGTTCTTTAATAATCTTATCTATTACTTTTAAATTATATAAATCCTTTGCTGTTAGTTTCATCTTTTCTGCTGCTTCTTTATATCTTGAGGAATCCTTCCACAAGATACTACTATATCCTTCTGGAGATAGTATAGAATATATTGCATTTTCTAGCATTAAAACTTTATTTGCAACACCAAGTGCCAATGCTCCTCCACTTGAGCCTTCGCCTATAACTATTGTAATTATTGGTACTTTTAGTTTAGCCATTTCAAACATAGATTTTGCAATAGCTTCTCCGTTGTCCTCTTTCTTCTGCTCCAAGACCTGGATATGCTCCTTTTGTATCAATAAATGTAATTACTGGTCTATTAAATTTTTCTGCTTGTTTCATAAACCTTATTGCTTTTCTATAACTTTCAGGATTTGGCATTCCAAAATTTCTTTCTATATTTTCCTTGGTAGTTCTTCCCTTTTGTTCAGCAATTATAGTAAAGTTTTGATTTCTAATTTTTCCTAATCCACAAACAATGGCTTTATCATCTTTAAAATTTCTATCTCCATGTAATTCTATAAATTCATCAAATATAGCGTCTATATAATCAAGTGCTGTTTTTCTTTTAGGATTTCTTGCAATTTCAACCTTTTCCCAAGCTGTAACTTTTGCCATTAATTTTCGACTCCTTTTTGTAAATTATAATAATTTATTAATTTTCTTTTTCAAAATAAATAGTTAATATATATTTTTTCTGTATCGTTAGTATAGTGTGTATGTATTTTATTAAAACCATCTATACCATAAACACCTTGGAGAACGGAAGAAAGAAAAAATATATTTAACTATTTATTCTACTAAAATGTAATTTCATTTCTTATTTATGATATTGTATCAGTTTATAAAGAGTATCTTTTAAATCTTTTCTTTCAACTATTTTATCTATAAATCCATGTTCTAATAAAAATTCTGCTGTTTGAAATCCTTCTGGCAAAGCTTCTTTTATTGTTTGCTCTATAACTCTTTGACCCGCAAAGCCAATAATAGCACCAGGTTCTGCCAAAATGATATCTCCTAAACTTGCAAATGATGCTGTAACTCCTCCATATGTTGGATCTGTTAATACAGATATGTATAATAATCCTGCTTCATCTAGTTTTGTGAGTGCTGCCGTTGTTTTTGCCATTTGCATTAAAGAGATTATACCTTCTTGCATTCTTGCACCACCTGATACACAAAACATTATAAGTGGCAATTTTTGTTTTATTGCTTCTTCTATAGCGTAGGTTATTTTTTCTCCTACAACAACACCCATACTTCCCATTAAAAAACCACTATCCATTATGCATATTACAACTTTTTCTCCATTGATTTTCCCTGTTCCACAAGCAACCGCTTCATTAAGTCCTGTTTTTTCTCTTAATGTTTTTAGTTTTTTAGGGTAATCTTCTAGCCCTAGTGGATTTGTTGTTTCAATATTTAAATCAAACTTTTCATATGTACCATCATCTATTACTAATTCTAATCTTTTACCAATATGCATTCTAAAATAATGTCCGCAGTTTGGACAAATGTTTAGATTATTTCTAACAGTTTCTTTATATATAATTTCTTTACATTTATCACATTTTACCCATTTGCCTATTGGTATGTCGATGTTTGGTTTTTTATTTTTTGCTGGTATTTCCCTTTTCTTAATTTTATCTACAATCATTTTTATTCCTCATTTTTAAATATTTCTTTTTCAATAAATCCTGTATCAAAATTTCCTCTTATAAAATTAGGATTTCTAATAATTTCAAATAAAAAGTCACGGTTCGTATCTACACCATCAATAACAAGTTCTTCTAAAGCTCTTTTCATTTTTGCTATTGCTTCATTTCTAGTTACACCATATGTAATAATTTTCGCTATCATAGAGTCATAATTTGCAGGTATTGTATATCCATTATAAATTGCTGTATCTACTCTTACCCCATTTCCTCCTGGCAAATTAATTTCTTTAATAGTTCCTGGAGATGGTCTAAAGTTTTTTAATGGATTTTCAGCATTTATTCTACATTCTATAGAATATCCTCTAAATTCAATTTCCTTTTGTTTAAATTTAAGTTTTTCTCCTCCTGCAATTCTTATTTGTTCTTTTACAATGTCAACACCCGTCCTCATTTCTGTTATTGGGTGTTCTACTTGGATTCTTGTATTCATCTCCATAAAGTAGAAGTTCTTGTCACTATCTACTAAAAATTCTACTGTTCCACAACTTGTATAGCCTGCTATTTTTGCAGCTTTTACTGCTGCATTTCCCATTTTGTGTCTAAGTTTTTCATCAACTAAGGTAGAAGGTGTTTCTTCTATAATTTTTTGATGCTTTCTTTGTATAGAGCAGTCTCTTTCTCCTAAATGAACTATATTCCCATGTTCATCTGCTAATATTTGGATTTCTACATGTCTAGGATTCTTAACAAATTTTTCAATATAAATCTCATCATCATTAAATGATATCTTTGCTTCTTGTTTAACTATGTTATAATTAGCTTCAAGTTCATCATTACTATTTACTACTCTAATTCCTTTTCCTCCACCACCTGCTGCTGCTTTTAATATGACAGGATAGCCTATTTGTTCTGCAATAAGTATTGCATCTTTTAAGCCTTTTAAACTTCCATCTGAACCTGGAATAACTGGTACTCCCGCTTCTTTCATAAGCTCTTTTGCATTAGATTTATTTCCTAATAAATCTATAACTTTTGAAGTTGGTCCTATGAATTTTATATTAGATTCTTCACATATTTTTGCAAACTGAGCATTTTCAGATAAAAAACCAAATCCCGGATGAATACTATCTGCACCAGTAATACAAGCTGCTTCAATTATACTTTTAATATTTAAGTAACTTTTATTAGGCGACGCTGGTCCTATACATACTGCTTCATCAGCAAGTTTCGTATGTAGTGCATCTTTATCTGTTTCTGAATAAACAGCTACTGTTTTAATGTTCATTTCTTTACATGCTCTAATTATTCTAACTGCAATTTCTCCACGATTTGCAATTAATATTTTGTTCATTTAATTTTCACCTCTTATACCACTGCAAAAGTTAATTCACCTTTAGCAGCTATTTTTCCGTCAACTGTAGCAATAGCCTCTCCTAGACCAATTGGTCCTTTTCTTTTAATTATTTTAACTTCTAGTTTTAACTTATCACCTGGAACCACCATTTTCTTAAATTTCATCTTGTCTATTCCACCAAATAAAGCATTTTTTCCTTTATTTTCTTCCATAGAAAGAATTGCAACCGCTCCTGTTTGAGCAAGTGACTCTGTAATTAGTACTCCTGGCATTATAGGATTTCCTGGGAAATGTCCTTTAAAATACCATTCTGTTTCATCAACATACTTATACGCTATTGCACTTTCTCCTGGTATATATTCTTCCACTTCATCTATCATTAAAAATGGTTCTCTTTGTGGAATAATTTCTTTAATTTCTTCTTTATTTAACATTGTTCTTCTCCTATTTTATTTGACATTTTATGTTAATTATAGTATACTATAAGTATGAACTGTTAATTATGTCCGTTTGGACATACGTAGCTACTAGTATATACTAGTACGACCCCTTTGGAGGAAAATGATGAAAAAATATTGTATTTTAGTCTTTGTACTTTCACTTATTATGGTATTTGCTACCATATACGGCTTGGGTACTGGGAAAATCAACAATGATACTTCCTATGTATGTTGCTCAATTTGGATGATAAGTGCTTTGTACTTTGCCAAACATGTATTTTAAAATCAAGCCTGCCTCCACGGGGGCTTTTTTATTTTATTACAAACAGCGGTGTACCGTATTCCACTGTTTGCCCATCAGTTACTAAAATTTCTTTTATAGTACCAGTAAATTCAGATTCAATTTCATTCATTAATTTCATGGCCTCTATTATACATAAGGTATCTCCTGTTTTTACTTGTTTTCCTACTTCTACATAAGGAGCAGATGTAGGTGATGGTTTTATATAAAAAGTACCTACCATTGGAGATTTTACAATATTTCCTTCTTGTACATCTTCTTTTTTAGTTGTTGTTATTTGTGTAGTTACATTACCTTCATCATAATCTTTTGATACAGTTTGAACATTATTTACTACTTCATATTTAATTTCTTTTTTCATACTAATTTTTGTTCCATCTGGAAAATCAATATCTATTGCAGTTAATTTTGAATCTCCCATATCATCCATTAGTTGTTTTATTTTTTCATATTCCATTTTTAATTCTCCTTTACATTTATTGTTTTAAAATCCGCTTCATCTTGCTGGATGTTCAGCATTTTCTTTTTAGGCTTAAAAAGAAAAGCAGAACATCCACGTGAAACTAATTTTGCACATTTTTATAAAATTATTCAACAAAAATCTCAACATCATCAAAACAAAGAATATTTTTAATCTGCATATTTTTTCATAACAATACAGGCATTATGTCCGCCGAAACCCAAAGAATTTGACATTACAACCTTCAAATCTTGTTTTCTTTCTTCATTTGGTACAATATCTAAATCGCATTCTTCATCTTCAACTTGATAATTTATTGTAGGTGGCACTAAGCTATTTTCAATTGCTTTTGTACAAATTATAGCTTCAACTGCTCCTGCTGCTCCTAGCAAATGTCCTAGGTTTCCTTTAGTTGAACTTACCATTACATTTTTACTATGTTCTCCTAATGCTTTTTTAATTGCCATAGTTTCTAATGTATCATTTAAATGTGTTGAAGTTCCATGAGCATTTATATAATCTACTTCTTTTGGTTTAACATTTGCATCCTCCATTGCACGTATCATTGCACGTGCTCCGCCTTCTCCTTCTGGTGCAGGCGAGGTTATATGGTATGCATCTGTTGTAGAGCCAAACCCAACAAGTTCTGCATAAATATGTGCTCCTCTTTTTTGGGCATGTTCTAGTTCTTCAAGCACTATTATTCCTGCTCCTTCACCCATTACAAAGCCACTTCTTTCTTTATCAAAAGGGATACTTGCTCTTTTTATGTCTGTAGCTGTACACAAGGCTTTCATGTTTTCAAATCCTGCTATACCAACTTCACAAATTGAGCTTTCACTTCCTCCTGCAAGTATTACGTCTTCATAGCCTTGTTTTATAGTTTTATATGCCTCTCCTATTGCATGTGTTGATGACGCACATGCAGTTAATATGGACATAGATTCTCCCCTAAATCCAAATTCTATAGAAACATTTCCTGCTGGCATGTTTGCTATGGACATAGGTATAAACATAGGAGATATTCTATTATTTCCTTTTTTACAATAAACTTCACATTGTTCTTGAATTGTTCTTAATCCTCCAATTCCAGAACTTACAAATATTCCTACTCTATCAAAATCTGTGTTTTCTTTTGTAATTCCACTATTTTTGACAGCTTCTCTTGCAGCAATTATTGCAAATTGTGATGACTTATCAAATCTCTTTGTTTGTTTTAGTTCAAAATAATCTAATGGATCATAACTTTTTACTTCTGCTGCTAATTTAGTTTTAAAATTTGTAGTATCAAATAAAGATATTTCACTAATTCCACATTCTTTATTTTCAATTGCTTTCCACATTTCTTCTACATTATTTCCTATTGGAGTTATCGCTCCTAGTCCTGTAATTACAACTCTTTTTTCCATATTAAATTTCCTTTCTTTTGAATACTGAATCTTATAAAATCCTAAGGTCTGACAAATAGTTATTGTAGATTTCTTTAAGAACCCCCAGTCAGCTTTCGCTGACTGCCCCCTTATGTAAAGGGGCCTTTTGTATATCTTCGTAGTATATTATATATAATCTCTTTTTTTAATTTTTACTATAATTCCAACAAAAATTAGTATATTACTAGGCATTTATCACAAAAAATACCAAAGGCGTACTAAGGTACGTTGAAGGATTTCTTGTGGTAAATAACGACGTAAAATGCTGCTTTGGGGTTGATCTTACATTAGCATACCACCATCAACATGAATAACTTGGCCCGTAATATATGAACTATCTTCAGATGCTAAAAACTTCACAACATTTGCAACATCTTTAGTCGTTCCCATTCTTTTTAGCGGAATCGCTTTTGCTATTTCATCTTTAATATCATCTTTTAGTACATCTGTCATAGAAGTTACAATAAATCCTGGTGCTACTGCGTTCACTAATATGTTTCTTGATGCAACTTCTTTTGCTAAACTTTTGGTAAAACCAATCATACCTGCTTTAGATGCTGAGTAATTTGTTTGTCCCGCATTTCCAGACACTCCGACAACAGAAGATATATTTATTATTCTTCCAGAACGTGCTTTCATCATATGACTAATTACATTTTTAGTAACATTAAAAGTCCCTACTAAATTAACATCAATTACGCTTTCAAAATCCTCTTTTTTCATTCTCATTAATAATGTATCTTTTGTAATTCCTGCATTATTAACTAAGACATCAATTTGTCCATATTCTTCAATTACCTCTTGTACAAATCTTTCACAGTCTTCAAATATTGATACATCACCTTGAACAGCAAAACATTTCACATCATTTTCTTCTATTTGCTTTACAATGTTTTCTAATTCTTCATTTGCTGTTCTATATGTAATTGCAATATCATATCCGCTCACTTGCAAGTGTTATAGCTATTTGTTTTCCAATGCCACGTGTTCCTCCAGTAATAAGTGCTACCTTACTCATCTTTTACCTCCTTAATTACTTCTTCTAAAGTTTCTACACTATTAATATTAAGTATTTTTATTTCATTATCTGTTTTTGCTCTTTTTACAAATCCAGATAATGTTTTACCTGGTCCTATTTCTATAAATGTATCAATGCCATTATTAAGCATGTTTTCTATTGTTTTCGAAAACCTAACAGGACTTATAATATGACTTGCTAAAATATCCTTCACATTATCTGTATCTTTATAGAAATTTCCATCTAAGTTTTTAATAACTCTTGTTTCAAATTTATTTATCTTTACTTTTTCTAATTCTTTTCTTAATACATTTGAAGCATCTATAAGTTTACTTGTATGAAATGGTCCTGCAGTTTTTAATACAAGCACTCTTTTAGCTCCATTTTTAATTGCAAGTTCTTTTGCTTCTTGTACTGCACTTTCTTCTCCTGAAATTGCAACTTGACCTATAGAGTTATAGTTTGCAGGAACAACAAATCCTGATTTTACATTTTTACAAATCTCTTCTACTTGTTCATCTCCTAAGCCAATAACTGCTGCCATTTGCCAATTCCCTTCTGGTAAAAGTTCTTGCATACATTCTCCTCTTTTTTGAACAAGTTTTACGCCCTCTTCAAAAGAAAGAACTTTGCTATCTATTAATGCTGTATATTCTCCTAAACTTAATCCCGCTTCAGTCTCTGCTAATATGCTATGTTTTTTTAGAATTTCTAATATTCCTAAGCTCATTGTTAAAATTGCAAGCTGAGTATGTTTTGTTTCATTCAATACTTCTTTTGGTCCTTCAAATGAGATTTTTGCAATGTCTATATTGGTTAATTCTTTTACTTTATCATATACTTTCTTTACTTCTTCATATTCGTCATATAAATCTTTTCCCATTCCAATACTTTGAGAGCCTTGCCCTGGAAATAAAAATCCAATTTTCATTTTAGTTTTCCATCCTTTTTAATATTTCTTTTTCGAATTCATTACAAAATTCAGCTATAAATTCTTTTGTGTCTACAATAATTCCAAATTCTTTTTTTATTGATGTTGCAATATTTTTAATTTCATTGATAAACTTTTCTTTTTTTGTATTTATTCCAATTCCTATTACTAAACATTTTACACTTTGGCATATCACTTTACTTTGAGTTAAAATTCCACCTATTTTTTTACCCTTAAACACAATATCATTTGGTTTTTTTATTTGTAATTCTACTTTGTATTTATCTTTAAAAATTCTAACTATAATTTTTGCAATGTCTATTGTTATACCTTCTATTTTCCCAATTTCGCAATCCATAAATATACAAAAGGAAAAAGCAATGTTTTCTTCTTCATCTGTATACCATGTTCTACCATGTGTTCCAATTCCCATAGTTTGAATATCTGCAAATATTAGAGTTCCGTTTGATACTTTGTTATCTTTTATTAATCTCCATATTTCGTTTTGAGTTGAATCTATTTTTTTATAATAAATTGTATTTCTACCTAAAAAATTAGTTTTCAAGTTTAGTAATTGCATCTAAGTTTTCCTGCCTTTTAATTTTGTTTGTTGTTGTTTTTATTAGCGGAACTTCTGTTAAAATCATTCCTCTTATTGCTTTGTATTTTGGCATTGTTTTGTTAATTTCTTTTATTCTAGATAATATTGCACCATATATTTCCTCATCTGTTTTTACCTTGTATGCTTCTTCTACAATTTCTCTATCAAATACTATTTGTACATTAATTTTTATATCATTTTTATCAGAGGATTGTTGTTTACCAAAAACAAAAGATTCTTTAACCCCTTCAATTTTGTTTACTAAGTTTTCCATTTCCTCCGGAAAAATGTTTTTACCATTTTTTAAAACTATTACACTTTTCTTTCTTCCACAAATATATATGTAACCATCTTCATCTATTTTAGCTAAGTCTCCTGTATAGAACCATCCATCTTGTATTGCTTCTTTTGTTAAAGCTTCTTCTCCATAATAACCAAGCATCACACTAGGACCTTTTACCAATAATTCTCCAATTCCTTCATCATTTTTGTTTACTAATTTTACGCTAACACTTGGAACGACTTTTCCAATTGAACCTGTTCTATAATACTTATTACTTCCAACAGCAACAACTGGAGATGTTTCTGTTAATCCATAACCTTGAACTAGGTTTAAGCCTAATAATCTATATTTTTCTTCTATTCCTTTTTCTAGTGCTGCTGCACCACTTATTAATAGTTTTATTCTTCCGCCTAACATATCATGTATTTCTTTAAATGCTTCTTTCTTTTCTTCCATTGATGAATTTTTGAATTTTTCTTCTTTTTCTAATATTTCTTGGACTTTTCCCTCTTTTTCATATTTTTTTCTAATCATCATAAAGATTCTTTCATATATGCTAGGTACACATGCCATAACACTAACTTTATATTCAACAAGATTTTCAACTATATGTCTTAAGCCATCACAAAACACAGTTTGTGCACCTTTATATAAAGAAAATAAAAATCCTACTGTACACTCAAAAACATGATGTATTGGCAATATTGAAAGTAATGTATCATCATTAGTTACGTCTAAAACACTTGCAATATCCATTAAATTTGAACATATATTTTTATGTGAAAGAGCAACTACTTTAGATTTTGATGTTGTTCCAGAAGTAAATAACATAATACTCATCTTTTCAGAATCTATTTTTGCATCTAAAAACTCTCTATTTCCTTGTTCTATTAATTCTTTTCCTTTACTAATTAGTTCTTTTTGTGAATATACTCCTTCACTATTAGATTCCAAATCCATAGAAATTAAGTGTTTTAACTTATTCTTGGGATTTAACCTAATTTTCTCTATACTTTCAGAATGCTTATCTGAATAAAATATTGCTTCAATTTCTGATCTTTCTACTAATGCTTCTAATTCATTTTCTGGTAACGATTTATCTAATGGTACTACTATTCCTGTTCCACATACTACTGCAAGATATGCTATTTCCCATTCATATCTATTTTCTCCAATAATTCCTATTCTCTTATTTTTTAATTCTAAATCTATTAGCGATGTTCCTAAAGCATCTATCATGTCTCTTACTTGTTTGTGTGTATATATTTCATATTTTCCAAGTTCTTTTTTTATTTTGTATGCTGGATTATCTTTGTATAATTCTTTTGTTTTATTTAACATATCTTTCAAATCTGTTATTTCTATGTAGTCATATATTCTTTCGTTCATATGTCCTCCTTTAGTTTTAGATTCATGTTTAAACTTATTATTTTATAACACAAAATATATCAAAAAGTCTTTAGACTGACAGGTCAGTCTAAAGACTTTAAAAAATCGTTATTTAATTTCAATGTTGTATTAAATAATTACAAAATTTTGTTTTATTTGCTTGAATTTCTTAGAGAACTGTTATATATTAATATCTATAGGAAATGAGAAAAGTAGATGTGTTCGTGTTGCCACTTACATATACAGTTTACTGTAAGAATGGAGGTGGTGTCTATGGTAGAATCAGCATTATTAGCAATAATTTATCTGTTATTCTATGGATTAATAATTGTAACTATCATAAATATTGCCTTAATTATAACTTTAGTTATTATTTTGAGCAAATAATAAAACGGCACATTTGCTTGGCAGAGCGATGTGTCGTTTATCCATATTTTATGTGGTAACCGCATTTCTGCGATTGTCATTTCCTATATTTATTATAATTACTTTTTAATCGTTTGTCAATTATTTACAAAGTATTTCAAAAAACTTCTATAAATATACTTAAGCCTAATATGTGTTTAAATTAATTCTTTATAATATCTTTTATTACTTCTCCTGCTACAATCAATCCTGCTACTGATGGTACAAATGATATGCTTCCTAATATTCTTTCTCCATCTATTTCTTCTACTTTTATAGGTTCTTCTTTTGAATATACAACTTTTAACTTGGGTATATTTCTGTTTTTTAGTTCTTTTCTCATAACCTTACAAAGCGGGCAAACTGATGTCTTATATATATCTGAAACTTCAAATCTTGTTGGGTCTAGTTTATTGGCAGTTCCCATTGCAGAAATAATTGGTACATTCTCTTTATTTGCTTTTTGTATTAGTTTAAGTTTTGTAGTTATTGTATCTACTGCATCTACAACATATGTAAAAGACGAATCTATAATCTCTTCTTCCGGCTTTTCTAAAGTATCTACTTGATATATATCAACTATGACATTTGGATTAATTTCTAATATTCTTTCTTTTTCTATTTCTACTTTAGATTTTCCAATTGTACTATGTGTTGCATGGATTTGTCTATTAATATTTGTGATATCAACATAGTCATTATCAATTAATACAAGGTGTCCGATTCCCGCTCTTGCTAAGCCTTCCACAACATATGAGCCTACTCCCCCAACACCATAAACTGCAACTTTTGCATTTTGTAGCTTCTTTAGCCCATCTTTTCCAATTAGTAGTTCTGTTCTTGTAAATTGGTTCTGCATACTAACTTTTCCTTTCATTACTAGCAAATTTTTCCTCCACCAAGTACTATATCTCCCACATAAAATACTGCAGATTGACCTGGTGTTATCGCTCTTTGTGGTTCATCAAACACTACTTTAATAGTATTGTCATCTTGCATAATTTTAGCACTCGCTTCTTTTGAAGAATATCTTGTTTTTACTGTTACATTCATCCAATTTTCTATTTCATCTACTAGTAGTAAATTTATATCTTTAACAATTATTTCTTTTTTGTATAGCTTGTCTTCTTCTCCTACAATCACTTCATTTTTTTGTTTATTAAATCCTAATACAAATAATGGTTCTTTATAAGAAATCCCCAGACCTTTTCTTTGGCCAATTGTGTAATTATACAATCCTGTATGTTTGCCTAATACTTCACCATTTAAATTTACTATATTTCCTTGTTTTGGTCTTATACTAGAATTGTTTTCTAAAAATTTTTTATAGTTTCCATCTGGTACGAAACAAATATCTTCACTATCTGGCTTGTTTGCGACCTTCAAATTAGCTTCTCTTGCAATATCTCTTATTTCTTCTTTTGTCTCAAAATCCGCAAGTGGAAATAGTACATGCTCTATTAATTCTTTGGGTATATTCCATAAAACATAACTTTGATCTTTTTTACCTGCTTTTGATTTTTTTAGCACCCATCTACCATATTCTTCACTATACTCGGTTTTTGCATAATGTCCAGTTGCAATATAATTGCAACCTAGTTCTTTTGCTTTTTCATACATAAATCCAAATTTCATATATTTATTACATTCTATACATGGATTTGGAGTTTTGCAATTTGCATAGCAATCTATGAAATCATCTATAACATTTTTCTTGAATTGCTCTTTGCAATCGTATGTAAAGTGTGGTATGCCAATAGAATTACATACATTTTTTGCATCAATATATGTATTTATATTACAACAACTGCTACCTACATATAGTTCCATTGTTGTTCCTATTACTTCATATCCTTTTTGTTTTAATAATAGTGCTGATACACTGCTGTCTACTCCTCCACTCATTCCTAATAATACTTTTTTATTTTCCATTTTTCCTCTATTCTATAAAATTTCACTTTAAATAAGCAGTTTTATAATAAAATTGATTTTTATCATTTATACTTATTAGTCCGCTTCATCTTGCTGGATGTTCGGCATTTTCTTTTTAGGCTTAAAAAGAAAAACAGAACATCCACGTGAAGCTACTTTACTGCATAAAATCAATAATTCTCTAAAAAATACTTAATTCTTATTCAAAATGTCTTCTATGGTATGCCAAGCAAGAAGTGCACATTTTACCCTAGCAGGCATATTAGCTACATTTCTAAACGCTATTGCATCTTCTAACTTTCTTAATTCTTCTTCATCTAAAGTTTCTCTTTTAATCATATCAATAAAAGTTTTTACTATTTCTTTTGCTTCTTTTATTGTTTTTCCTTTTAATGTGTCAATCATAATTGATGTGGAAGCTTGTGAAATAGCACATCCGTGTCCTGAAAATGCCATATCTTCTATAATGTCATCATTTAGTTTTAATTGTAATGTAATTTCATCTCCGCAGTTTGGGTTATGTCCAATTTCTGAATAATCTGCATTTTCTAATTCTTTTTTGTTATATGAATTCATACTGTGTTCCATAATTAGTTCGTTATATACATCTGTTAAATCTTCCATTATTTAAAAAATCCTTTCAAATTTAATTATATAAAATTTCTAACTTAAGAAATAATCATCTTGTAGGGGCGATTTTAATCGCCCGAACTTCTGTGAAATTCTTTAAATAAATATTATTTAGTATGCCTCCCTGGAATTTTCGGGCGTTCAAGAACGCCCCTACATATTTTAGGATAGGTATTGTGCCTACCTAGGACCTTTACTTAATGAGGCTATCTGCAAAGCAGACTGGGAGTTATTTCATATATTTTTTAAACATATCATATGCTTTTTTTAGTGCATTAACTAATTTGTCTACATCTTCGATGGTGTTGTAGAAATAGAAACTAGCTCTACATGTAGAATCAATTCCCATAAATCTCATTAATGGTTGTGCACAGTGGTTTCCGTGAACGAACACAAACACCATTTGCATCCAATATACTTGCTACATCATGTGGATGTACTCCTTTTATATTAAATGATATAACTCCAGAGTGATTTTCTTCATTTGGTGTTATATATATCTCTAAAAAGTCCAATTTTGATAGTTCTTCTCTTGCATATGAAATCACTTCTTTTTCTTGTTTTTCAATATTATCATATCCAATACTTTCTATATAGTCTATAGCTGCGCCAAGACCTATTACTCCTTCTACGTTTTGTGTTCCTGCTTCAAATTTATTTGGTAATGGTGCAAAGGTTGTTTCTTGTTCATACACATATTCTATCATATCTCCACCCATTAAAAATGGGCTCATTTTATTTAATAATTCTTTTTTGCCATATAACACTCCAATTCCTAAAGGTGCAAGCATTTTATGTCCTGAAAACACTAAGAAATCACAGTTCAGGTCTTGTACATCTATTTTCATATGCGGAATACTTTGTGATGCATCCACTATAACAATTGCTCCTTTTGAATGAGCATATTTTATTATTTTCTTTATATTATTAATTGTTCCTAATACATTTGAAACATGAGTAATTCCAACAATTCTTGTTTTATCTGTTATTTTTTCTTCAATCTCTTTATCAGATATTTCATAGTTATCATTTATATACATGTAGTTTAGCAAACTGTTAGTGTTTTTTGTAACCTTTTGCCATGGTACTAGATTAGAATGATGTTCCATTATAGAAATAACTACTTCATCATCTTTTTTTAAGTTTTCCATTCCATATGAATATGCAATTAAATTTAAACTTTCTGTTGCATTTTTAGAAAATATTATTTCTTCTGTATGTTTTGCATTAATAAACTTCGCAATTTTAGTTCTGGTATTTTCATATCTTTCGGTTGCCTCAACGCTTAATGAATACGCTCCTCTATGTGGATTTGCATTATACTTTTTATAAAACTCTTCAATTTTTTCTATAACATAACGAGGCTTTTGTGTTGTTGCTCCACTATCTAAATATGTAATTTTTCTATTTTCTAAAATTGGAAAATCTTTTTTTATTTCTTTTATGTCCATATTTATTCCTCCAAAACTTTATTTTGTAATTTCATTAACAGCGTAATCTATGTCTCCAATTATTTTTTGTATACTTGGGATCTGATAAAAAGCAACAGTATTTTCTATGTCAAATTCTTCTTTGTTATTAGAATATAGGTATATCTTTTTGTTTAATGCTATTGCCATTCCTAATTCTACATGTGTTCCACGTCCTGCTGGTAATATTATTATAACAACATCTGATTCTTCAATTGCTTTTTGTTCTAATGCTGCATATTCAATCAACTCTTCTATTGATTCATTTTCTAAATTGTTTTCTGTCCAATTGTATGTATGTTCCCAACCATGAGCTTTTAATTTTTCTGAAAATTCATTTACTACTTTAGCATTTTTCAATCCTGAACCTATGTAAAATTTCATACTGCTTTTCTCCTTAATCTAGTCTTGCATCTATTTCTTTTGAAATTTCTTCTTTCAATTCTGCATTTTTAATAGTTTCTAATATCTTATTAAACTTTGCTCTTACCATTAGTTTCATAGCTTCTTTTTTGTTAAACCCTCTACTCATAATGTAGAAAAGTTCTTTATCTCCTACTTTCCCTGCACTACTTGAATGATTTCCTTCAACCTCTTCTTCTGAACATAGTAGCATTGGTAATGCAATACTTCTTGCAGTCTTTGATAACAACATGCAATTTTCATTTTCATTTCCTGTTGCTTTTTTACATCCTTTTTTAAAGTCTATAGTACCTTTAAAATGTTTTTTTGCATTATCTTTTAAAGCTCCTTGAACCTCTATATCAATATTAGATTTTTTTCCGCGTAATTCAGCTATGTAATTCAAATCAAAAGTTTGTGTTTCTTTTCCTAAATAAATAGTATTTAATCTATTATCAGCCATATCTCCTAATATATTTGAATAGTAATTTGTAATACTATTTTGTCCTCCAAAATCAACAATTGTATATTGAACATCTGCATTTTTTTCTAATGTATTTTCTATGCTCATAAAGTTGTTTGAATTTGTGTTCATAAAATTAGTAACAATTACATTTATATGCGAATTTTGTTTTGCAAACACTTTTATAATACCATTATGAAATGCTTCTATATCTTTTTCTGAGTCATATTTTATAATTACAGTTCCCTTTGTATCTTCATTTGCAAGTATTTCTATACTATCTATTAATGCTAAATTTTCTTCATCAAAATCAAAATTAATTTGTATTTCATTATTCGTTTTGCTATCTATTATTAACTTAATTTTTTGATTTGCACTTTCATTTACTAATTTTGTAAGTTCTTCACTTAATCCATAAGTTAAAGAAGTATTAGGATTATTTTCTATTCTAACTTTAGAATTTTTGCTTATAATCTCTACATTCTTAAACTCTTTTATTTCGTTTAGAATTTCAATATTTTCTAACTTTATATTATTAATATTAAAATTTCTTGAAGTTCTTACTGGTGTTTCATTTAATTTCATATTTTGCATTTTAAATTCCTTTCTGTATATTTCCATTTTATAGAACTTTATATTTTTGGTTTTAATTCTAAAAAGAAACAAATATTACTAGGCAAAATTTGACTAAAATACCGGAGGCGTACTATTTGTACGTCGAGGATTTTTAGTTGAATTTTAACGACGTAAGACGAAGTTTATTTTTAGAATTTAGCCTATTGCACCTTCTAGTTCCATATTAATCAAATTATTCATTTCAACCGCATACTCTACTGGTAATTCTTTTGATATTGGGTACGCAAATCCTCTAACAATCATTGCTTTTGCATCTTCTTCTGATAACCCTCTACTCATTAAATAAAATATTGTTTTATCACTAATCTTTCCTATTTTGGCTTCATGTGAAAACTCTACCTCATCTGTTCTTATGTCGTTTACTGGTATTGTATCTGATATAGATATATCATCTAACATCAGCGATTCACAAGACACACTAGATTTTGAACCTGCTGCATTATCATTTATTCTAACAAGTGAACGATATGTACATTTACCGCCATTTTTTGAAATTGATTTTGCATTAACAACACTTGATGTATCTTTTGCATTATGAATTACTTTAAATCCATTATCTAAGTTTTGTCCTCCACCTGCAAAAGAAATTCCTGTAAATTCTGTTTTTGAACCTTCTCCATTTAAAATACTCATTGGGTATAACATTGAAATTTTAGAACCAAATGAACCACTAACCCAATCCATTTTAGCATTTTTACCTACAATTGCTTTTTTAGTATTTAAGTTAAGCATGTTTTTAGACCAATTTTCAATTGTAGAATATCTTAAATATGCATTATCTTTTACATATAGTTCTACACACCCTGCATGTAGATTTACTTTGTTATATTTTGGTGCACTACATCCTTCTATAAAATGTAAACTTGCTCCTTCATCTACAATAATTAGTGTGTGTTCAAATTGTCCAGATTCTGGTGAGTTTAATCTAAAATAAGATTGAAGCGGAATATCTACTTTTACTCCTTTGGGAACATATACAAATGAACCACCAGACCATACTGCACCATGTAATGCTACAAATTTATGGTCGTTTACAGGTACACATTTCATAAAATGTTGTTTTACAAGTTCTGGATATTCTCTTACAGCTGTTTCCATATCTGTATAAATAACACCTTGTTTTATTAAGTCTTCTTTCATACTATGGTAAACAACTTCTGAATCATATTGTGCTCCAACTCCTGCAAGAGACTTCTTTTCTGCTTCTGGAATTCCTAATTTATCAAATGTTGTTTTAATCTCTTCTGGAACGTCTTCCCACGAATTACTTAATGTGGTTTTTGGTCTTACGTATGTTGCAATTTCATCCATATTAAGTTCTGATAAATCTGGTCCCCAAGTTGGGAGTTCTAGTTTGTTATATACTTCTAAAGCTTTTTGCCTAAACTCTCTCATCCACTCTGGATCTTCTTTTTGTTTAGATATTTCATCTATAATTTCAGGTGTTAAACCTTTTTTTATTTTAAAATCATATTCATCTTTATTTTTAATATCATATATGTTTCTATTTATTTCATCTATGTTTGTTTTTGACATTTTCGTTTCCTTTCATAAGTTTGACTTTATGTTTAGTTTTGTGATATAATTTATGTATACTATAAAATCGAAAGAGAGGATATATTCTATGAAGAAAAGTACTAAAATTGCTTTCATCAGTATTGTGTTAGTTGCTACAGGTATTACTTTTACCTTTCGGTCTGGAGCCGATTCTATTTATATAATACCTAGTGCAATATCATTTTGTACTGGTATGTTAATCGGCGCCCTCGGCATCATCTTCTTGAAAAAAGATGAGTAATAAACCTGCACTTCAAATCACGTCTTATAATCACCTCTCGTCGCTGCCCAGCTCTATCTGGGCAGCTTTTCTATTTATACTTACTGTATCCGTTTTCTTCAATTTCGCGTGCTAGTTCTGCATCTCCTGTTTTTACAATTTTTCCATTTACTAAAATGTGAACATAGTCTACTTTTAAGCTATGTAAAATTTTTGTATTATGAGTAATAATTAGTACAGCATTATCATCATTTTTAAACATACTTATTCCTTTTGAAACAGTTTTAATCGCATCAACATCAAGTCCAGAATCTGTTTCATCTAGTATTGCAAGTTTTGGATTTAATACAAGCATTTGTAATATTTCGTTTTTCTTTTTTTCTCCACCAGAAAACCCAACATTTAAACTTCTTTCCATATTTTTTGGATTCATATTTAATTCTTCCATATATTTTTTAAGTTCTTCTTTAAATGCAAATATCTTTACAGGTTGTCCTGTAATTTTATTTTTTGCATATTTCAAGAAGTTTGTAACTGAAACTCCTGGTATTTCTTCTGGTAATTGAAAAGACATAAACACACCTTTTCTTGCAATTTCATCTGTACTTAAGTTTGTAATATCTGTTCCATCAAATGTAATACTTCCACTTTGTTTTTTATATGCTGGATTATTTAAAATTGCATTTGCTGTTGTTGTTTTTCCTGAACCATTTGGTCCCATTATTACATGTATTTCACCTTTATTAATTTTTAAATCTATTCCTTTTAAAATTTCTTTTTCTTCTGCATTTACATATAAATCTTTTATTTCTAATAATTCGTTACTCATCCTTAAAAAATCCTTTCTATTCACTAATTTTCATATTCTTTATGAGATGTCATAATTATAATATAAAAAAAGAGTTCGACCTGTTAGCCAAAGGCGTCATATTTCTGTATTATTAGTACAGTGTGTATGTATTTTATTAAAACCAACCATACAATAAACGCCTTGGAGAACGGAATTTTTTATATTATAATTATGACATCTGATATTATATATTATTTTACAGATGTTCTTCTTACACAACATCTACATTTTTCTTTATTAATATCATAATCGCAATCTAAATTACTTAACCCTAATTCTTTATGAACGTATTTAGCAAGTTTATTTGCTGTTACATCAGTTATTGCAGATTTTATCTTCTCCGCTTCACTTTCTGCTTCAGCTTCTTCTAAATTAAGAACATCTTTTAAAAATACATATACAATGTCATACGCTTCTAGTGCTTTTTTAGCTATATTCTCGCCTTCTTTAGTTAGTTCTATTGCTCCATAAGATTCATAATTTAATAAACCATTATCTTTTAAATTGTTCACAGCCTTATTAACACTAGGCTTTGTGCAATTCATTTTTTCAGCAATATCTGTTATACGAATTTTTCCATTTTGTTTTTTTAATACATACATTGTTTTTAAATATTCTTCTAGTGATTTTGATATCATATTTTACCTTCCTTTTTCAAAAGTTAACCGTGGTTAACATTATATTATAGTATTATTTGTTTGTCAAGGCTAACAAGTGAATTTTCGCTTTATTTTTCAATAAAAACCATAAATTCATTTTTTTACTAACATATGTAAAAACAATAATATTTTTATTTTAATGTTACGATTTTTATATAGTAAAAGGTATATATTAATTATATTAGTGAAGTGCAGACCGCGTAAGCGACCAAACGAGTCCAAAGGACGAGTGCGATTTGGAGCAACCGTCCATACTTTAAATTGGAGGTTGCGACACCAATGGTCAAACGTAACAATATAATTAATATATACCTTTTACTATAAGAATTTGAAAATAATTGCATTCAATCCACAATTACATAAGCCCTTTATAATATTTCCAAGCAAGAATACGATGTAGTGCTGTATCAATATCGTTATCAGTTATCTCTCCTTTTTCTAAAGCATTCTTTACACTTTCTATAACTGTTTTATAGTCTATTTTTGTATTAGTAATTTTATCTTTACTGTTTCTATCTATTGTAATAATAATCATATCATTTCCTGCTTGAATGGCTTTTACAATGCTATCTGAAACAGTATACTCATTTTTAATTGCTCCCATATTTATATCATCTGTAATAATAATTCCACTAAACTTTAACTCTTCTCTTAATAAGTTATGAACTTCTTTAGAAATAGATGCAGGATTGTTTTCATCTATGCTTGTTACTAGGTTATGGCTAACCATAACAACTTCTGCACCAACTTCAATTCCCGCTCGAAAAGGCTCTAAATCGTTATTATATATTTCTTCATATGTTCTTTCGTCTTGTGAACTACCAGTATGTGTATCTTTATTTGATCCATAACCAGGAAAATGTTTTAATGTATATGATACTTTATAACCTTTACTTGCACTAATTACTGTTTTTGCATATTCAGCCGTTAATTCTTTTCCTTCTTGCAATGCTCTTTTAAACATATAGTCTTCTGAATTTGTCGCAATATCTACAACAGGTGCAAAATTAAGATTTATTCCTAGTCTTTCTAAAAACATACTCTTTTTAATTGTATCTTGCTTTATTGCTTCTAGTCCACCATTTTTATATAGTTCGCTTGGACTTTTAAACGGCTCTTTTGCAAGTTTAGAATTACTACTAGCTCTTACTACTCTTCCACCTTCTTCATCTATAGCTATTAGTAGTGGAATATCAGCATTCTTTTGAAAGTTATCGATTGTTTGTTTTACTTGTTCTTCTGTTTTATTATCAAAAAAATCTTTAAAAAATAGATAACCCCCAAATTGATAATTCTTAAGTTCTTCTAAATCACTATTATTAGACATTCCTATTACAAATAATTGTGCTATCTTTTCTTCTTGCGATAGTGTTTCTAGTTTTCCCATAGCCTTTCCATAATGTTCACTAAAAATTTCCTTTTCTATATTTTCTTGTTCATTTATATTATCTATAGTGTTTTCTGTTTTGCTTTTATCTTTTGTTAGTTGCTTATTTATTGATAAAATGCTCATACCAACCATAAGCATTAACAAAACGCTAATCAATATAATAAATATAATTTTTTTCATATTTTAACCTCTTTCACATTTAAATATATCTCTTTATTACTTATTCTCTTTATTTTTACTAACTCCTTTAATTACTCTTAGTATCTTTTTATAATCACTAATAATATTTCTAATATTCGCATACAGTTATACAAGGTGATTTATATGACATTTTTATATAATATACTAATTGGTATTTTAATTGGCGCAGGAGCAATTTTGCCAGGAATTAGCAGTGGAGTTTTATGTGTGATTTTCGGAATATATGATAAGCTTATTGATAGCATTCTTGGATTTTTTAAAAACATTAAAGAAAATTTCAAATTCTTGTTTCCTATTTGTGTCGGCGTTGGACTTGGTGTTGTTCTATTTGGAAATATTTTAAAGACATTATTTTTACTATATGACGTTCAAATAAAATTTGCTTTTATTGGCTTAATACTAGGGGGATTACCAAGTCTTATAAAAATTGCAAATTCTAAAAAAGGATTCAGATTACATTATTTGCTATATACTATCATTTCCTTTACTATATCTATATTTCTTATATTATTAGAAAAGAATATTAATACTTACCATCTTATCAACTCCCAAAATATACTTTTTCTAATTTTTAGTGGTTTTATAATGTCTGCAGGAGTAGTTATTCCAGGTATTAGTAGTACTGTTTTATTAATGCTTTTAGGAACATATGAAGTCTATTTAGATGCTGTTAGTTCTATTAACATAGCTGTTCTTTTTCCTATGGGTATTGGACTTGTTATTGGTGGATTAGCATTTTTAAAATTTATTCAATACGCATTCAAACACTATTTTAATAAAACCCATTATATAATTATCGGGTTTGTTCTCGGATCACTCCCAATATTATATCCACGGCTTTAGTTTTGATTTTACTGGAATTTTATCTGTTGTTATATTAATTAGTAGTTTTTATATTGGAAAATCTTTACAAAAATAAATTTAGCCATATAGATGTTTTTATTCTATATGGCTATAAATATATATGTTTTTGTGTTCTAAGATTCTTTCTTTATTGCTTCTATTTTTCTTTTTGATATTCCTGTTAATTCTTCTATTTCGTCTACACTTATTCCTTTTTTCAACATATTGCTAATTATAGTTCGTATTCCTTCTTGTAATCCTTTTTGTAATCCTCTTTTTATTGCATCTGCTTCTATCATTTCTATTGCTTCTTCCATAACTTCATCTTCTCCTTTTTTTATTTTTATTAACTCATTTAATTTGCTTTCTTCTATTTTTCCGCTTATAGTTAATTTTAATAACTTTATTAACCTTGCTTTATCATTTTCGTCTTTTGTAGTTTTTACTGCTTTAGCTATTGCTTCTTCCGCCTTTTCTCCACTTTCTGCTTTTTCTATTAGAAACATCTTA
>JAAWOE010000026.1 GCA_022799315.1 Clostridia bacterium | reverse complement strand
CATATATTACAAAAAATAGCTAAAACCTACTTACGGAAGTAGGTTTTACTAGTTTTACTATAGTTATTATGACATTTTATTTACATTTTTGTAATTTACTATTTTTTAATAAAATTTTAAATTTTATCTCTGAAGTAGCTTCACGTGAATGATGAGGCTACTTTACAAGAATAACTTTCCTATAGAGCAAAAAGTACGAGGTAAACCTCGTACTTTTTAATATATCTTATTCAAATATTTCTGCAAATTCGTCTCCGTCTATTTTTTCTTTTTCTAATAGTATTCCTGCAACTTTGTGTAGTTTATCTATATTTTGTTTTAATATTTCTTCTGCAGTATTATATGCTGTATCTATTATTTTCTTTGTTTCTTCATCTATTATTGCTGCTGTTTCTTCTGAGTATTCTTTGCTTTGTGCAAAGTCTCTTCCTAAAAATACTTCTTCTTGTGTAGATCCTAGCATTATTGCTCCTACCCTATCGCTCATTCCGTATTTTGTTACCATGCTTCTTGCTATTTTTGTTGCTCTTTCTATATCATTACTTGCTCCTGTTGATATATCATCTAAAATTAATTTTTCTGCTACTCTACCACCCAATAATGATACAATGTTTTCTTCCATTTCTGTTTTTGACATAAATGATTTATCTTCTGTTGGACGATACATTGTGTATCCTCCAGCCATTCCACGTGGTACTATTGATATTTGATGTACAGCATCTTGTGTTGGTAAGAATCTACTTACTACTGCATGACCTGCTTCGTGATATGCTACTAATTTATTTTCTTTTTCGCTTCTTACTCTTGTTTTCTTTTCTGGTCCCATAGTCACTTTTACCATGGCATCTTCTATTTCTTTCATTCCAATTTCATTTAGGTTTCTTCTTGCAGCAAGCAAAGCTGCTTCATTTAATACGTTTTCTAGGTCTGCTCCTGCAAATCCAGAAGTATTTTTTGCTATTGTTTTTAAGTCTACATCTTCTGCTAATCTTTTCTTTTTTGCATGTACTTCTAATATTTGTTCTCTTGCTTTTACATCTGGTGCTGATACTACTATTTGACGGTCAAATCTTCCTGGTCTTAATAATGCTTTATCTAATACGTCTGGTCTGTTTGTTGCAGCAAGTACTATAACTCCTTCGTTTGTTCCAAATCCATCCATTTCCACTAATAATTGGTTTAGTGTTTGTTCTCTTTCATCATGTCCTCCGCCAAGTCCGGCTCCTCTTTGACGTCCTACTGCGTCTATTTCATCTATAAATATGATACATGGTGCCTTTTTCTTTGCTTCTTCAAATAAGTCTCTTACACGTGATGCACCAACACCAACAAACATTTCTACGAAATCCGAACCACTTATTATAAAGAATGGAACTCCAGCTTCTCCTGCTACTGCTTTTGCAAGTAATGTTTTACCTGTTCCTGGTTGACCAACAAGTAGTACTCCTTTTGGTATTCTTGCACCCATGTCTGTAAATTTTCTTGGATTTTTTAGGAATTCTACTATTTCTTCTAGTTCTTCTTTTTCTTCATCTACGCCTGCTACATCTTCAAATGTAACTTTATTTCTATCTTCTGAACCCATTAATCTTGCTTTTGATTTTCCAAAAGACATTGTTTTGTTTCCTGCACCTTGACTACCATTCATTACTAAAAACCAGAATATTAGGAAAATTATTAATAGTCCAAATGGTGTTAGTAATCCAAGTATTGTAATGAATATTGATTGATTTTGTTCTTTTAATGATATTTCACCTGTTTTTAGAGTATTTTCTATATAACCCATAAAACTATCTATACTTGGTATATTAACTTCTTTTTTTACATTTTCTCCTTTTAATGTTACGTATGCTTTTGTATCATCTGATGCTATTTCTATTTCTTTTACTTCTGATGCTTCAATTTTTGTAATTAATTCTGAATAAGTCATTTTAGTATTTGAATTATCCATTATAGTAGTTAGAAGTACTATAAATATTACTACTATTATTAACCACATTCCTAAGGTTTTTAATCCACTTTTCAATTTCTTTTTCCTCCTTTTTAGAGGTTGGATGTTAGATATTAGAGGTTGGATTTTTCACCTAATATTTTTGCATATTTTTATCAACAAAAAATACATAGAATCTCTAACTTCTAACTTCAAACTTCTAATTTGTTGTCTTGAAATATAACATATAATATATGTATTTGCAATAGTTTTTTTGTGTCTTTTTTGTGTCAAACGTACTGTTTGCAACGCTTTTCTTACGGATACTACTTGTTTACAATGAAAAATATTTTTCCACTTTTTACTAAAACTTTTACTTTTTTATTTGGAACTAAGAATTTATTACCTATATTATTACCACATAATTTTATTATATCTTGTAAATGTATTTTTTCTATTCCACTACTTGACCCAAAAAGTCTATTAATAGTATATAACACTATTCTGTTTTTTATAACCAACTTTTGGCTATTAAATTTTTTTAAGTTTAATGTTATCTGTTCTTTTGTTTCTTCTTCTTTAATTTCATTATATATTTTTATTGTTTGTAATTTAAAATATTCATTTTCCATACTTGCTATTTGAGATAATCTATTTAGTGCTTCTATAATGTTAGGATTAAATTCTCTTTGTATATATGGAATTAGTAAGTTTCTTACTTTATTTCTTGTATATATATTTTCCATATTTGTTTTATCTATTCGTGGTTCTAAATTATTTTCGTTACAATATTCTTCTATTTCTTTTCTTTCACATTCAATTAATGGTCGTATATATTTGTCATCTCTAGCAGCTTGTATTCCTTTTAATCCTGAAGTTCCACTTCCTCTTAATATATTCATTAAAACTGTTTCTGCATTATCATTTTTTGAATGTGCTGTAGCAATCTTATTTGAATTTGTTTTTTCTAATATTTCATTAAAGAATTCATATCTTAAGTTTCTTCCAGCTTCTTCTGTTCCGATTTTTTGATTTTTTGCTACTTCTTCTACTTTTGCTTGCTTTACAAAACATTTTATCTTTTTATTTTTACAGTATTGTTCTACATATTTTTGGTCATCTATAGCTTCAGCTCTTATCATATGATTAATATGTGCTACTGTTATATCAAATTTTATTTTGTTTTGTAGTTTTATAAGTACGTCTAATAACGCAATAGAGTCAGGTCCCCCTGACACTCCTATTACGATTTTATCTCCATTTTGTATTAGTTTATTTTTTACAATTGTTTGTAGCACTTTTTCTTCTAACATATTTTACCTTCTTTATTCACGGTATTTTTCTATATTTGTGAATTTTGTGTAATTTCCTAGCCACAATAATTCTACTGTTCCTGTAGAACCTGCTCTATGTTTTGCAATTATTACTTCTGCAATATTTTTCTTTTCACTATCTTCATTATAATAGTCGTCTCTATATAAAAACATTACTATATCTGCGTCTTGTTCTATGGCTCCAGATTCACGCAAGTCTGATAACATTGGTCTATGATCTGGACGTTGCTCTGGCGCTCTTGATAATTGTGATAGTGCTATTACTGGCACATTTATTTCTTTTGCAAGTATTTTTAATGACCTACTTATTTCTGATATTTCTTGTTCTCTACTTCCACCACGTTTTTGACTACTTGCTTGTACTAATTGTAGGTAATCTATTACAACTAATCCTATATTTTTCTCTAATTTTAATTTCCTACATTTTGCCCTTATTTCCATTACAGAAATTCCTGGTGTATCATCTATATATATTCCCGATTCTGATAGTGGCCCTAAAGCTCCTGCTAGTTTCATCCAGTCTTCATCATCTATTTTTCCTGTTCTTATTTTATTAGAATCTACCATTGCTTCACTACATAGAATTCTGTTTACCATTTGTTCCTTAGACATTTCTAAACTAAATATTGCAACTGGAACATTTGCTTTTACTGCTGCATTTGTTGCTATATTTAAGGCAAATGCTGATTTTCCCATTGCAGGTCTTGCTGCAATTAGTACAAGATCTGATTCATGAAGTCCTGCTGTTTTGTAATCTAAATCACTAAATCCTGTCGGAACACCTGTTATGTGTTGTTTTTGATTATATAATTTTTCTAACCCTGCAAATGTATCTACTAATACATCTTTTATAGAAGCATATCCTTTTTGGTTCTTTTTTTGCATAATATTAAATATTTTCTTTTCTGCTTCATCCATAATCATTTCAACATCTTCTGTTGGGTCATACCCTAAAGAAATGATTTCATTTGCTGTTTGTATTAAGTTTCTTAACATAGATTTTTCTTCTACTATTTTAATATACTTATCTATATTTGCACTAGTTGGTGCCATATCTGGTAGTGTTGCAAGATATTCTAGTCCTCCTACAACATCAAATTTACCAATTGATATTAATTCCGCTTTTAATGTTATTATATCTATTGGTTCAGCACGATTATACAAGTTTAATATTGCTCCATATATTGCTTTATTATCTTCACGATAGAAGTCTTCTTGTTTTAATACTTCTATTGCAGACACTACTGCATCTTTATCTGTTAGCATACTTCCTAATACTGCTTGTTCTGCTTCTATATCACTTGGTGGGATTTTTCCTAGCTCCATAGTTATTCTCCTATTACATTTATTTTTAGTTTTGCATTTACTCCATCATATAGTTTTATTTCTATATTAAATGTCCCTAAGTTTTTTATTGGTTCTTGTAATAGTATTTTTTTCTTATCTACTTTAATTTTATATTGTTTTTCTAAGTTTTCTCCTATTTCCTTAGATGTTACCGAACCAAATACTTTTCCATTTTCTCCACTTTTTACTTGTATTTTTAGCATAATTTTTTCTATTTTATTTTTAGTTTCTACTGCTGCTTCCTTTTCTAGATTTTTCCTATGTTCTTCCGATGATTGCTTTGATTGTAGATTTGTCATGTTTCCTTTATCTGCAGGTACTGCCAAGTTTTTTGGAAATAAAAAGTTTCTAGCATAACCATCGTTTGCATTTATTATTTGGTCTTTTTTTCCAACACCTTTTATATCTTGTTTTAATATTACTTTCATTATGGATTCCTCCTTTATTACTTATACTAGTTTACCTTAATTTTACATATTTTTCAAGGTTTTAGCCGAAATTAAAGAAAACAATATTGCAAAAGATAAAAAATAATAGTATGATAAGCATATATTTTATATCAATTATTTTAATTCTTGAAAAAATTAAATCTTAAATTAAAAATCCAAAAAGAAAAATCAAATTAAAAGGAGGTAATTATTATCGAAAAAGGAGAAAAATTTAGAAAGCATATTGACAACAAGACAACCATATATTATTATATAGTTAATGAAGATGTCGTTGTAAAGGCTACATATGATAGAGCTTTATTGGGTTTTAGAAAAGACTGGCTTCAAAAAAATGATACAAACAGAAAAAATGAACTAAATGAAGAACAAGAAAACTATGAAATACTAGATAATCCAATAAATAATAAACATGATAAAACATATAGAAGTATATTAGACAGTAAAAAAGATGCAGCATACATTATTAATCAAGTATTAAACTTAGAAGAAAAAATAAGAGAAGAAGAAATAGAAAAATATAATAGTAGTTTTGTAACAAATAACTTACAAAATAAAGAAGCAGATATTGTATATAAAATGAGAGAAAAAAACATAATCTTCCTAATAGAACATCAAAGTAAGGTAGATTATTCAATGCCATATAGGTTAGAAGAATATAGAGTAGAAATAATAAAAAGTGCAATAGATATAGAAAAAATAAAAAACAAAGGATATGAAATACCAGAAGTAATACCAATAGTAATATATACAGGAAAAGGTAATTGGAATGCAAAGTTACATTTGCATAGTATACAAGATAAAAGATTTAAAAACGTAAATTTACAAAAATATAATTTAATTGATATAAATAAATACGAAGAAGAAACATTAATAAAAAGCAGATATTTAATAGATAAAATATTTCTAATAGAAAAAGCAATAGGCAAAGAAAAATTAGAACAGGCAATACGAGAAGCGATAGAAACTACAAAAGATGAAGATAAACAAAAACTAATAAGATTAATACAAACAACATTAAAAGTAAAATTAGGAAAAGACAAACTAAAAGAATTAACAAAAAGTGAGGAAGGAGAGTATGAAATTATGGAAGAAATATTGGATAGGGTTATAAGATATGAAAGAAAGACTGCAAAAAAAGAAGGAAAAATAGAAGGGAAAATAGAAGGAATAAAATCTATTATTAATAATATGTTACAACAAGGATTAGAAGTATCTGATATAAATAAATTAACAGGTGTAACAATAAAAAAAATAGAGCAAATAAAAAAAGAAATAGGAAATTAAAAAGAGCACTTATGAAGTGCTCTTTTTAATTTCCTATTTCTTCAAAATATTCGTCTATTTTCTTAATTAACTCCTCTTTTACTTCTTGTTTTGTTTTTCCTTCTACTTGTGCTCCAGCAAGTGTTATATGTCCACCGCCTCCGCAATTTTTCTAGTATCACTTGTACATTTATATCTCCTATTGAACGTCCGCTAATACATACTTTATCACCTATATTTCCTATTACAAATGATGCCGTTATATCACTTATTGTTAGTAATTCGTCTGCTGCTTTTGCACATATTACACTAGAGTTTTTGTTGTCACTTTCATATATTGATATTCCTATTGTATTATGTACAATTTCTGCTTCTCTTACTATTTCTGAAATTGTATTATAATTTTCTAAATCTGTTTGGAACCACTTTTTAACTTTTATTATATCTACTCCGCATTTCCTTAAATATGCTGCTGCTTCGAATGTTCTAACACCTGTTTTAAATGTAAAGTTTTTTGTATCCATCATTATTCCTGCATATAGTCCTTCAATTTCTATTGTTTTTAGTTTTATAGGTGTTTCCACATATTGTAGCAATTCTGTTACTAGTTCCGCTGCCGATGATGCATATACTTCATGGAAAGTTAATGTTGCATTATCTATATAATCTGTGCTTCTTCTATGATGGTCAATTACTACTATTTTGTTTGTTTTTTCTAGTAATTCTTGCACTTCCACATATCCTTTTTTATGCGTATCTATCACTATTAACAATGTTTCTGGTGTTACTCTACTTAAAGCTTCTTGAGAAGTTATAAATATATCTTCATCTTCTTCTTTTTTCACTGCTTCCATAAATTGGTCTAGACTTAATCCTGATGTTTCATTAACAATATTAGCTTGCTTCCCTAAACTTTTTGCTATTCTATATATTCCTAGGCTAGAACCAATAGAATCTATATCCCCATTTACATGACCCATAATTATTACATCTCTTGATTCTATTATTAACTCTTCTAGTGCATGTGCAACAATTCTTGCTTTTACTTTTGTTCTTTTTTCCATTTCTTGCGCTCTACCACCAAAGAATAAATATTTATCATTTTCTCTAATTACAGCTTGGTCTCCACCTCGTCCTAATGCTATATCCATTCCTGATAATGCTGATTTATATTTTTCATATTGTGTTGAACCTTCATTTGAAATTGATATACTTAATGTTATTTGTAAGCCTGCTTCTAGTTTTATTTCTTTAACTGTATCTAATATTTGGAATTTATCTTCTTTTACTTTTTCTAAATATCTTTGTTCAAATACGTATACAAATGTATCTCTTTCTGATTTTATTACTACACCTTTTGTTTCCATTGCCCAATCATAAATTGACTTTTCTATTTTTGCTAAAACTTCTGGTCTTTCTTCGTTTGATATTCTTTGTAACATTTCTTCGTAGTTATCAATCATTATCATTCCTATACATGTTTGAGCATCATTATATTTTTTAATTGCTTTTACATGCTCTGTTTCGTCTATAAAGTATAGTAGTAATGTATATTCTTGTTGCCCGTTTTTTGAATGCTGTTTTGATTTTACATATTCACCAACAATTTTGTAATTTCTATTTTCTATTATTTGTTCTTTTTGTATTGTTCTATCTTTTATTCTGTTTTTATCATTATTGTTTATATTTTCTTGTATATCTATCTTTATTTCTTGCACTAGTTCATCTATGTTGTTTTCTATATCTATATTTTCGAATTCACTAACAAATTTTGAACTTTTATAAATTATATTTCCATCTGTTTCCATTATTATTAATGGAAATGGAGAATTTATTAATGTACTTTTTGCTGTTGTATCTACGTTTATTGTTAGCTCTTGTATATATTCTGATATTTCTGCTTTTCTTTTATTACTAGTCCATACGGCATAAAAACAAATAAGGCCAAACAAGATAACTGCTGGCATTACAAATACAATTTCATAGCAACATATTACTGCTAATAATATGGCTATTATTATTAGATATATTTTTGTTTTTGAATTTATTATTTCAAGAGTTCTTTTGTTACTATTTTGCATAGTTCCTCCTTTTTCTCATATTTATATTGTACGCTTTTATATGTAGTTTGTCAAGTTCGACTTGCTTTTACTATAGCAATTGTAAAAGCAAAATAAGAACAAACTGGTTTCGCCACTCGGGCGATTAAAATCGCCCCTACACTTTAACTTAAAATAAAACTTTCCTATAATACAATAAAAGCATTAGTAAATTTCTAATGCTTTTTCTATGTTTATAATAGTTACTTTATTCATCTAAACTTAATTTCCATGCTGTTTCTGGTGTAGTGTGAGTCTTTTGTCCTTCAGTCGCTGTGGCTTTTACATTTGCTTTTAGTGTTACTATGGGACGAATACCCTTTGCAGCATAAGCTGTATATCCGTCTTTTCCCGTTGATAATACTTGCCCTAATCCAGGTCCACCATAGTTATTAACATCCAGCCAATAACTATGATTTATTCTCCTTAAATTATTTTCTTGACTTAAAGTTTTAAGATCATTAACTCCAAATATTCGAGCTGTACCTGCGATTGCATAATTAGTAGAAACTGCATTTGTTGAGCAATCTTCATACATACTCCAATCTCTTGAACTTTTTAGGATTGTACCAGCATTTGGCTTTAAAGAAGTATTTCCTACACGAAATAATTCAGTAGTACCTGCATGAACTATAACAATTGTTCCATTTGTGTTAACTTTTAAAACTCTCCACCCACTACTATACAAATTAGTTTCTTTTTTATAATTCATAGATGCATCTTTTGATGTTCCCACTCCTACTCCTCCAAACTTACAGTGTTCTGTTGGCTCTGATGCTCCAGTATATAAATTCCCTAATTTTGCTATATCTTCTTGGGTCCAGTTTCCTGCTGAATAGTTTACGAAATCTCCTACACTTGCCATAATAGAAAGAGTTGGTTCTATTTTTATTATTTCATTTGTTGTTTTCCCATCTTTTGTTTTTACTATTACTGGGTATTCTTTACCTGCTTCTACTTTTAAATCTTTTGCAAGTGTTAATTTTTCAGTTGTAAGTATTAGAGTGGTTCCATCTTCATTTGGAAATATTATACTTTCTATCTCGGTATCACTTTCTATTTTTACTAATATATTTACTATCCCGTTTCCTAGTCTTTCTTTTATTTCACTCGTTATTTCTACCTCTGCTTGTTTACGTCCAATTATAATAAGCTTTTGTCTATCTATTTCAAATGCTATTCCATCTGCTATTACTATATTAGAATTTACATTCATCCCTTCATTTTTTAAATAGTTATCTATATATTCATTTTCATTATAATTTTCATTTGAATACTTATGTGCTTTCAAATCTTCTAAGGCTAATTCTAACTTTTCTTTTGCTACTTCTTCATTACTTTTCTTAACTGCTTCTACTGCTACTTTTATTACTCCATTTTCACTTAATGTTATGCTTAATACTATACTTGCAAGTATTAATATTAGGATTATAGTTATTATTAGTGAAATTAGAGTAATACCATTTGGAGCAAATGCAAGACCTTTTCCTATATTATTTTCTATATTTTTCTTTTTCATATTTTCCTTTGTTCCTTTCTACTGTTATTTATAAGCATTTTATTTTAACTGTATTGTTATTACAATAAAAAAGAACCAAGTTAAATATAGTTAAATTACATAATATTTAGCCATATAAATTATATTAGTGGAAATATAGGTATCATTCAATATGAAGCTGATTCACCACTTGGGCGATTAAAATCACCCCTACGTTTTTACTTAAAATAGCATACTTTCTTACATAATAAAACCAGCTCAAGGTATAATCTTAAGCTGGTTTTATTATGTTATTCTTCTACAGTTTCTATTTCTTCTTGATTTTCAACTTCTTCTGATATTTCTACTGTTTCTTGAATATCTTGTAGTTCATTTATTCCTTCGTCTATAATATTACTATTTGCCATGTCTTCACTGTTTTCTTCTACATTCAATTCATTTTCAGAGTTCTCTGCATTTTCTATTTCTGTATTAATTTTTATGTTTTTGTAGGCATTCATTCCTGTTCCTGCTGGTATTAACTTACCTATAATAACGTTTTCTTTTAGACCAATTAATGGATCTACTTTTCCTTTTATTGCTGCTTCTGTTAATACTCTTGTTGTTTCTTGGAATGATGCTGCAGATAAGAAACTTTCAGTTGCAAGAGATGCTTTTGTAATTCCAAGTAGTACACGTTTTCCTTCTGCTGGTTGTTTTCCTTCTTCCACTGCTTGTTCATTTTTCTCTTCAAATTCGTACATATCTACAAGTGAACCCGCAAACATGTCTGTATCTTTGTTATCTTCTACTCTTACTTTTTTAAGCATTTGTCTTCCAATAACTTCAATGTGTTTATCGTTTATATCAACACCTTGGTTTCTATATACTTTTTGTACTTCTTGGATTAGGTATTCATATACTCCTTCTGGTCCTTTTATCGCTAAAATTTCATTTGGATTTATTGAACCTTCTGTGATTTGATCACCCGCTTCTAATACATCACCTGTTTTAACACGTAATTTTGAACCAAATGGTATTGTATATGTTTTTGAATCTTCTTTTGAAGTAACTATAACTTCTTTTTTCTTCTTCTCTTCAGAAATTTTAACTGTTCCTGCTATTTCTGTAATAATCGCAAGTCCCTTTGGTTTTCTAGCTTCAAATAACTCTTCAACCCTAGGAAGACCTTGTGTAATATCTCCTCCTGCAACACCACCTTGGTGGAATGTTCTCATTGTAAGCTGTGTACCAGGCTCACCAATTGATTGAGCAGCAATTATTCCGACTGCTTCACCTATATTTACTTCTTCATGTGTTGCAAGACCCATACCATAACATTTTGAACATACACCATGTTTTGATCTACATCCTAATGCTGAACGTACTTTTACTTTGTCATATCCTGCATTAACTATTTGTTCTGCTATTTTTTCTGTTATCATAGTATTTGTATCTACGATTATCTCTTTTGTTTTTGGATCTAAGATGTCTTCTAAAGCATATCTTCCTTCTAATCTTTCAGATAGTTTTTCAATTATTTGATTTCCATCTTTTATATCTGAAATTACTATTCCATCATGTGTTCCACAATCATGTTCACGAACAATTATATCTTGTGATACATCTACAAGTCTTCTTGTTAGGTATCCAGAGTCTGCTGTTCTTAATGCAGTATCTGCAAGTCCTTTTCTTCCTCCGTGGCTTGATACGAAGTATTCTAGTGGATCTAATCCTTCTCTAAATGATGAACGAATTGGAATTTCTACTGCTTTTCCTGATGTATTTGCCATAAGTCCACGCATACCAGCTACTTGGCGTAATTGGTTCATGTTTCCACGGGCTCCTGATTGTATCATCATATATATTGGGTTTTGTTCATCAAAGTCTTCTTGCATTGCATCTGATACATCGTTTGTAGCTTTTTCCCATACTTTAATAACTGATTCATATCTTTCGTCTTCTGTTATTAAACCACGTTTATAATGTTTTGCTATATTTTCTACTTCTACTTCTGCTTTTTCTAATATATCTTTTTTAGCTCCTGGTATTATGATATCGTTTGCACTAACTGTAATACCACTTCTTGTTGAATATTTATAACCTGTTGATTTTATATAATCTAATAGTTCTGCTGTTCTTGATAAACCATGTGCAGTTATACATTTTGCAACTATGTTTCCTAAGTTTTTCTTTATAACTGGGAAATTAATTTCTAGTTCAAATGCATTTTCTGGATTTGTTCTATCAACAAATCCTAAGTCTTGTGGTATTCCTTGGTTGTATATTACTCTTCCTACTGTTGTTTCTACTTTTTTAGATTTCACTTCTCCATCTATTTCTTTAAACATTTTAATAAATACTTTTGCATGTAATCCTACTTCTTTGTTTTCGTATGCCATTATTGCTTCATCTACATCTTTAAAGTAAGAGCCTTCACCAATTTCTCCATCTACTACCATTGTTAAATAGTAACTTCCAAGTATCATATCTTGTGTTGGTACTGTTACTGGCTTACCATCTTGTGGTTTTAATAGGTTATTTGCAGATAACATTAAATATCTTGCTTCTGCTTGTGCTTCTGGTGATAATGGAACGTGAACTGCCATTTGGTCACCGTCGAAGTCTGCATTAAATGCTGTACAAACTAATGGATGTAGTTTTATTGCTCTTCCTTCTACAAGTACTGGTTCAAATGCTTGAATACCAAGTCTATGTAGTGTTGGAGCACGGTTTAGCATTACTGGGTGATCTTTAATAACTTCTTCTAAGATATCCCATACTTCTGGTCTTAATCTTTCTACCATTCTTTTTGCATTTTTAATATTATGTGCTATTCCTCTTCCTACTAATTCTTTCATAACAAATGGTTTGAATAATTCTACTGCCATTTCTTTTGGAAGACCGCATTGATATATTTTTAATTCTGGTCCTACAACTATAACTGAACGTCCTGAATAGTCAACACGTTTTCCAAGTAGGTTTTGACGGAAACGTCCTTGTTTTCCTTTTAATAAGTCTGATAATGATTTTAATGGTCTATTTCCTGCTCCTGTTACAGGTCTTCCACGTCTACCATTATCTATTAGGGCGTCTACAGATTCTTGTAACATTCTTTTTTCGTTTCTTACAATTATTTCTGGTGCTCCTAATTCTAATAATCTCTTTAAACGATTATTTCTATTTATTACTCTTCTATATAAGTCATTTAAATCTGAAGTTGCAAATCTTCCACCATCTAATTGTACCATTGGTCTTAATTCTGGTGGTATTACTGGTATAACATTCATTACCATCCATTCTGGTTTATTTCCAGATAGTCTAAATGATTCTACTGTATCTAATCTTTTGATTAGCTTTACCTTTTTTTGTTCACTTGCTGTTTCAAGCTCTTTTTTAAGTTTTGCTGCTAATTTTTCTACATCAACTTCTTCTAATAATTTTCTTATTGCTTCTGCTCCCATTTCAGCTTTGAAAGTTCCTCTTCCGTATTTTTCTACAGCTTCATGGTATTCTTTTTCTGTTAGTATTTGACCTTTTATTAATCCTGAAGTTCCTTTATCTGTTACTATGTATGATGCAAAATAAATTACTTTTTCAAGACTCCTTGGTGAAATATCTAGCATTAGAGCTACTCTACTTGGAATTCCTTTAAAGTACCAAATATGTGCTACTGGTGCTGCAAGTTCTATATGTCCCATTCTTTCTCTTCTTACTTTTGCTTTTGTTACTTCAACACCACATCTGTCACATACTATTCCTTTATATCTAACTCTTTTATATTTACCACAATGACATTCCCAGTCTTTTGTTGGTCCAAATATTCTTTCACAAAATAGTCCATCTTTTTCTGGTTTTAGAGTTCTATAGTTAATAGTTTCTGGTTTTTTTACTTCACCTTTAGACCATTCTCTAACTTTTTCGTCTGACGCTAATCCGATTTTTAATTTATCAAATATTTCTAATTCGTCCACTATTTGTTTTTCCCCTTCCGGTTTGAATTTTTAGGTTTTCCATTTCATTTTCTATTTATTTACACTGCTGTACAATTTGATTTTGATATAAATATAAATTACTATGAAAATATTTAATTATACTGTAGGGGCGACCATTTATCGTCTAACTTCCAAAATCTGCGGACGTGCAATGCACGCCCCTACAGGGTACATTTTCTAATTCACTATTTTTTTACTCTTCGTCATCTAGGATGTCATTGTCGTTCATTAAGTTATCTGCTCCTAAGTCTGTATCTTCTAATAACATTTCGTCTTCATCATCTAATACACTTTCAAATAGTTCATCACTATCTTCTGTATCTAGCAATTCTTCTCCATCTTCGTCTTCTTCAATATAGTTTTCTGCTAATTCTTCTTCTAGTATTATATTTTGTTGTTTTTCTCTTTCTGGGTTATATTCTATTCCCTCGTCTATATTTTCTTTTAGTTCTAATTCTTGGTCATCACTAGAGTATAGACGAACATCTAATCCTAAACTTTGTAGTTCCTTTACTAATACTTTAAAGCTTTCTGGAACTCCTGGTTCTGGTACGTTTTCACCTTTTACAATTGCTTCATATGTTTTTACACGTCCTACAACATCGTCTGATTTTACTGTTAAGATTTCTTGTAAAGTATGAGCTGCACCATATGCTTCTAATGCCCAAACTTCCATCTCTCCAAAACGTTGTCCACCAAATTGTGCTTTTCCTCCTAGAGGTTGTTGTGTTACAAGTGAGTATGGTCCTGTTGAACGAGCATGAATTTTATCATCTACTAAGTGGTGAAGTTTTAGCATATACATTACACCAACTGTTACTGGGTGATCAAATTTTTCTCCAGTTCTTCCATCATATAATGTTGTTTTTCCATCTGTAGTTCTTCCTGCTTGTTCTAATAATTCTGCAATTTCATATTCTTTGGCACCGTCAAATACTGGTGTTGCTACTTTCCATCCAAGTTCACGTGCTGCTGCTCCTAGGTGTACTTCTAACACTTGCCCTAAGTTCATACGTGATGGTACACCAAGTGGGTTTAATACGATATCTACTGGTGTTCCATCTGGCATAAATGGCATATCTTCTACTGGTAGTATTCTTGATACAACACCTTTGTTTCCGTGACGTCCTGCCATTTTATCTCCAACTGAGATTTTTCTTTTTTGTGCTATGTAACATCTAATTACTTGGTTTACTCCTGGTGCTAATTCATCTGAGTTGTCTCTTGTAAAGATTTTAACATCAACTATTGTTCCTTCCTCTCCATGTGGTACTCTTAATGATGTGTCTCTAACTTCTCTTGCTTTTTCTCCAAATATAGCACGTAGTAATCTTTCTTCTGCTGTTAATTCTGTTTCTCCTTTTGGAGTTACTTTTCCAACTAGAATATCTCCTGGTCTTACTTCTGCACCTATTCTTATAATTCCGTTTTCATCTAAATCCTTTAAGCTATCTTCCCCAACATTTGGAATATCTCTTGTTATTTCTTCTGGACCTAATTTTGTATCTCTACATTCACAATCATATTCTTCAATATGTATTGATGTATATACATCTTCTTTAACTAATCTTTCACTTATTAATACAGCATCTTCATAGTTGTAACCTTCCCATGTAGCAAATGCGATTAATACGTTTTTACCAAGTGACATTTCTCCTTTATCTGTAGATGGTCCATCTGCTATAACGTCTCCTTGTTTTACTTTTTCGCCTTTTACTACTATTGGTCTTTGGTTTATACATGTTCCACCATTTGTTCTTTTGAATTTACGTAAATGGTATGTTTCAAGTTCACCTTTATCTGTTTTTAATATAATTTCGTCACCTGTAACTTTTTGTATAGTTCCATTTGATTTTGCAATTTGCATAATTCCAGAATCTTTTGCAGCTCTATATTCAATTCCTGTTCCTACTATTGGTGATTCTGGCACTAATAATGGAACTGCTTGACGTTGCATGTTTGCACCCATTAATGCACGGTGCGCATCATCGTGCTCTAAGAATGGTATCATTGCAGCACCCACTGATACTAATTGTTTTGGTGATACATCTACATAGTCTACCATTTCAGGTGTAACTTCTGCGATATCATCTAAGTATCTTACTTTTACTTTTTTGTTTACAAATTTACCGTTTTTATCAATTGGTTCTGAAGCTTGTGCTATTCTTGCTCCATCTTCATCTTCTGCTGATAAGTATACAACTTCGTCTGCTACTTTGTTTGTTTTCTTATCTACTACTCTATATGGTGTTTCAACAAATCCATATTCATTAATTATAGCAAATGATGTAAGTGCAGATATAAGTCCAATGTTTGGTCCTTCTGGTGATTCTATTGGACATAGTCTACCATAGTGTGTATAGTGAACATCTCTTACTTCGAATCCTGCTCTTTCTCTCGATAGTCCTCCAGGTCCTAAGGCTGAAATTCTTCTTTTATGTGTTAATTCTGATAATGGGTTTGTTTGATCCATGAATTGTGACAATTGTGAACTTCCAAAGAATTCTCTTATTGATGATGTTATTGGTTTTGTGTTTATTAATGTTTGTGGTGTTACAACATCTAAGTCTTGTATTGTCATTCTTTCACGAACTACTCTTTCTAATCTTGTTAAACCAATCCTAAATTGGTTTTGTAATAATTCACCAACTGAACGAATACGTCTATTTCCTAAATGGTCTATATCATCTACTTTTCCTATTCCGTGTTGTAATGTCATTATATAGTTAATTGATGATAAGATATCTTCTGTTGTAATGTGTTTTGGAACAAGTTCGTTTATTCTTTCTGTAATTACTTTTTCTAAGTCTTTTTTATCTGTATTTTCTAATATATTTTTTAATACTTCATAATTTACATATTCTTTTATTGTTATGTTTTTTAGTTCTACGAATTTATGAATATCTACTGTTCCATTACCTATTACACGAACTGTTTTATCTTCTACTTTAACATCTACAGCATTTATTCCTGAATTTTGTATTTCTAATGCTGTTTCTTTATTAATAACTTCTCCTGCTGCTACAAATACTTCTCCTGTTTCTGTATTTACTATGTCTTTTGCTGCTACTTGGTTTGCAATTCTTGTTGCAAGGCTTAGTTTCTTGTTGAACTTATATCTTCCTACTTTTGCAAGATCATATCTTCTATCATCAAAGAATAGTCCATTAAATAAGTTTCTTGCTGCTTCTACTGATGGAAGTTCTCCTGGTCTTAATTTTTTGTAGATTTCTATTAGGGCTTCATCTTGTGTTTTTACCTGATCTTTATTTATTGTTGCTATAATTTTGTCTTCTTCTCCAAAGAATTCTTTTATTTGCTCATCTGTTATAAGTCCTATTGCTCTTAATAATGATGTAACTGGTAGTTTTCTTGTTCTATCTACTCTTACGTAGAATACGTCATTTGCATCTGTTTCATATTCAATCCATGCTCCACGGATTGGCATTACTGTTGATGTAAATACTTTTTTACCAGTTTTGTCATAATCTGAAGCATAATAACATCCTGGTGAACGTACTAATTGACTTACTACAACCCTTTCTGCACCATTTATTACAAATGTTCCACTTTCTGTCATTAGTGGGAAATCTCCTAAATAGATTTCTTGTTCTTTAATTTCTCCTGTTTCACGGTTAATTAAACGTACTTTCACATGTAATCTTGTTGAGTATGTTGCATCTCTTTCTTTTGCTTCTTCTAATGAATATTTTGTTGTGTCTTCCATGTAGTAATCGAAAAACTCTAATACTAAGTTACCAGTATAGTCAATTATTGGAGATATGTCTTTTAATACTTCTCCTAAACCTTCTTTTACAAACCAATCATATGAATCCTTTTGTACTTGGATTAGATTTGGCATTTCAATACTGTCTTCAGTTTTCGCAAAAGTTTTTCTAACACATTTTTCGTGTTTAACATCTTTTACCAAAAAAATCACCTCTATATTAAATTAAGCAGAAAAATTGAAATTGCATTCTGGGATATTTAGAATGCTTTCTAAGAATAAAATCTATTTATCAAGAAGTCCTTCTTAAACTAAGTTTCCACATTATTTCTTAATAAGGTTTCTGCTCTTTCCTCTTAGAAACAAGCTTACTACAGAGTTTAATTCCTCTTCTTGTTAAATTTAAAAGAATTTATAAATCATATCAAACAAAAATGATATGACTCGTAACTAATGAATTATATCATTTTTCCTTACGGCTTGTCAAGGTTTCGGCGTAATTTTTTTGCGATTTTTTATAATTTTTTTATGTATTTGACAAATACTGAAGAACCCCAGTCTACTTATGCAGACAGCCCCTTAGATAAAGGTGCTTACGGGCGATTAAAATCGCCCCTACATTTTTTAAATGGATTAATTATAAAAAGATTAGTCTTAAATAAATGTACTAAAGTAGCTTCACGTGGATGATGTGCTTTTCGTCTGCGAGCCCGACGAGCAACGAAAATGCCCATCATCCAGCAAGATGAAGCGGATTCATATAGTGTTTGACTTTATGTTAATTTTGTGTTATATTATTACTACCAAAATGTGTAGCATGAAAGGAGAAAAAAGTATGGAAAAGCAAGTACGGGTAATGACAATCACCAGTAATGGCAGCAGAGATTTCACAATACTTTCCAGTGGCTTATCTGGTTCTGTACAGTATCATCAGGATCAGATTGCATTCCTTGAGGAAGTTCTTGCCCATCTTAAAAGCGACGCAGAGAAGCGTCGTAAAAAAGACGAAGAATTCCATTCAGGACTCGACTGATATTTTTCTCTGAGCACAAAGGAAAACATGGAACAATTTCTATTCTTGTTCCATGTTTTCTTTTATCTTATTTGCTTTTTTTCTGATTCTTTGAATTGCTGTATCCACTGATTTCACTTTTGTCCCTAGCTTTTCAGCAATTAGTGCATATGATTTCCCTTGTTTATAATAGTGTAATACTTGTCTTTCAAAATCACTTAAGCTTTCATCTATTTTATTTTCTATCGAACTATAATATTCTTTTTTTGTTATTGTATCTAGTGGATCCTCTGCTGTTTTTGCATCTAGCACTTCTACTACTTCCACATCTTCATTTTCATCATATGCCGATTGGTTTAATGAAAACGCTGAATTTAATGGTATGTTTTTTTGACGATTTGAAGTTTTTAGTGCTGTAATTAATTGTCTTTCTATGCATAGGTTTGCAAATGTTTTAAATGAATTTTGCTTTTCTACATTAAAAGATTTTGTTGCTTTATATAATCCAATTAGCCCTTCTTGAATGATGTCATCTCTTTCTGCCCCAACCATGAAAAACTTACTTGCTTTCATGTTTACTAAGTCATTATATTTGTTCATCATGTAGTTAAGTGCTGTATTGTCTCCTGCTTGTATAACTTGAACTACTTGCTCATCTGGCATATTTAGATATTGTTCTTCTAGTATGTTTAAATTTGCCATAAAATGTTTGTTACCTCCAGTAAAATACCTAATTTTAAGTGTATTATATGTAGAATATGCGAATATGTCAATACTTTTAAAGATATTTTGTCATATTTGTTTTTTTATTTTTTCTAATGCTCTTTTTCTACTACTTATTTTATTTTTTTCTTGTGACGTAAGCTCTGCCATAGTTTTCCCATTTTGTGTTTCAAATATTTCATCAAAGCCAAAGCCATTTTCTCCTTTTGGTTCTTCTGAAATATAACCAATTTGTTCTGCTATAGCTGTTTTTACTCCGCTTTCATCACAATATGCAATACATGTTATATGGCTTACTTTCCTTTTTTCTTTTGGTAAATCTTTCATTTTTTCTAATATATATTCATTTCTTTGTCTCGAATATTCATTTGTGGCCTTTTCTTCTCCTAAAAATCTTGCTGTAAGTACTCCTGGCCAGCCATTATATTCTTCTATTTCAATTCCACTATCATCTGCTATACATGGTATTTTTGTTTTATTATAAATTTCACTTGCTTTTTTTATAGCATTTTCTTTAAAAGTTTTTCCATCTTCTATTACTTCTATTTCAAGGTTTATCTCTTTTAAAGATATCACCTCATAGTTTTCTAATATTTCTTTAATCTCTTTTATTTTTCCTTCATTATTTGTTGCTGCAAGTATCTTCATACCTTTCCTCCTTTAGTTTTTAGTAATTATATCATATTTACTCCATTAATTGCTTTATTTGTTCTATTTCTTTTTTAGATACTCCTGTTAATTCCTTTATTTCATTTACTTCTATTCCTTTTTGTAACATATTTTTAATAATACTACTTACGCCTTCTTTTAATCCTTGTTTTAGTCCTTCTTTTAGACCTTCTTTTATAGCATCTCTTTTTAACCTTTCTATTACTTCTTCCATAACTTCAACTTCTCCTTTCTTACTTTTTATTATCTCTTCTAGCTCATCTTTATTTATTTGTTTCATTAGTGTTAGTTTTACTATTCTTATTAACTTTTCTTTGTCTTTCTCATCTTTTGTAGTTTCTACTGCTTGAATTATTGTTTTTTTCATTTCTTCTTGTCCTTCTGATCTTTGTATTAAAAACATTTTATCTATTAAATAATTACTATCTATTAATGTTTCTTTTTCATATTTATTTATATCAATTAAATTATATTTTTGTAGGTTCACATTTTTAAATCTCTCATCCTGTATGCTGTGCAAATGTAACTTTGCATTCCAATTTCTTTTTCCTGTATATATTACTATTGGTATTACTTCTGGTATTTCATATCCTTTGTTTTTTATTTTTTCTATATCTATTGCACTTTTTATTATTTCTATTCTATATTCTTCTAACCTATATGGCATAGAGTAGTCTACCTTACTTTGATGTTCTATTAAAAAGAATATGTTTTTTTCTTTCATTTTGTATACGATATCTGCTTCTTTATTTTGTAAATCATTTGTTACAAAACTGCTATTGTATTTTTCTAGTTCTTCTTCTCTTATTTTTTCTTTTAAGTTTAATACTTGATTAATGATGTATGCCACATCTTTTTTACTGTCTAATATACTTCTATATGTTCTATCGTGTTTATTATTTATTGAATTATCTAGTATCTCGTATTTTTCCTGTTCTTCATTTAACTCATTCTCTCTGTCTACATTATTCTTAATCCCGTCTTCTCTAAGACCTAATAGTTCTCTATCGTATGTAACCTTTACAACCCTATCCTCATTAACTATATAATAATATATAGTTGTCTTGTTGTCAATGTGCTTTTTAAAACTTTCTCCTTTTCCGATAATAATTACCTCCTTTTAATTTGATTTTTTCTTTTTGGATTTTTAACTTAAGATTTAATTTTTTGAAACAAACAAATTGGAAATCTAATAGATATATAGTATATTACTTAAAACTATAGATTTTATTTAACAACTGATTACAAATAGTAAAGCTTTCCGTGAATTTGTTCTGAGTGCGGAATTTTCGTTAGAAAATTTCTGTACAATGTATTTTTAATATAGTAGAAAGTTGGCATAACTTTCTATTATATTAAATTAATTGATATAAAATATGAAATTATCTTATATTATTTCTTTTTAGTTTTCAATAGTTTCATGACATTTACTCCATTAATTTATATATTTTTATTTATCTTTTAATTTTCTACAGGTTTCGACATTTTTCTTCTTTTTTTTATTTTATAATATCTTCGTGAGGTGAGTTATAAATATATGAGTAAGCTTTATGAGCAATATTTAAAATTAAAAAAAGAAAATTCTAATAAATTATATTTGTTTAAGTGTGGAACTTTTTATTATATGTTGGATGAAGATGCAAAAAAAGTATCTGAAAATTTTCCATTAAAGTTATTACCTTTTACTGAAGATGTCGTTAAATGTTCTTTTCCTGTTACTAGACTTGGTTATTATATTGCTGAATTTCAGAAATTAAATTTTGATTTTGAGATTATAGATAATAAATATTCTAAAATAGAGAACTATCAGGATTATTTGAATAATGAGAGTTTAAAAAATATTATTAATAAAATTTTAGATTTAGACTTAAATAATATAACAATGCGTGAGTCATATGATATTTTAGAAGATTTACAGTTAAAATGCAAAAATATATTAGATAGGGAAAATTGAATATGAATTTGTTTTTTGGAATAGGTAAAATTTTAGTAGATATTGATTATGGTTTTTTAATTGATTCAAAATCATTTTCTGCAGCCAATACATTACTTGAAATATGCCAGTATTATAATTCTACTAATACTACTACTGTTAAAATAAAAGGTTACGACTACATTGCTGATAGAATGTATCAAAATCTTAGTAAAAATAGTAATATATTTTTAAAAGGTCGATTATTAAATGATGGGGTTATAGAAGTTTTAGATTTTAAAATTTTAAAAGTATAAAGCAAGTATATTCGAATACATTCTACTAATACTTGCTTTACTGATTCATTTTTACCTATATTAGGAAGGAATAAACCTCTTTAATATCTAATACTTTACTGTACATGTACCGTAGGACATGTAATCTCAAATAATATTAGAGTACGGCACGGAACCCGACATTGATGTTGGTGTTGCTAACGGTATTATTACCATTGCGGTAGCATACAGGGTTGGCAGATGATGCGTTATTGAAACTACCTCCGCGAAGAACACGAGCCTTTGATTTATCCCCAATAAGAGTAATGTATTTATTAATATTGCTCACTATTATAAAATACTTTTTTTGTTAGATTGTATACGTCTGCATGTTTTATATATCCAAAATGCCCACATAAGTATTGTTTTGCTTTGTAGCAATTTATCTTTTTTTCTTTGATTTGCTTTTTTAATAATTTAACCTTCTTTTTTAACTTCTTTTTACCTCTATCTCTAATCTTTAACCTATATTCATTAGTTTTATATCCGCAAAAGTTTACCCCCTGCTTACTTTTAAATATTTGTGTTTTACTATTTAATTCTAAATCCAAATTATCTTTTAGAAATTTTTTTATTTTATCTAATATTTCTTTTGCTTCATCTTTTGTTTTTACCAATATTACTGAATCGTCCATGTATCTAAAGTAATATTTCACTCTCAAGGTATGTTTTACATATTGGTCAACTTCATTTAGATATATATTTGCAAAAATTTGAGATGTATAATTTCCTATTGCAATTCCTTTTTGACCATCGCTTGAGTATATTATATTCTTTATTAGCCATAATACTTTCTCATCTTTTATTTTTCTCTTTATTATATTAAATAAGATATCTTTATCTATACTTTTAAAATACTTTGCAACATCCATTTTTAATATGTAATAATTTTCCCATTTAGATTTACATGATTTCATTGCTTTTTGTAAATCTAAAACACCCTTTATCATGCCTCTTTCTTTTATACATGCATATGTTGTATTTATGAAAGTAGGAATATATAAATCTATTAAAAAATTATCTACTAACCATCTATGAACAACTCTATCCATGTAACTAGATTTTTCTATTTTTCTTAGTTTGGGTTCGTGAATATAAAATGTTGTATAACCCCCATGTGAATATGTTTGGTTTTTTAATTTTTCATATATGTATCTTATATAATCTTCTTGTTTTAATTCGAATTTTATAATATCTTTTTTTAGGGTCTTATTTTTTCGGCAAAGTAGATGTGCTTGCATAAGTTTGTCATATGTTAAATACTTATCATACTTATTTCTTAATGTTCTTGCCATAAAATTTAAGTAGTCCCCCTAATATTTTTCCTATTTCTCCTATTAATAGCATAGACTGTTCAAATTTTTTATTATCTATCCAGTGTTCTTCTTGCATAATCCTTAATAAAATTCTTTGTGTATTTAGTCTTGCATCAATTCTGTTTATATACTTTATTTTTTCTTCTTTTCCTATTTTACTTAACATCATAATATCTTCTAATGTTTCATATACGCATGTTTTGTATTCTGTTCCTATACTGTATTTTTCTGTTCGTGGCAATTTTATGAGCATTTTTAATATGTATTTCATATATGTTTTAAATTTAGGAATTAATATTAATTCATTATTCATTTTTCATCCTATTAATAACTTTAAATCTTTATTTTAATAATATACTTTTGCCATAACCAAGATATAAGTTAATGGTTATCGCTATCAGAGTTCAGGTCTACTTTATATAAAGTACGGCACGGAACCCGACA
>JAAWOE010000025.1 GCA_022799315.1 Clostridia bacterium | reverse complement strand
ATACCATTTTCTCCTATGGTTAATGTTAATACTACCCCTGCTAAGATTAACATTATAATTATGGTTATGATTAATGATATTAATGTAATACCTTTTTTACTTTTTACATTCCTTTCCTTCATAGATTTTCCTCCTTTGTTTTTACATTTTATAACAAAATGTTTTAATAGTCAATATAACATTTTGTTATATCTTATACTCTTAGTAAAAGTGAGGTTGTTTTATGAAAACAAGAATTAGAGATTTAAGAGAAGATCATGATTTAAGTCAAACTAGTATTAGCAAAATGCTAAATATTTCACAAGTTGCTTATTCTTATTATGAACTTGAAAAAAGAGAAATTCCTTTAAATTTACTATGTAAATTAGCGGACTTTTATAATACAAGTGTAGATTATTTATTATATAGAACTAATAATATTAATCCATATAAAAAATAATTCTTGACTTCTTAATTACCATATGTTTTAATGTGATCATACACAAATTAAAGTGTATATTTTATTTCAATTTATCTTAAAATTTTATTTTCAAAATGATTTATTCTAAATGTTTTCACTTTAAAGAAATTATTGTTAAATTTAGCGAAAGGAGGTTTATTTTTTGCGCTTTAATTTTTGTGTAAATTTATATTAATTTTACTTTCCTAACAGTAAAATTTAGAAAGGATTTATATGTGTACCAAAATTATTAATTCCACTCCCAATATTCTTTCTCCTAAACTTGATGTTGTTTTTCAGGCTCTATTTGGAGAAGTTGGTAGTGAACAAATTACTTCTAAATTTTTAGAAGCTATTTTAAATCAAAAAATTGAAAGCATTGATTTATCTAAAAATCTTGTTTTAAGAAGAGATTATCCTGATGATAAATTAGGTGTTTTAGATATTATTGCTAAAATTAATGGTTCAGAATATTGTAATATTGAAATGCAAGTTGCTGAACAAGAAGAAATAATTGAAAGAATTCTTTTTTATTGGAGTAAACTTTATTCTAAACAAATTAAATCTGGCAAAAGTTATGATACTCTTCAAAAAGCAATTATAATTCTAATTACAAATTTTAATGTTCAAGGTCTTGAAAGCCTAGAATATCATACGTCTTGGAAAATAATAGAAGAAAAATATCGCACAACCATATTGACAGAAAAGTTAGAATTTCATATAATAGAATTACCAAAAATAATTGAGATTTCTAATGATAATGATAACTTATTAGATTGGTTATTATTCTTAGATAATCCTAAATCCGAAAGGGTGATTAAAAAAATGAAAGAAAATAAAGAATTAAAACAAGCGAATGAAAAATTAGAAACATTAAGTCAAGATGAAAAAATGAAAAGGCTAGCAGAACTAAGAGAAAAAGCAATTTACGAGTATAATACTGCAGCAAGTTCTGGATTTAAAAGAGGAATGAAGAATGGTTTAGAAGAAGGTATTAGACAAGGTATTGAACAGGGCATTGAACAGGGCATTGAACAGGGCATTGAACAGGGCAAAACTTCTAAATCCAAAGAAATTGCTTTAGAATTGCTTAAAAATAATATATCTATAGAAATTATTAAGAATGCAACTGGATTATCATATGAAGATATAAACAGTTTAAAAAAATTATTAAACAATAATTAGATAAAATCAAAACAGGTAGAAATTAATTTCTACCTGTTTTGATTTTTTACTATTTTTCTACACTTCTATTTGCTATTTCTATTGCTTTTGAAACTATGCTACCACAGTCTTTTGCTGATACATTTCCCCAGCTTCCACCGTCTTTTTTTACTTGTTCATATACTCCTAATTCTTTTGCTATTTCTTCTCTTAAATTGTTAGAAATCAATTTTGAATTTCTACTCATTTTACTTACCTCCTATTTAGGCTTATGAAGATTTTATAATTCATACTAATATATATAGATTAAATCTATGATTCTTAATTATTTATCTTCATGATTTTATTTTGCTCATTTTTTTTAGTTTTATTTTAGTAATTTTTTCACTCATTAACATTTTTTATTTTTTAATATTTACATTGTTAAAGTTCCTTCTGGTGTGTTTTGTATTACTAAAATATCTTCTTCACGTCCAGTTTCTGCATTTATATATACTAGAAATTCCGTATCATCTACTTTACCTTTAAATTCCCAACATAATAATTCTGTCTTAAACTCAGTTGGTATTATTGCAAGTGAAGTAGCATTTATTTCTAGATTTTTATTTATTGTTTTTGCTGCTTCTTCTTTTGTTATTTTTACTTTTGGTAATGTTCTTTCTTCATGTGAATTTAAATAACCTGTTGTTTCTACACCTAATATTTCTCCATTATCTAATGCAACTTTTACTTTTATTAAATCTGGGTACATTGTTACTCCATTTTGTTCATATGCGTAATTTATTGTTAAAATTCCTTGTTGTTTTAAATAGTAGGTTTCTTTCATATTTGGAAATCCTTTTTCATTTAAGAATTTTTTTGCAATTTCATCTGCTTGTTCATTTGATATTGCTTCTGCTTCTATATCTCTATTTTGATTTAAAAATACAACGTGTCCACCTTTTCTTGATATTGATATACTAGCTGTATGGTCTTTTTCATTTTTTATTTTTATATAGAAGTCATATGATGGTATATTTCCATTTTCTGATAGCCCATTTGAACTAATTTCCTCTATTCTATCTTGTCCAAAAAATGTTGTTGCAATTTCACGTGCTTTTTCTTCATCTATATCGTCGCCTGTTAAGCCTTTTCTTTCTGGACTTGTTAGATGTTCAGAAAATGCTCCATCATATATTAACCCAGCATATTCGTGGAAATTTTCTTCTAAACCTGAAAAACTGTCTTGTGAAATATTACTTACTTGTTGTGCAAAAGCTACTCTTCCTTTTTTGGTTAATTCTCCCCAGCTTATTCTTCCATCATTCATGTCTGCTGAAAGTTGTACTAAAGTATTTTTTAATTCTACACTATAATTGTGTAAGTTTGTTAAATTATCTAAGTCTTCCTGGGTTAAAGGTTCATTATATATATTTTTTCTTGATAATGTGTAGCTATAATCACTTACTTGATTTAAAAATTTAGCTGTGTTTGCTAGTTCTTGATTTTCTATTGGAAGTTGTGCTAAATAACTTCCTGCTAAATCCGCTTCTCTCCATATATGAGTTAATGTTTCTGCTCCATGTTCTGGAGTTGTTGATATTAGTGATTTTGCGAGATATGTTTCTACGTTTTGAACATAGTCTACTAATTCAAAAAACGCCATATTATATGAGTTTTCTGATGCTTGTCTATAATCCATTTCTTTTTTATATACGAAAGCTCCTAATCCTATTATTATTGCTCCTAATACTACAATTACGCTTAACATATGTCTATCTTGTAATCTATTTTTCCAATCATACATTTTTTCTCTTAAATTCATAACTTTTCTTCCTTTCTATTTTGGTTTTTATTATTTATAGCAAATATTTATTTACCATTATGTCTGTTTAAGAACCCTCCATCAGAACTTCGTTCTGCCACCTCCCTTAAATAAAGTAGGCTTTACTCTATAATTTGTAGTTAACTATTCCAGTAGAGAAATGGCCCCTTTACTTAAGGGGGCTGTCGCCGTTAGGCGACTGGGGGTTCTACTTATTTACAAAATCTGTGTTTTCCAATTTTTTTAACAAGTGGTCTTGACCAGATCCATTTGTTTGTTGCCGTATCTGGATTAAAGTAGTATATACAACCATTTGTTGGATCCCATCCGTTCATTGCATCCTGTGCTGCTTTTAATACTGTAGAGCCCTCTTTTATTGGTACATTAATTTGTCCATCTGCAACTGCTGTAAATGCCCCTTTTTCATATATTACTCCTGCTATTGTGTTAGGAAATTGTGAATTTTTTACACGATTTAAAATAACTGCACCGTACTGCAACTTGTCCTTCATATGGTTCTCCTCTTGCTTCTCCATTTATTGCCCTTGCCATTAGCTGCAAATCCGATGTAGAAGATGATGCTGCATACACTTTGTCATTATCTACATCTATTAATATAATTAATCCACAAATTGATATTATTACTAATATTAATGTTAAAAATATTTTTAATATTTCTTTCATCTTTACGTTCCTTTCCAAGACAAAACCGATGATTGGAAAAGAATTAAATTTTGGCTAGGAAAACAAATTTCAAATTTATAAGGTGTACTTATTGTACGTTGATTAAATTTGAAATGAAGTTTGACAACGTCAAAATTGTAATTATTTTTCAATCTTTGCCTTTTTTCTTTTTTAGTTTGTGAATTTTTTTGTAAAATATTCTATTTTTTAAATTTTTTTGCTCTTTTTATTTTTATATGGTAAAATTTCAATATGAAATTTTTTAAATAATTTTTTATAAATTATAGAAAGGTTTATTTTATGAAAAAAGTTTTGATTTTTTATGCATCTTATGGAGGAGGACATTTATCTGCTGCTCGTTCTATAAAAGAATATATAGAAGAAAATTATACTGATGTAGAAACAAATTTAGTGGATTGCGTTAAATATGTTAATAAAGCTTTTGAAAAATTAACTACAACTGCGTATAATGAAATGGCAAAAAAAGCGCCTTGGGCATGGGGAAAAATCTATTCAAAATCTGAAAAGGGTCCATTTGCTGCTATTAGCAATACATCTAATAAAATTATGGCACTAAAATTAAATAAATTATTACAAGAATATAATCCTGATCTTGTTATTTCTACACATCCATTTGGTTCACAAATGTGTACTGTTTTAAAGGCTAAAGGAAAAATACATGCTAAAATTGCAACTGTTATGACCGACTATGCTCCACATGATCAATGGCTTGTTAATTCTAATTTAATAGATTACTTCTTTGTTTCACATGATGGTATGAAGCTTGCTTTAGAAGAAAAAGGAATTGATAGTAGTAAAATATTTGCTACTGGTATTCCTCTTTCAAATAGATTTTTAAAGAGTTATAACAAAAAAGAAATCTTAGATGAATTTGGTTTACAAGAAAATAAAAAAACAATTTTATTTTTTGCAGGTGGAGAATTTGGTCTTGGCAAATCTAGAACTTATGATATGTTAAAAACTTTTGCCGAAAATTTTGACTACTTACAAGTAGTTGCTATTTCTGGTAGAAATGAAAAAATGAAAAAGAGTTTTGAATACTTAGTACATCATTCTCATAAAGAGGATTCAATTAAAGTTTTAGATTATACTACAAAAGTTCCAGAGCTTATGAGTATTTCAGATATGGTAGTTACAAAACCTGGTGGACTTACAACAACAGAGAGCCTTGCTTCAGGTTTACCTATAATTGTAATTAACCCTATTCCTGGACAAGAAGAAGAAAATGCTGAATTTTTAGAAAGCAAAAATGTTGCTATATGGATTAAGAAAAACGATGACCCAAAAGAAGTTTTGGGAAATTTATTTAATTCTCCTGAAAAAATGAAAGAAATGAAAATTAGTGCCAAACTTCTTGCTAAGAAAAATTCTTGTAAAGACATTTGTGAAATTGTATTGAAATAAGTTTTAATTTTAACTAAGACAGTTCCATTTGAATTAAGTATATTATAGAAATATTAAGCTATATATTTTTTTCTGAATGAGTTCGACCTGCGCAATCAAGAAAAGTGCTATATTAAAGTTTATAACAGATATTAATTCATAGCTCTGTCTGGAGATGTTTGGAGAACGGAAGTAAGGAAAAAATATAACTTAATATTTCTATATGTGTATCCAACATTCAGCAAGATGAAGCTGATTTGTATTAAAAATCCATATTCGTAACGTAACTAAAAAAGACCTTTCTTCATATATTAATCATATGAGGTGAGGTCTTTTTATGAATAGTTTTTTTGATTTATCTAGCACTGAGCTAGTTGCTCTTGCAAGTATTCTTTCTATTTATATTAGTCAAGGCCTTTCAACAGATGAACTTGCTACTTTAGCTGGTTTCTTTACTGCACTAGGAGATAACTTAGCAATTTTATCTAGTGCAAATTCTTGTAAACAATAAATTGTAATCTACATATATAGTACTTCCACATATCATATAAGTCCGCTTCATCTTGCTGGATGATGTGCTTTTCGTTGCTCGTCAAGCTCGCAAACGAAAAGCACATCATCCACGTGAAGCTACTTTATCAATAAAAAGTCAACTATTTCTCTATACAATAGAAGAGAACTTGTTAAAGTTCTCTTCTTCCTTCTAAAGCTTTTGTAAGTGTTACTTCATCTGTATATTCTAAATCTCCTCCAACTGGAATTCCATGTGCTATTCTTGTTACTTTTATTCCTAGTGGCTTTACTAATTTTGAAATATACATAGCAGTTGCTTCTCCTTCTACTCTTGGATTTGTTGCAAGTATAATTTCTTTTGTCACCTCTGGATTTAATCTTGCAAGTAACTCTTTTAATTTTATATCATCTGGTCCAATCCCATTCATTGGAGATATTGAACCATGTAACACGTGATATACACCTTTAAATTCATGTGTTTTTTCCATTGCTATTATGTCTTTTACATCTTCTACAACACATATTACACTTTCATCTCTTTTAGGATTTGCACAAATTATACATGGATCTGTATCTGATATGTTATAGCATTTTGAGCAATATTTTAAATTATTTTTTGCATTTTGTATTGAGCCGTATAAATTCATTTGTTTCTTCAGTTGTAGATTCTAGTATATGAAAAGCTAATCTTACTGCTGTTTTATGTCCTATACTTGGTAGTTTTTCAAATGCTTCTACTAGTTTTTCTATTGATGGTGAATAATATGACATGTGTTATACCTTTCCGCTTCATCTTGCTGGAGGTTGGGCATTTTCTTTTAAGTTTTTAAAAGAAATGCATTGGCCTCTACGTAAAGCTCTATTCTATTATAATTGTATAAAATTATCAGAAAATTAATAAACTACATAAGTCCTGGTATATTGTATTTTCCCATAGATGAAGCTTGAGCTGCATCTACTTTTCTTAAGGCTTCATTTGTGCATGTTAATATTAGGTCTTGTAGCATTTCTACATCTTCTGGATCTACTACATCTTTTTTTATTATTATTTCTTTTATTTCTTTTGAACCTGATACTTTTACTGTTATTGCTCCTCCACCTGCTGTTGCTTCAAATTCTTTTTGTGATAATTCTTCTTGTGACTTTTCAAGGTCCGCTTGCATTTTTTTTGCTTCTTTCATTAAATTGTTTAGATTCATTCCTCCGAATCCTCCCATTCCTCCTGGGAATCCACCTCTTTTTGCCATTTTTATATTTCTCCTTTCTTTTAGACGAGCAATGCTCGCCCCTACATTCACTCTTTACTTGGGCAGACACGATGACTACTCCTACGCTTCATGCGGGCGATTGAAATCGCCCCTACGATTATTATTTTAATTAGTAATACACTAATCTTCTATAATATTTATTGGTATATCTAATTTTTTTACCATATCTTCTATGTTATCTTCTTCTTTTTTTTCTACATAATCTGCTGCATCCACATATTTAATTCTCATTTGTTTACCACATTCCATAGATATCATTTTGGTTAATTCATTTACATTTTCTGGTCTTTCTAACATTGATTTTCCAAATGTAGTTAATCCTTTTGGAAATACTATTTCTACAGTCAAATCATCTTTTTGCTTTGCTTTTGTATTTATTAGATTAGAATATAATACCATTTTGCCACTACTTTTTAAATTATCTAATACTTTTGGCCAGTATTGTTCTGATGTTAAATTTTCTACACTTTTATTTTGTTGTATTGTTTTAGTAGGGCTTACTCTATTGTCTTGTATATTACCGCTTCTTAATTTTGGTGTTTCTACTTCTCCAGTTGTTACCTTTATATTTCCTGAGTTTATTTTTTCTTCTAGTTTTTGTATTTTATTTTTTAATTCTTCTAATCCATCAGTTTCAGTTGTCATACAAAGTTTTATTATTCCTGTTTGTAACATTATTTCTTTTTGTGATGACCATTTAATATTATTTTCTGTTTCTGATAAAGAATATATTAAACCTATTAATCTTTCTTTTGAAGTGTTACTAGCTAAAATTTCTATTCTATCTATTTCTTCTTTATTATATATTGGTAATTCTTTACTTGTTTTATATACTAAGATGTCTTTTATGTATTTTATTGTTTCCCATAGCAAATTGTTTAAGTCTTTTCCTTCTTTTAATACTTCATCTAATGCACTTATTGCTCCTTCTGGGTTATATTCTATTATATTTTTAACTATCTTATTTATAAATTCTGTTTTAGGAATTCCAACTAGTTCTTTTACTTTTTCTTCATCTATTTTGCTTGCGCCTTCTTGAACACATCTTTCTAATATACTTAATGCATCTCTTACTGCGCCTTCTGATAGTACTGATATTATTTTTAATGCATTCTCAGTTATTTCTATTCCTGCTTGTTTACACACTATTTCTAGTCTTTTTACTATATCGTTATTTGATACTCTTTTAAAATCAAATCTTTGGCATCTTGATAATATAGTTGCAGGTAATTTTTGGGGTTCTGTTGTTGCTAGTATAAACTTTACATGTGCTGGAGGCTCTTCAAGTGTTTTTAATAATGCATTAAATGCACCTGTTGATAACATATGTACCTCATCTATTATATATACTCTATACTTTGCAAGTGTTGGTAAAAAATTCACCTCATCCCTTATTGCACGTATATCTTCTACACTGTTATTCGATGCAGCATCCATTTCTACAACATCTGTTAATGAACCTGAAAGTATTGCTTTACAGATTTCACATTCGTTACATGGCTCTCCATCTTTTGGGTTTAAACAATTTATTGCTCTTGCAAATATTTTTGCAGCAGAAGTTTTTCCTGTTCCACGTCCACCATTAAATAAATATGCATGTCCTATTCTATTTGCAATTATTTGGTTTTTTAGTGTTTTTGTTATGTGTTCTTGTCCTACCATTTCACTAAAAGTAATCGGTCTAAATTTTCGATATAATGCTGTATATTCCAAAGTATTGTTCACCCCTTTTTGCATTTAAAAATGGTGTGAGCTTTTCTTACACCTCTATGGAAAACAATCTCCACATAAATACACTACTTATTGCTGCTTCGTTTCCGACCTGACAAGATTCATAGCTTTTTATCGAAGGTTGTTCTCCATACAAATGTAAGAACTCATACCATTTGTTATTATATAATGAATTTTTTATTTTAGCAATACTTATATGTAATTTATGATGTATATATTTAAAGTTAAACTTAACATCTCTATATGAATTAGTATGTAAGAACCCTCCGTCAGGACTTCGTCCTGCCACCTCCCTTAAATAAAGGAGGCTTTACTTTATTTTTCGAAAATACTATTTCAGTCTAGTGACTAACTAAAACAGTAGAGCAAGTGGCCCCTTTACCTAAGGGGGCTGTCGCATGAAATGCGACTGGGGGTTTTATAGTACATTTATTTTGTATAAAATAATACTTATAGCGTTTTAGTATCTTTTAAATACAATGTCATTACCATTTATTTGTGTGTTCGTAGTTCCTTCACCTATTAAATTTCCTATTGGCATTTCTATATTAACACTTGCTTTATATTTTTTTCCAGAATTTAATTCTATTGATATATCAAATGATACCTTAAATTGTACATCTTCATTTGTTAAACCTATTTTGCCAAGCAGCGTTCCATCATGTATTATTTCGTCTTCATCTGTTTTATAATTTCCTAAGTCTTGATTTACAAATCTTAATATTATTAGTCCTCCTTGGTTTGCAATTTCTAAGTTGTTAAGATCTGATTTTTCTGACCCTTTGTATTCTATTTCATTTTCTATTTTATATTCCTCTTTATTTGTAAAACTTAAGTTCTGGCTATCTGGTCTATATATTTTTATTTCTCCTTTTTTCGGCTCATCTTCTATTTTAAAATTATCTATTATTACTTTATCTATTATTTCTTCTTTTCCATAGTTTTTATCTTTTATTATATCTATATATATATCATTATTTTGTATAAGATTTAAGTTCCATTTACTTTCTGGTAAATCTTCCTGAGTTCCGTCCAGCATTACTTATCAGCATTATTTTTGACACTCTAAATGGAAGGTTCGTTTCTCCTTCTACACTATATCTTATTATGATACTTATAACTATTATTGCAATTATTGCAACAACGAATATTACAATGTTTTTTCTTAAGAATTTTAATTTTTCCATGCTTTACTCCTTTTTTATTTTTGGCGAAGAGGGTGGGATTCGAACCCACGGTAGGATACTATCCTACATATGTTTTCGAGACATACACCTTAAACCACTCGAGACACCTCTCCATGTGTTATTTTTTCTTGATTTTACGCAGTTCTTTAAAAAATTGTTTTAACAGTTCTTCACATTCTTCTTGTAATATACCAGTTTCTATCTGTACTTTATGATTGAATGTATAATCTTCTAATAAATTTAATACTGAACCACATGCTCCTGTTTTTTCATCCATTGTTCCTATACATACTTTTTTTATTCTTGACTGTATTAAAGCTCCTGCACACATTGAACATGGCTCTAAGGTTACATACATTTCACAATCTGTTAATCTCCAACTATCTAATTTTTTACTTGCTTTACTAATTGCTAATATTTCTGCATGCTTGGTTGTGTCTTTTTTCTCCTCTTTTATATTGTGAGCTCTTGCAATTATTTTTCCGTCTTTTACAATTACTGCACCAACTGGTACTTCTAGTTTACCGTATGCTTTTTTAGCTTCTTTTAAAGCTTCTTTCATAAATTTTTCTTGTATATTTTTTTCGTTCATTTTTTACTCTTTCTATATTTTAATTTTTATCATTTACAGTATATCAAATATTACATATAAAATCTATAAATACTTATTAATTAAATTTGAATAGAATTCCTATAAAGGCAGATACCAAAATAAATATGACTGGATGTGATTTTTTTGTCTTTTTTAGGTTTGTTATAATTAATAAAATAGTTGCAAATATAATAGCTTTTATATTAAACATATCGCTTATTATTCCTGTTTTATTGTACTGTTCCATATTTAGCAAAGCCATTATTATAACTGAATATCCTGCAGCAGCAATTAATCCAACTGATGCTGGTCTTAACCCATAAAATACGTTTTTTACATGTTTACTATCTTTAAATTTGTTTAAAAATTTGGAAATAATTATTATAATAATTATTGATGGAACAATTAGTGCAGCAGTAGCTACAACTGATCCTAATATTCCTGCTACTGTATTTCCTACATATGTTGCTGTATTAACTCCTACTGGTCCTGGAGTAGATTCTGATATTGCAATCATATTCGCTAAATCCATATGGCTATACCATCTCAGCCTATCAGATATGTTATATAGAAATGGTAATGTAGCAAGTCCTCCCCCAATAGAAAATAAGCCTACTTTAAAGAATTCTATAAATAGCTGTAAATATATCATTTCTTTACACCCCCAATAAATTTGGCGCTCCATCCGATTATTCCAGATATAATAACTGCTATTATTGGTGATATAGAAAAAAATGCAGATGCAATAAATACGACCAAAAAGATTAGAAATGATATTGTATCAATTATAGATGTTTTTCCAAGTTTAATAACAGCGTTTATGATTAATACACAAACACAAACTCTAATTCCTGAAAAAGCATATTTCACAACTTCTAAATCTGCGAAGTTACTTATAAACATAGCAATAATAGATATAATAATTATTGAAGGAAATACAACTCCTAATGTTGCAACAATTCCTCCTAATATACCCTTATTTTTGTATCCAATAAATGTTGCTGTATTTACAGCTATAACCCCTGGTGTGCATTGTCCTATTGCATAGTAGTCTGCAACCTCTTGTTCTGTCGCCCATTTTCTTTTTTCTACTACTTCTTTTTGTATAATAGGTAACATTGCATATCCACCACCAAAGGTTAGTCCTCCAATTCTTGCAAATGTTAAGAATAAGTCTATTAATTCTTTCATTTATACTCCTTTGTATTAAGTTTAATATATGAAAAAAAGAGGCTTCTCCCCTCCATCTCTCTAGAGCTATCTACTTCTCACTATTCACTCTTAATTATTCATTATTAATTATTCACTATTGCCGTAAGGCAAGTTTTGGTGTGCCTAGACGGACTCGAACCGCCATCGGTCGCTTAGGAGGCGACTGCTCTATCCTGTTGAGCTATAGGCACATGTGTTATGATTTATTTTATAATATTTATCAATATTTATCAATACTTCTTTCATTAATTAAATAAATTTATAGAAAACTAAACTTGCCTAATTTTACATTCTTTAACAATTTTGTAAAATATTTCATATTTCGATTGAATATTTTGCTTTTTTGTCATAAAATGAATTCGTTCCATTTTATCTCCTTACCCATAAGGAGGTGATAACATGGGTAAATGGATAAAACTATTTGTTAAAGTCTATGTGTTGACATTAGCTTATAAAATTTTTAAAGATTTTTGCGATTGATACATATAGTAAAGACCAGAGTGGCTGCTCTGGTCTTTTTTATTCCATCTACATGAGTAAATGTTCAACTATTTGTTTTACAGATTTAAAAAAGGAAGTGATTAAATCTGAATTTTTAATCTCTTTTCTATCTGTACATATCATTATACTAAATTTATTTTACTTTTGCAATACTTATTGATAAAATTTACCATTTTGGTTTATTTCGGTAAATCCTATGGAATTTTTATATAATAACTTGTATAATGTTTTGTATAGATAAGGAGGAAAGTCATTTATGCAAAAAATATTAGGTTATATGAGAAAAGCTATAGAAGATTATAATATGATAGATGAGGGAGATAAAATTGCTGTATGTTTATCTGGTGGTAAAGATTCTACTACTATGCTTATGGGATTTAAGGCTTTACAAAGATTTTATCCTAAGAAATTTGATATAATTGCGGTTACTGTTGACCCTGGTTTTGAGTTTTTTAATCGTAAACTTATAGAAGATACTTGTAAAGAGCTTGATGTTCCGTTTTTTTGTGAAGAAAGCCATATTAAAGAAATTGTATTTGATATAAGGAATGAAAAAAATCCATGTTCACTATGTGCAAATCTTCGTCGTGGTATTATTAATAGTGTTGCAATACGTGAGGGTTGTAATAAAATTGCTCTTGGCCATAATGAAGATGATGTACTAGAAACATTTTTACTAAATCTTTTTTATACTGGTAGCATTTCTACTTTTGCACCTGTTAGTTATATGGACCGTTCAAAAATGACTCTTATTAGGCCTTTAATTTATGCTCCTGAAAAAGATATAAGAAAGTTTGTTAAGAAAAATAATATTGAAATTATGCCTAAAGCTTGCCCAATGGATGGTGTTTCAAAGCGTGAAGATATGAAAGAACTGATTAAGAATATGCAAGTTGAGCTTCCTCATATTCGTGCTAATTTGTATGGGGCTATTAGAAGAAGTAATATTAGTGGCTGGAATCTAGACAAGTAATTGTCTAGATTTTTGATTTTATTTCCTTTCAAGGTCGCAAATTGCGACCTTAAAAAATGATTTTCAAAGTGTTCCCGAGAAGTATCTTTTAACTGTCACCTTTTTAAAAAATAGACTATGCACTGCACAGCCTATTTTTATCTATGTATTTAATTTTTACTCAAGTCACATAACATTTGAAGTAAATATTCTCCTGAATTTTTTTCACGTTCATCTTTTTCAAGATTTCTTTTTCCAAAACACACAAAGCCATTACTCTCATAAAATTCTTTTAACTTAGGCTTGTCTTCACATTCTAAAAATACGAATTTTCCTCCTAATATTTGTTGTGCCTCTTTAACTTTATCACATGCTAACTTTAACAAGATATCCCCATTAATTAATTCATTATACTGATTTTTATAATTTTTCCCTAGTTGTCCTATTAAAGGTAAAGAGATAATGTAATAATTTAATTCATCATTCTCTGAAAATCTTCCTAAACGTTTTCTTAATGAATTACTAAGCAAATTTTTCTTTATTCTTGTAACTTTATGAGTAAGTGAAAAATATCCGACTATTACTTGTTTTTCTTTGTATGATGTACTAATTAAAAATGTTTTAGCAATCCCTAATTTTAAAAATTGGATTGCCTTTTCTTTTATAAAATATTCAACATCTTTGTTTAAATCACATTCAAATTCATTAAGAATTTCTTTTAGCTTTTCTTCTCCTATAGATTCATATATGTCTTCTAAACTTATTATATTATATGCCATATATTATACTCCAAACATCTTTTTAATATTTTCCTTGTCTTTTACTGTATTTATTGGTGTATTAAATGTTACTTTCTTTCTTCCCTTATTCTCTGCATTTTCAAGAGCAGAAATGAAAGAACTTGCTGATTTTCTATTTTTAATAACTATATTCTTTAAAAAACTTTTTGTTGCCATATATATCAACTCCTAAATAGCTTACTTTTTAATATATTATTTCAGTTTTTATAATTATAATACTATTTTATGAAATTTAATTAAAATTGTTACTTTTACATATTACATTATATCATTAATTTTACATAAAATCAACTTTAATATAATATCATCACGAATTCCTATCTATATTGTGATTATATCATTGTTTTTTTGTTTGTCAATACAAGCAATTAAGTTTTTTGAAAGGCCTTTTTTATTTTATGAAATTTTACGTTCATAAGCTTTGATATGATTTTTAACTTTATTTATGTAAATGTGATATAATTGTATTATAGTAGTTGTAAAACAAATAGTCATCGGCAATATGCCAAAGGAGGAGCTATATGAGTACACTTTACACACACATCTCTCAAATCGGACACGGAGAAATCTTCGTTCTTAACCGAAACTACACCAAAGAGCAGTTACGGGAAAAGCTGAGTGTCCCTGAAGGGCCGGGCGAATATATTGTTAACAGAGCTTTATCTACAGGACTTATCCTGCCGGAGCCTTTAACTATTAAGTTTAAGGATGAAGGCACAATAACCACTCAGCAAAGTGGCTGTACATGGTACCTTTACAAACGGGACAAGGCAATCATCAAACCTGACGGCGGATTTCAAATCATCAGATACTATACTATCTTTGAAAAAGTATACTATAAGATTGAAGAGAAAATCAGCGAACTGGTTGTTGAACCCTGCCGTAACCGTTACCACGAGTGGAAAAGAAAGAGAGAAAGGTCTATCGGTTAACACCGTTAGTGTAAACAAAAGCAGGCGAAGAAGACTTTATGTCAGCTTCGTCTGCTTTTGTTTTAAAATTCATATCGTGTTTGTTCATTTCTGTCTATTAAATTATGTGCTTGTATCATTTCTTCTGGTGTATTTATATAAATAATTTTATATTTTCCTGATGTAGTTTTATTTATATAATCGTGTTTTACTTCTAATATATGTATTAGTCCCCAATATAACCATTTACCATTTGTATTTTCTACTAAGAAGTTCCTTACTGGTGGCATATGATAATTTCTTATATTAGGTTTATTTTTAAATTCAAATATTTTATCTTTAAAGTCTTCTGCTTTATAAGGATGTAATTTATGTTTTTCATAGTTTAATTCTTCTGGAAATCCTTGTTCTTTTGTTATTTGAAGTGTATCATTTAATTCAATCATTGATCCCATCTCTATATTTCCTCTCAACCAAAATTTAATTAAAAATATTATATACATAAACTCTTCTATAGTCAAATTTGCAAATTATGTAAAATTAATATATAATAAAATAAGTCATTTATGATGAAGGTAGTATTCTCATATGTTTCATAAAAAGGAGGATATAATATGGGAAGAAAAATTTGTCGGGCACTGTATTCCTTTGTAACTAGCAGTCTTGTTCACATGGTTTTAACCATTGTGGCTGGAGGTATTTTGGCTTCCACAATTGTAATAAAGTGTCTAATACCTCTGTCTCTTTGTGCAGTATTATCAGATATCTTATCAGTTGTAATAACTCTCAGTGCTATAGTTTTAGCATTTTTTATCACAATGTTTTTATTACACCTGATACAAGATTTTCTTCAATCTAATTTTGTTTTTTAGAGACAGAAAAAATGGGTTGCTGTGAACAACACGGCAACCCCCTTTTTATTTTACTACTTCCAATACTGCTTGTTTTAGTGCTTCTAGTTCTTGTTCTGCATTTTCTTTTGATGTTCCTTTTATTCCCATATAGAATTTGATTTTTGGCTCTGTTCCTGAAGGTCTTGCACAACACCAAGCATCATTTTCTAGTTCATAATATAATACATTTGATGTTGGTAATTCTATTTTTATTTTTTCATTTGTTTGTAGGTCTATACATTCACTTATTTTGTAGTCTTTTGCTTTTAACACTTTATAACTCCCAAATGTTTTTGGCGCATTTTGTCTTAGATTTTCCATTATTTGTTTTATTTTTTCTGCTCCGTCTGCACCTTCCATTGTTAATGAAACAAGTCCTTCCTTATAGTAGCCATATTTTTTGTACATATTTTCCATTTGGTCTACTAATGTTAAGCCTTTAGATTTGTAATATGCTGCTGCTTCTGAGAGCATCATTACTGCTGCTATTCCGTCTTTGTCTCTTGCATGTGTTCCAACTAAACAACCATAACTTTCCTCAAATCCAAATAAATATTTTCTATCTCCTGCAGTTTCAAATTCTCTTATTTTTTCTCCTATGAATTTAAAGCCTGTTAATACTTCCATTAGTTCTATATTGTATTCTTTTGCAATTGCATCTGCCATGTTTGTAGATACTATTGTTTTTACTAATACTCCATTTTCTGGTATTTCATTTTGTTCTCTTTTTTGGCTTAAAATGTACTCTGCAATTAACATTCCAGACATGTTTCCTGTAAATGCTTTATATTCTCCAGTAGTTGTATCTTTTGCATATACTCCTAGTCTATCTGCATCTGGATCTGTTGCAGTTATTATATCTGCATCAACTTTTTTTGCAAGTTCTAATGCTAGTCTAAATGCTTTTGGATCTTCTGGATTTGGATAATCTACTGTTGGGAAGTCTCCATTTGGAGCCTCTTGTTCTTGTACTACGTATATGTTTTCAAAACCAAGTTCTCCTAATATTCTTTTTACTGGTGTTGCTCCTGTTCCATGTAGTGGAGTGTATACTATTTTTAAATTTTTTTGTACTTGTTTTATTATATCTTTATTTATAACAAGTTTATTTAGTTCTTCCATATAACGGTTATCAATTTCTTCTAGTATACTATTATATAAGCCTTGTTTAACTGCTTCTTCTTTTGGCATTGTTTTTATTTTAGAGTAATCTGTAACTGCATTTACTTCATTTATTATTTCTTTATCTGTTGGTGCTACAATTTGAGCTCCGTCATCCCAGTATACTTTGTAACCATTGTATTTTGGTGGATTATGGCTTGCTGTAATCATTATTCCTGCTGTACATTTTAATTCTCTTGTTGCAAATGATAATTCTGGAACTGGTCTTAGTTCACTAAATACATATGTTTTTATTCCATTTGCATTTAATATTAATGCTGTTTGTTCACTAAATTCTTTTGACATATGTCTTGAGTCGTAGCTAATTGCTACTCCTTTTTCTTGTACACCTTTTTTTATTATGTAGTTTGCTAATCCTTGTGTTGCTTTTCCTACTGTATATTTGTTCATTCTATTTGTACCTATTCCTATTACGCCCCTTAGTCCTCCTGTACCAAATTCTAAGTCTTTATAGAATCTATCTTTTATTTCTTCTTCATTATCTTCTATTTTTAATAGTTCGTTTTTTGTTTCTTCATCAAAATTTGGATTATTACACCATTCGTTATACTTTTCTTTATAATCCATTATTTTTCCTCCTTATTATTTATCAATAGGTCTTACCTATTCTTTTCATGTGATATTGTATAATAGAAAAAACCAAATGTAAATATAAATTGCTACATTTGGTTTTTTATTATTATAATTTTATTTTTTATTTTTAATATAATCCAAGTATAATTTTGCTGCTGTTTCTGGGCTGTCTACACCTTCAGCGTTTTTAACTGGCGCAAATTCTTCTTCTCTTTTTACCCTCATTATCGCCATATCATCTAATCTTTCAAATGCATCAAATATGAAGGCTTCAAATTTGTATGCATTTGGCACCTCTGGTACTACTATAACGCCATTTTTGTCTATATATTTTGCTTTTTTAAAGGCACTATGATATGGTAATTTATTTTTTGCTATTTCTTCTATTGCTTTAATGTTAAATAGATTACATAGAATATGTGATTCACCATATAGAAGTTCTCCATTTTCATCTCTTGCTTCTGCCATTTCGTCTGTTATTTCTGTGTATTCTATTACACTTGGTCTGTTATCTTTTTTGCAAAATACTCCTACTCGCTCTTTTGGATTACTTTTTACAACTGATTTTCCTGCAGCTAAGCATTTATTTTCTATTGCAAGTCCTGTTAAAATTGGATCTACCATTTTTGCAAGCACATTATCAACACCTGCTATAAAAATCCACTTAATTCCTCTTTTTTTCATGTCTTTTATAATGCCATCTTTATTCATTGCTTCAAATATACCACCATGTCCATCTGCTGCATCTTTTATCATTCCTGCTTCATCAACAAGTATCTTTCCTTTAACATCTACCATTGGTAATTCATTTTGAATAAAGAATTTGATATTTTCTTCACCCATTCCAAAGTAGTCATGTCTTTTAAAGAAATCTGTTGTTTTATAATTATTTTCTCTACTTGTCATTATATACCATGGAATTGTAACATTATATTTTTTATTAGCTTCTTTGATTGTTTGTGCAAGTAGTGTAAATAATGGCTTTTTTTCTCCTACTTCTAGTTCAAATGTCCCTTTTGGCCCATTGTGACCTAGTCTAGTTCCTTGTCCTCCTGCCATTGTTACTACTGCATATTTTCCTTCGGCTATTTCTTTTTTTCCCTCTGCTTCATATTTTTCTTTATCTTCTTTTGATAATTTTTCTTTATCTATATATGATAATGGCTCTACTTTACATTCTTTGAAGTCTTTTTTTTGTTTTGCTTGTTTATATAGTTCATTTATTTGTTCAAAGTCTATTGTTAATATTCTATCTAATAGTTGTTCTCTTTTTTGCTCAATTAATTTGTCATACCATATTAATAGATGTTCTTGTTTGTTTTCTTTTAATATTTCTTTAACTTTTTCATATTTTTTATACATAACTTATACTTCCTTTATTGTTCGGTTATATACCACTTATTTAATTATTGTGATTATATATTATAATATAAATAATGATAAGTCAATATGTATGTTTTTTCATATTTGATTATTAATTCTTTTCAAATTTAGATATATTCGCAAAGTAGCTTCACGTGGATGACGTACTTTTCTTTTTAAGCCTAAAAAGAAAATGCCCATCATCCAGCAAGATGAAGCGGACTATAAAAAACAGTATCTCTATTTGGGCGATTAAAATCGCCCCTGCATAACATGTTTTCTATAATACAAAAAACAGTACTCAATTTTAGTTAAAATACTGTTTTTTTATCTTATTCTGCTATTTTTTCTTGGCTTTTATAATCTTTAAACACTTCTTCTATTTTGTTTATTCCTGATGTATTTATTACAAATTCATGCTTACTTAATATTTCTTTTATATTGCTTTCTTTTGTAATTTCATAACAATTTATTATTGTTATTTCTTTAAATTTTAAATTTTCTATTGCTTTATACATGTTTTTGTTTGCAATTTCTATATATTCTTTTGTTCCGTTTATAATTATATTTAGACTTTTGCTATCTTTTAATTTTTCTTCTATTTCTTCTTTTACTCTACTGTATTTGCATACGGATTTACTTGTCCAATCGATGTTTAGTATTTCTTCTTGTGTATTTTTGTTTAAGTTCATTTTTGATAATAGTTCTTCAATTTGTTCTTTAATTCCTTTTTCCATTATTGTTACTATGTGTTTGTTTTCCTTTATGCTTTTATTTATATGTGGTAATATCATTGTTGTTAAATGCCAATCATTTACATAGAAACCACACACTCTGTTTACTTTGATTTCACTATTTTTCATCAGTATTCCCGCCCTTTTCTTTCGTTTTTCCACTGGTAAATTTTACCATTATTACAAATATATGTCAATAATGTTTCATAATAAATACAAAGATTTTTTCGACATTTATTTCATTTTTTTGAAGTGCATGTATATTTTCTTTTTTTTGGTTAATACTTTTTTTAAAGAGATATTTTTACATTTTAGTATTTTTTTGATTGGAGGTTTTAATTTTGAAAACTTTATTAAATATTGTATGTAGTAAACAAGTAAAATATTCCATTTTGTTCTTATTTTTACTATTCTTATATATAACGATTTCTGCATTTTCATATGTAGATGCTGTATCTACTGATTTAGCTAACAGTGTTTTTAGATTACATGTTATTGCTAATAGTGATAGTAAAGAGGATCAAGATTTAAAATATATTGTACGTGATAATGTGCTTTCTTATATGAATAGCCTTTGTAGAGATGCAAAATCTAAGGCAGAAGCCATTGATATTGCTTCTAAACATCAAGATGAATTTAAGAAAATTGCTTTAGATACTATACATGAAAATGGTTTTAATTATGATGTAAGTATTGAAATTGGTAATTTTTCATTTCCTACTAAAACATATGGTGATATTTCACTTCCAAGCGGTTATTATGATGCCTTAAGAATCAAAATTGGCAATGCTCGCGGGCAAAATTGGTGGTGCGTAATGTTTCCTCCCCTATGTTTTGTTGATGTAAGTTCGGGTATTGTTCCAGATGAGTCTAAAGAAGTTATTAAAAAGGATTTATCTAGCGAAGAGTTTAGTTTAATTTCTAATGAAGATAATTCTGAAATCAGTTTTAAATTTAAACTTATAGAGCTTTTCCAAAATGCAAAGATTATGACTGCAAAGAATTAATTTGATTTTAAGAATAAGTACATTAAGTATTTATTCTTTTTTTATAAAAATGAACCGTATCTATTACTAATTTGCTAAAAAACTGTTGTAAATAATATTGTTTTATGGTATATTTTTTAAGAATAGAGTATATAATACGCTATTCTTAATTGATTTTTTGGAGGAATTATATTGGATAAATTAGTTATCAAAGGTAAAACCCCTTTAAAAGGAGAGGTTAAAATTAGTGGTGCAAAAAACGCTGCTGTTGCTATTTTACCTGCTGCTTTGCTTATAGATGGAATATGTACAATAGATAATTTACCTAATATTAGTGATGTTAAATTATTATGCGAAATTATAGAAGAATTGGGTGCTAAAATTACTTGGACTTCTAACAATTCTATTACTATAGATTCTAGAAATTTATGTTGTACCAATGCTCCTTTAGAATTAACTAGAAAATTTAGAGCATCTTACTACTTAATTGGTGCTTTGCTTGGTAGATGTCATCATGTTCAAGTTGGTATGCCTGGAGGATGTAAACTTGGAGCAAGACCTATTGATCAACATATTAAAGGTTTTGAAGCTCTTGGTGCAACAGTAGATGTTGGACAAGGCAAAATTACTGCTAATACCGATAAATTAGTTGGTACTTCTATATATATGGATATGGTTTCTGTTGGAGCAACAATTAATATTATGCTTGCAAGCGTTTTAGCTGAAGGTACTACTATTATTGATAATGCTGCTAAAGAACCTCATATTGTTGATGTTGCAAACTTTTTAAATACAATGGGTGCAGATGTTCGTGGTGCTGGAACTGATGTTATTAAGATTAATGGTGTTAGCAAACTTTCTGGTAACATTAGCTATTCTGTTGTTCCAGATCAGATTGAAGCTGGTACTTTTATGCTTGCTGCTGTTGCTTCTCGTGGTGATTTGATTATTAAAAATTGTATAACAAAACATTTAGAATGTATTAGTGCAAAAATTATAGAAATGGGAGCACATGCTGAGGAAATTGATGGAGATGCAATACATGTATGGTGCGATTCAAAGACTAGTAAGGCAAATATAAAAACTTCACCATATCCTGGTTTCCCTACGGATTTACAATCTCAGATGGGTGTTGTATTATCTATTTCAGATGGTACAAGTATAATTAATGAAAGTATTTGGGAATCTAGATTTCAATATACAGATGAATTAAATAAAATGGGGGCAAAAATTACAGCACAAGGAAAAACTGCAATTTTTGAAGGTGTCGATAATTTATATGGTGCACCTGTTTATGCTACGGATTTAAGAGCAGGCGCTGCATTAATTATCGCTGGTGTTTGTGCAGAAGGTACTACTGAAATTTATAATCTTGAGCATATTGATAGAGGTTATGAAAATATAGAAGAAAAATTCAAGAATATTGGTGCAAATATTGAACGTGTTAGTGAATAAAATCTAGCATAATTTATGTTTTATCAATATAAATCCGCTTCATCTTGCTGGATGATGTGCTTTTCTTTTTAGGCTTAAAAAGAAAAGCACATCATCCACGTGAAGCTACTTTAAATTTAAAAATTACTTAATATATATTTTTTATGTATGAGTTCGACCTACTGAGCAAAGCGACGTTTTTTCTTATTCATTTTTTAATGTGTTTCTTTTCTTGTTAAAGCCAATTATTCTTAAACGCCTTGGAGAACAGAAGAAAGAAAAAATATATATTAAGTAATTTTATATTTTACTATATTTAGATAGCAAAGGATGTATTAACAAATGTTGAAATTTTGTAGTTTATATAGCGGTAGTACAGGTAATAGTTTGTTTTTAGAAAGTTCTAATTCTAAAATATTAATTGATAGTGGTGTTAGTGCTAAGAAAATCTTTGATGGTCTTAGCTCTATTAATGTTGATATTAATGATATTGATGCAATTTTGGTTACTCATGAGCATTCTGATCATGTTCAAAGTTTAGGTACTATTTCTAAAAAGTTTGATATTCCAGTATATGCAACTCATAAAACTTGGGATGCTATGCCTGGACAAAGGGATAAAATTAGTTCTAGTAATATAAAGTATTTTAATGCTAATGAGGATTTTGAAATTGGTGATTTTAAAATTCACTCTTTTTTAATTCCTCATGATGCTGCAGAACCTTGTGGTTTTAATTTCTTATGTGATGATAAGAAATTAAGTATTGCAACAGATTTAGGACATGTTACAAATTCTATTATGGATGCTCTAAATGGCAGTAATTTTTTAATGCTTGAAGCAAATTATGATCCTGAGGTTTTAAAATGTTCACGCTACCCATATCTTTTGAAAACAAGAATTGCTGGACCTAATGGGCATTTACCTAATAATTTAGCAGGTAAAACAATTGCTCATTTAATTAATTCAGGTTTGAAAAATGTAACTTTAGGACATCTTTCTAAGGAAAACAATTTTCCTGAACTTGCTTATAATACTGTTGTCGAAGAATTGAGATTTAATAATTGTTCTCAAGACTCTATTAGCTTAAATGTTGCAAATAGAGACCATCCAACTGATGTTTTGGATATTTCTACTCCTTTGCAAATTGCAAAGTAATTAGGAGGTAATAATGCTTACTATTAATATTGTTTGTGTTGGAAAAATTAAAGAAAATTATTTGAAAGATGCTATAGATGAGTATTCTAAAAGATTATCTAAATATTGTAATCTAAATATTTTTGAGGTTTCAGATGAAAAGTTACCTAATAAAATTAATCCTTCTATTATTAATGAAGTTAAAGAGAAAGAATGTAATAGAATTTTAGAACATATAAAGAAAGATTCTCATATTATAGTTTTAGATTTGAAGGGCAAAGAAGTTTCTAGTGAGGATTTTTCTAAAAAAATAGAGGATATTGCTTTAAATTTCAATAGTAGTATTACCTTTGTTATTGGTGGTACTTTAGGCCTTGCAGATAATATTTTAAATATCGCAAATGAAATGTTATGTTTTTCTAAGATGACTTTTCCTCATCAACTTATTCGTGTATTTTTGTTGGAACAATTATTTAGAGCTTTTAAGATTTCAAAAAATGAGACTTATCATTGGTAATAAATTAAAAATAAATGATGGCATAAATGCCATCATTTATTTTATTGTTTGTTTCTTATTTTGATGCCAAAGTAAATTCCGAATACTGCTAATATTAAAGTTATTATAACCATTCCTTCTGTTTCACCTGTTTGTGGAAGTCTTCCGTTTACCATGTTTTCTGGTTGTTCTTTTATTGTTGTGTTTTCTCCTGGTATTATTGTATTTCCTTTTGGATTTTCTGGTGTTACTGGTTTGTCTGGAACATCTGGTTTATCTGGCGTGTCTGGTATATCTGGTTTTTCTTCTTTTTTCTTATCGTAGATTATTCCTTTTGTATCGTTATCAAAGATTACTTCTCCCGTTTTGGTTACTGTAAACGTATATATTGTACTATCTAGTTCATATCCATCTGGTGCCACTAATTCTTGATATTGGTATACTCCTGGTTTTGCTTTGAAGTTTATTGTTCCATTTTCTTTAGTTGTTATTTTTACTTCTTTTTTGTTACTGTCATATATACCTATTATTGCTCCTTTTAATCCTTTCTTAGTTCCTTCTTCATATTTTACTATAGTGATATTGCCATACACTTCTGGAATATCTGGTTTTTCTTCTTTTTTCTTGTTGTAGATTATTCCGTTTGTGTTTTCTTTAAATGTTACAGTTCCGTCTTCTGCTACTGTAAATGTATATGTTGTTTCATTTAATATATATCCGTTTGGTGCTTTTAGTTCTTTATATTGATATGTTCCTGGACGTATTTTAAATTTAGCTTCACCATATTCGTTTGTTATGAATTGTATTACATTACCTTTTTCATTTTTGATAGGATTTCCATCCTTATCATATATTCCGATTATAGCTCCTTCTACTCTTATTGTTGTTCCTTCTTCGTATTTTACTAAGGTTACATCCCCATATACTTTTGGAATATCTGGTTTGTCTTCTTTCTTCTTGTTGTAGATTATTCCATTTGCAGTATCAAATATTACTGTTCCATTTTCAGCTATTGTAAATGTGTATATTGTATCATTTAACACATAACCATTTGGTGCTGTTAGCTCTTTATATTTGTATGTTCCTGGTTCTAATCCTGTAAAGTCTACTTGTCCTTTTTCATTTGTTGTTTGTTCTACTAGTTTATTTCCGCTTGCATCAAATAGTCCACTGTGAAGTGGTACTCTGTACTATTTAGTACATATCCTGTTGGAGCACTTATTTCTTTATAATAGTAGTTTCCTACTTCTAAGCCTGTAAATGTTACTGTTCCATTTTCACCTGTTGTTTCTCTTGCTACTTCTTTTCCATTAGCATCAAATACTCCAATTACTGCTCCTGGTAATCCTACCTCTGTATTTGTTCTATATTTTGTAATTATTAATTCGTCACGCATAGTTACTCTTGTATTGTAGATTATTCCATTTGAACTATCAAATGTTACTGTTCCATCTTCTGCTATTGTAAATGCATACATTGTATCATTTAATATATAACCCTCTGGAGCTGTTAGCTCTTTATATTTGTATGTTCCTGCTTCTAATCCTGCAAAGTCTACTTGTCCTTTTCCATCTGTTGTTTGTTCTGTTAGTTTATTTCCGTTTACGTCAAATAGTCCAATTACAGCTCCTGAAACTTGTGTTGTTGTACCTGTTACATATTTTGTAATTATTATATGGTCTTTAGATACTCTATCATTGTAAATTACTTTTGTTGTTCCCTCTGCTAGTGTTACTGTTCCATCGTTCTCTACTGTAAAGTGGTATTCTGTGTTGTTTAATATGTAACCTGCTGGAGCACTTATTTCTTTATAATAGTAGTTTCCTACTTCTAGTCCTGTAAATGTTACTTGTCCTGCTTCATTTGTTGTTGCTCGTGCTACTTCTTTTCCTTCCCCATCAAATACTCCAATTATTGCTCCTGATACTAATGTATCTGTTCCAGTTTTCTTTTTAGTAATTATAAAGCTATCTTTCATTGTGACTTTATCGTTGTAAATTATTCCATTTGCACTATCAAATGTTACTATTCCATCTTCTGCTATTGTAAATGTATACATTGTTTCATTTAATATATAACCATCTGGTGCTATTAGTTCTTTATATTTGTATGTTCCTGGTTCTAATCCTGTAAAGTCTATTTGCCCTTTTTCATTCGTTGTTTGCTCTGTTAGTTTATTTCCATTTACGTCAAATAGTCCTATTACTGCTCCTGATACTGGTAATGTTGTATCTGTTACATATTTTGTTATTACTGTATGTTCTGCTTTTACTCTATTATTGTAGATTACAAAGTTTGTTTCGCCTATTGATTTTACTGTTCCATCATTTTCTACTGTGAAGTGGTACTCTGTACTATTTAGTACATATCCTGTTGGAGCACTTACTTCTTTATAATAGTAGTTTCCTACTTCTAAGCCTGTAAATGTTACTTGTCCTGCTTCATTTGTTGTTGCTCGTGCTACTTCTTTTCCTTCCCCATCAAA